>PBNH01000012.1 GCA_002723035.1 Rhodobiaceae bacterium | reverse complement strand
TATCTATTCCAAGTTCATTTTCAAGAAAATGACATTTCTCTTCAGAACCAGCAGTTCCGTATACTTTACAACCTTTTGCTTTAGCTATTTGACATGCTACCGTTCCAACAGCACCAGCTGCTGCTGATACTAATACATTTTCTCCCTCTTTAAGTTCACCAATTCTTAATAAACCAACATATGCTGTCATTCCTGGCATTCCAAGAGTGCCTAAATATGCTTGCAATGGTCCAATGTCAGGATTAATCTTACTTAAAGAGCTAACATTTGAAGAAAAATATTCTCTCCAACCATAGTTGGAGTTAACATAATCCCCCTTTTTAAAATCTGGAGAATTTGACTCAATAACTACTCCTATCGCTCCACCTTCAAGAGTTTTACCAACCTCAAAAGGCGGAATATAGCTTTTCCTATCAATCATTCTACCGCGCATATAAGGGTCAACCGACATCCATAAATTTTTTACAAGTACTTGATTCTGCTGTATTGGATTGATTTCATTTTCTACTAGTTTAAAATTTTCACTTTTTGGTTCTCCATTTGGCCTAGAAAGTAGATGAATTTCTTTACTGATAATTTTGCTCATTTTAATCTCATTTTATTAATATTTTATGTAATCTCTTTTGATATATTACATATAGTCAATTAAGATACCAATCTTTAAGTTGTTCATAGGCTTTAAGCAAGGTATGAATTGTTTTTTGGATGTAAGAATGAAAATTACTATTGCACAATTAAATAACACAGTAGGCGATATTGATGGAAATATTGCTAAAGCTATAGAGACGATAGCTATTGAAAAATCAAAAGGTTCAGATCTAATAGTTTTTTCTGAACTATTTATTTCTGGTTATCCACCTGAAGATCTAGTCTTAAAGGGTTCCTATCTAGATGCTTGTTTAAACGGTCTAGAGGAAATTGTTAAACATACAAAAGATATCAATATTGGAATTATAATTGGTGTTCCAATCAAAGAGGGTGATAAAATTTTTAATTCAGCAGCTTTTATTGATAATGGGAAAATAATTGGTATTAGTAAAAAGAAAAGTTTACCTAATTATAGTGTATTTGATGAAAAAAGAGTGTTTAATCAAGGTGAGTCTTCCCAAACATTTAATTTTAGAGGTATTAAAATAGGAATTCCAATTTGTGAGGATATTTGGAAACCTGACGTATGCAGTCAATTAAAAACAGATGGCGCTGATATAATAATCACACCTAATGGCTCTCCATACGATAGATATAAAAGAAATTTAAGAATAGAGACTGCAATTCAAAGAGTTAAAGAAAATAATTTACCTTTAATCTATGTTAATCAAGTAGGCGGTCAGGATGAATTAGTTTTCGACGGTTCAAGCTTTGTTATAAATTCCGATCAATCTTTATTTTTAAAAGCTTCATCATGGGGTGAAGAAATTATCAATATAAATTTTGATATTAAAAATGGATTTAATAAAAAAAATGATGAATCTTTAAAAAGTATAAAAATTAAAGATGAGTTAGAAGATATTTATTCAGCGTTGGTGCTCGGCTTAAGAGACTATGTTATGAAAAATAACTTCCCAGGAGTAATACTTGGCTTATCAGGAGGAATAGACTCTGCTTTATGTGCTGCTATTTCAGCTGATGCTCTTGGCCCAGAAAAAGTAAAATGTTTTATGTTACCTTTTAAATACACATCAAAACAAAGTTTTATTGACGCTACTGAGTGTGCAAAAAATTTAGATATTAAACTTGGAAGCTTAGATATTGAAGAATCCTTTAATAGCCTTGAGTCTATTCTTAATCCTTTTTTTAATAATTTACCAAAGGATGTTACCGAGGAAAATTTACAGTCAAGAATAAGGGGGACACTCCTAATGGCATTATCAAATAAAGTTGGCAGTATGGTTGTTACAACTGGAAATAAGTCTGAGGTTTCTGTTGGTTATTCAACATTATATGGTGATATGAATGGAGGATATAACCCCATAAAGGATATTTACAAAACAGAAGTTTATGCTCTTTCTAAATGGAGAAATTCCTCAAAATCATCAATTTGTCTCGGACCCCCTGGTGAAGTAATACCAATTTCTATTATTGAAAAAGAGCCTACTGCAGAATTAAGAGAGGATCAAAAAGATCAAGACTCTCTTCCTCCTTATGACAAGCTCGATGATATTTTGGAGTGCCTAATTGATTATGAAATGAGTATTTCAGAAATAGTAAATAGAGGGCATGAGAAACCTTTGGTTAAAAAAATAGAGAATCTTCTCTATATTTCTGAATATAAAAGACGACAATCCGCTCCAGGTGTAAAAGTTAGTCAAAAAAACTTTGGTAGAGACCGAAGATATCCAATTACAAATTTATTTAGAGATAAAAATTGACAAAAAAAACTGTTACAAGATTTGCGCCTAGTCCAACAGGTTTACTTCATGTAGGCAATATAAGAACAGCATTGTTCAATTATCTCTATACAATAAAAAATAATGGGAAATTTATTTTAAGAATTGATGATACAGACCTTGAAAGAAGTACTAATGAATTTGCAGAACAAATCATCTCGGATCTCAAATGGCTTGGAATAAAAGTTGATAAAATTTATAAGCAATCTGAGAGAATAGATACCTATAAAAAATATTTTAGTCAATTAGTTGAGGATGGTTTCTTATATGAGTGTTTTGAAACTCAAGAAGAGCTTGATTATAAAAGAAAAAGATTGATATCTAGAAGAATGCCACCAGTTTATGATAGAGCATCACTTAATTTATCAAAAGATGAAAAAAATAAATACCTTGATGAAGGAAGAAAACCTTATTGGAGATTTAAGCTTTCAGGAAAAAAGATTGTTTTTAATGATTTAATAAGAGGTGAGGTTGTAGTAGATACTTCAACTCAGTCAGATCCAGTTGTTGTTAGAGAGGATGGAGGTTTCTTATATAACTTACCAAGTGTAATTGATGATGTTGAAATGAAAATTACGAATATTATTCGCGGTGAAGATCATGTAACAAATTCTGGTATTCAAATTGAGATGTTTTCATCATTAGGGAAAAATGCACCAATATTTGGTCACCATCCCTTGCTTGTAGATGAAAATGGCGATCCTTTTTCAAAAAGAAATGCTGCTTCATCTATAAAGAGTCTTAAAGATAAAAACTTTGAACCAATGGCAATCAATTCTCTTAATATATCTATAGGTACTTCAATTGAGATAAATTCTTTTCAATCACTTAAAGAAATTTCGGACATTTTGAATTTAAATAAACTGGGAAGAGCACCTGGAAGGTTCAGTTTAGATCAATTGACAAAATTAAATTCATCTCAATTAAGTATTTTAAGTTTTAAAGAGATTAAAAACAGACTAAAAACTGAAAATATTAATGCTAATGAACCTTTATGGGAGATAGTAAAAAATAATATAGATTTTCTATCAGAATATACTAAATGGGATAAAATAATAAACAAAGACATTAAAATAGAGAACTTTGATAATGAATTTTTAAAACTTGCAGCAGACTCTCTACCCAATCAGCCATGGGATGAAAAAACCTGGAATTTATGGATTGAAAAAATAAAAGCATCCACCGACAGAAAAGGAAAAGATTTATTTCTTCCTTTAAGAAGGGCAATTACTGGATTAGAGCATGGTCCAGAATTAAAAGAACTTATTTTATTAATAGGTTATGATAAAATAAAAAGACGTCTTTTGGGGGAATATAGTGATTAAGGAAAAATTATATATTTTTGATACGACTTTACGTGATGGTCAGCAGACTCAAGGTGTCGACTTTAGCGTTCAAGATAAAATTATAATTTCTGAAGCATTAGACAGCTTTGGTTTAGATTATATTGAGGGAGGCTGGCCAGGAGCTAACCCAACTGATACTAAGTTTTTTGAAACAAGGCCGAAATTAAAAAATTCAAAGTTTACAGCTTTTGGTATGACAAAACGTGCAGGTAGATCAGCCGATAACGACCCTCAATTAAGAGCTTTGCTTGATACAAACTCAGAGAGTATCTGTCTAGTTGCAAAAACATGGGATTATCATGTTGATGTAGCTCTTGGTGTCACATTAGAAGAAAATTTAAAATCTATTGAAGACTCTGTTAAGTCTATAAGAGAGAATAATATTGAGCCCATGATTGATTGTGAACATTTTTTCGATGGTTTCAAATCTAATAATGATTTCTCTTTTTCTTGTATTGAAAGCGCCCTTAATTCAGGAGCAAGGTGGGTTGTTTTATGCGATACTAATGGAGGAACCTTACCTTGTGAAGTGCATGAAATTGTAACTCAAGTTTGTTCTAGGTTTCCTGGCGAGAAAATAGGAATTCATACTCATAATGATACAGAAAATGCAGTTGCTAATTCACTTGCGGCAATTGATGGAGGCGTCAGACAGCTTCAAGGAACCTTAAATGGTTTGGGTGAAAGGTGCGGAAATGCGAATCTAATATCCCTTTTACCCACTTTAATTTTAAAAGATAGATATTCAAGCAGTTATGATATTTCAATTTCTAAAGATGATTTAAAAAACATTAAAAATATTTCAATACTACTTGATGATATTCTAAATAGGCAACCCAACAAACATCAGCCTTATGTTGGTGATAATGCCTTTGCACATAAAGGTGGTCTTCATGTTTCAGCTGTTATGAAGGATCCATCAACATACGAACATGTTAAACCAGAGGATATTGGAAACAACAGGAAAATTCTTGTTTCTAATCAGGCTGGAAAATCAAATTTATTATCTCGTTTATCATCTGTTGGAATTAATATTGATGATAAGGACGAACGTTTAGGAGATTTATTGAAGGTCGTGAAAGAAAAAGAATTCAATGGTTATTCTTATGACGGCGCAGGGGCATCTTTTGAACTTTTAGCTAAAAATATTTTGGATAATGTTTCAAATTTTTTTACTGTTGAAGATTATTCTATATCGATAAAAAAAGGCCAAATATCTAAAGAAGAAGCTTTTAATTCTGAGGCTAAAGTTACTTTAAATATTGATGGTAGACAAATTGAGTCAACAGGATTAGGTAACGGCCCAGTAAATGCACTTGATAAAGCATTAAGAAGTGATTTAGGCATTTTTGATAAATATATGAAAGATTTAGTTCTGGTTGATTATAAAGTTAGGATTTTAAACGGAGGAACGGAGGCCACAACAAGAGTAGTAATAGAATCAAAAGATGGAGAAGGAAAAAGCTGGTTTACAGTTGGTGTTAGCCCAAACATCGTAGATGCGTCTTTAAAGGCTCTTATGGACTCAATTCAGTATAAATTAATAAAGGATGGGGCTCCACAGCCTAAGTAGAATTAAATTTTTTGTGTGATGACAACTCCTCCAAATTATTAACAACAAATAAATTTTTAAGACTAGAGAATTTTATATTTTTATCTCCATTTGTTCTAATAAACTTATTTTTCTCCATATGATTAAGTAAGTTTACAAAAGGTCCCCAAAAATTATTTGTGTTTATCAAGAAAATTGGTTTTGTGTGTTCACCAAGTGCTGCGCTCGATAGGACTTCTGTTATTTCATCAAGAGTTCCAATTCCCCCAGGTAGACAAACAAAAATATCAGATAATTGAATCATCTTTTTTTTTCTATTAATAATGTTTCTTGTTCTAATAACTTTTTGATATTCTGAAAAAATTATATCAGGTTCATCAAGGTATTCAGGAAAAACAGAAATTATTTTAACTCCTTTTTTATTTGCTGATTTTGCAGCTACACCCATTAACCCGAGAGCCCCGCCTCCATAAAGAAGTGAATAATTATGCTTTAATAGGATATCCCCAATTTTATTGGCTTCTTTTTTATAATTAGAGTTTACCCCGTTCATTGATGCACAAAATAAACAAACAGTTTTCATACTTATTTATTCGGGTGATTCTAAAGTTTTTAAAAATTTTTTATCAAAATTAAATTTTTTTCTTTTTAAGTAATCAGGTAAAGCAAGTAATGTTGGTATTAAAAATAAAGTTAAAAGACTTGAAAATCCGAGTCCCCAAATTACAGCAGTTGAAAATGGTACCCACCAAGCAGACATTAGACCACCAATTTCAATACTTCTTCCAAACCAGTCTATTGTAACTTGCAGTGCTACTGGAGTTAAACCAATCATGGTAGTAGTAGTTGTTAATATAATGGGTCTTAATCTTTGTGCAGCTGAATGAAGTATTGCTTCATTTAGATTTTTTGTGTGTTTTTTTAATCTGTTAAATGTATCAATTAGAACAATTGAGTTGTTAACAATTATGCCGGCTAGTGATACAATACCTAAACCACTCATTATTACTGAAAAAACTTGGCCTGTAATTAACAAACCTGTAAGAGCCCCTACCGTTGAAAGGATAACTGTTGATAAAGTTATGGCAGCTTGATAGAAACTATTAAATTGAGTAAGCAAAATTATAAACATTAGAAATAAAGCTGCAAGCATAGCCCTACCCAAAAACGCTGCGGATTCTTCACCGTCCTCATTAGTTCCTGCGAATTTAATTTCAACTTCATTTGAAAAGTTTTGATCATTAATCCATTTACCAATTTCAATATTTTTATCAAATGGCAGTATTTTTTTACCAGTAATAGGATCAATCATAGTATTAGCTCTTATTTTAAGGACTCTTGCCCCATTTGATCTTTCAATTGATGTTACTTTTTGTTGAGGGACTCTTTTAACAAAATTTGATAGTGGAATAGCTCCATCAGGAGTTGGTATTCTTAATTGATCAAATTGCTCAAGCTGTCTATAATCTTTTGGAAATCTTACTCTAATATCAACCTCATCCTCTGAGTCATCGGGACGATATTTATCAACTAAAATACCATTAGTAATTAATTGAACTATTGAACCAATAATAGAGACATCGACACCATATTTCCCTGCGAGTTCTCTATCTACATTTATAATCCATTCAATTCCTGGAAGCGACCTAGTATCATCTACCTCCATAATTCCTTCCATGGAATTTAGTTTATTACTTATTGCATTTGTAACTTTTGTAAGTTGCAAGTTATTTGATGAAGTAAGTTCAATTTGAATATCTTTACCTGACTCAGGTTTTCTCTCAACTTTATATGCTTCAACTATTACTCCCGGTAACATAGATGTTTTTTCTAAAATTTCTTGACGGAGAATATCAGCATGACTTCTCTCATGAACTGGTTTTAACTCAATCATCATCATAGCGATTTCATCACTTCTACTCTCGCCATCAGTCATAATCATCTGTTCAGCGGATACTCCTCCAATAAGAGTAGAAGTTGTTTTAATTCCATCTACTTTTCTAACTATATTTTCAACATCAAGAGCAATTCCTAGTTTTTGACTCGGTGATAGGTTTCCTCTTGCAATTATGTGAACTGTCATTTGATTTGTATCTCCCTCAACTGAGAAACGAGCCCCAGCATTAAAGTTCACATATAAATTAAAAAGAACAACAACTATTCCTATTGAAGAGACTATAGTTAATATTGGATTTCTAATAAATTTTTGCAAAATATCTATATAAATTTTTGTGAATCCTGAGATATTCTTCAAGCTAGGTTTATCATTTAAATTTGTTAAATCTTTTTTTTCTGTTTTACCAAAAATTGATCCCATTACAGGTATAAATATTAATGCTGAAAAAAGCGATGATACTAGTACTAGACTGACCATAAATGGCATCCATTTCATAAACTGACCGGACACACCTGGCCATAGAATTAAAGGAAGAAATGCTGCTAACGTTGTTGCTGTTGAAGATATAATAGGCCATATCATTCTTTTGTAAGATTTAGTATAAGCATCTAATCTATTTAAGCCCTCTGCCATCTTTCTATCAGCGTATTCAACCATAACAATTGATCCATCAACCAAAAGACCAACCGAGACCAATAAACCAAACATAACCATCATATTTATGTACCCACCGGATAAAGCTAGTAAAGTTATTGCCATTAAAAATGATGTTGGGATTGATATTCCCACCATTAGAGCTGAACGAATACCTAACGCTCCAATTACTAAAATCATAACTGATATAATTGCATTTGTAACAGCGGCCTGAAGAGATTTTAACATTTCTAAAATGTAGTCAGAGTTATCACTTGTAAAATTAATTTTAATATTATCTGATAGATTTTTCACATAATCTTCGGCTTCAACTCTTACTATTTTATTTATTTCTAAAACATTTTCTCCAATTCTTTTCTTTACCTGAAGAGCTACTGCAGGTTTTCCATTTACTCTTGCATATGACTCGGTGTCTTTATAAGTTTTTCTGATTTCTGCTACATCTCCTAAAGTAACAGCCCCATCACCCGACGAGAAAATTACTAAATTATAAACGTCTTGTGCACTTTCATATACTGCAGGAACCTTTATAGAAAATTTTCCTTGTCCTTTATCAATTGATCCAGCAGCAACTAAGCGATTATTTCCAGTTATGGATTTTATAAGATCCATTAGAGAAATATTATAATTTTCAAGTTTGGATGGGCTAACTAAAATTTCCATTAAGTCCTCCCTATCGCCAGTGATAGGTGCTTCAAGAACTCCTGGTATGCCTTCGATTTTTGTTTGAAGTCTCTTGGCATGATAAAATAATGTTCTATCAGGAACATCACCTGACAGTGATACAACCATTGTTGGTAATTCTGCCATATTAAATTCAAGGACAATTGGTTCATCAGCATCCTCAGGAAGTTTGGATTTTACCATATCAACTTTTTCTCTGACATCCCCAAGGGCTTTATCTTTGTCGAATTTAATATCAAATTCCAATAAAACAGATCCATAGCCATTTGAAGCGGAGCCATTCATTTCTTCAATACCTTCAATAGTTTTTAATTGATTTTCTAATGGTCTAACAATGAGACGTTCGGAATCCTCCGGTGATATACCTTGATGAGGAACAGCAACGTAAATAAAAGGGATATCAATATCTGGTTCTGCATCTTTCGCTATATTTACATAGGTTAAAAATCCTGTTGAAATGACAATTACCATAAGGAAAATTATTGTCCTTCTTGCCTGCATTATATAATCAATAATATTTATCAATTTAATGCCTCAAGAGTATAATTTACCTTTTGTCCTTCAAGAACAAATTCTTGACCAATTGTAATAAGTGTAATTTGTTCGGGTAAACCTGTAACCCAAATCAGTTCTTCTTGATCCCCAATAATTTCAATGCCTGAAAATATAACTTCATTGTTGGTATTGATATGTCTTACACCTATTTTTCCTTCAGGGTCTAATGTAAGTGAAGATGGAGGAATTAGATGAGCTTGAACTTTTTTTGTAGGAATAAATAGCTCTGCAGTGATACCGTCTTTTATTTCAAAATTTGTGTTACTAATTTCTAGTTCAACTCTAAAAGTTCTAGTTTTGCTGTCAGCTGTTTTAGAAACGTAACTGAGTTTACCTTCTAATTTTTCACCAGTGGATAAAATTGCAAAGCCTTGAACACCGGATTTAATTTTTTTAATTTCTTGTTCAGATACTTGGCCAATAACTAATATAGGATTATAATCTATAACTTGTCCGCATGGCATTCCAATTGATAAAAAATCACCTACTTCAGCTAAATTATTATTAAAGAAGCCATCAAACGGTGATCTTATATTTATATTTTCTAATTCCTCCTCCATTTGTATTACTAGAGCTTTAGAGGCGTCAAAAGCTGCTTTAGAACCTGCAGCTTTTGTTTGTGATCTATACCCCTTTTCTACTAATACTTTTGAAGCATCCCACTCTAATTTTTTTTGAAGCATTAATGCTTTAGCCTCATCAAGCTTAGCCTCTCTTGAGTCAACAGATAGTTTGCACAGTATTTGATTTTTTTTAACAAATTCACCTTTTTTTACAAGAATTTCCTTTACGATTCCATTTGTTTCTGAAGCAACCTTTACATTTCTACTTGATTCAGTTCTTCCTTGAATTAGTACATTTGATTGTTTCAGCTTTGCTTTAATTTTTTTTGCTTTAACTTTAATAATTTTATCATCATCACTATCTAATTTGAGAGAATTATTATTACTTGAATTAGAATTATTTTCAAAAAAACCTGATAACATCCATAGTAATAATGCAGATAATACAAATATTGCAGTTTTGGTTGTTTTGTTCATGATTCTCTTGTGTAAATATTGTTAAATTAAAAAAAAAATTTTAAAAAAATGACGTAGGCGTCATTTTTGTGAATTGTATACATTTATTATTATTGTTTTTCAAGGGTTTTAATTAATTTTTATTTTTTTAATTTTTCTTTCAATTAAAAATTTTAAAAAAAAATAATTTTAGGGTTTATTATAATACATATGACTGCTAATAATTTTCCCTGCTATTTTTTTTATAAAATTAATAGAGCATTAAAGGGGAATAATAATAAATTTAAAGTAATTTTTATTTGATAATTTTTGTAGTTTTTGTAAGCTGATTATTATCAAATTTGATAATTATAGAGAGGACCAAAATGATTATAAATTTTCATTTTAAAAAAAACACGATGTTATATCTTTTATCATCAATTTTAATGGTATTAGCATTAACTTTTTCAGTGAACGCTCAAAAGGAGATAGATCCAACTAGACAGATGGATCCAGTTAAATCACTTTTGGCCCAATCAAATAAAGACGGTAAAGCAGCTCAAGATGAAATTGATATTATTGATGATGCTACTAATGTAATTGTTCAAGAGTTCAGACAAAATTACCAGCAACTAAAAGACTTAACGCAATATAATGATCAATTAGAAATCTTAATTGATAGACAAGAAAGAAAAATGGTCAGAATTGAAAAAGACATTGCAAGTATAAGTAGCCTAACTAGATCGGTTATGCCTCTAATGTTTAAAATGATCGATGCATTGGATAATTTTGTTGAACTTGATGTTCCTTTTTTAATAAACGAGAGAAGGCAAAGAGTAGCTGGTTTAAGAAATTTAATGAATAATCCAGATGCTTCACCAGCTGAAAAATATCGTAAAATATCAGAAGCATATGAAATTGAAAATGAATACGGAAGAACAATCGAAGCTTATACTGGAAAAGTAAGTCCAGATGACGATAGAACTGTTAACTTCCTTAGAATTGGTCGTAACTCATATATATATCAAACACTTGATGGTGATGAAGCCGCTGTTTGGAGTAGAAAGAATAATGGTTGGAAAAAGCTAGGTGGTTCATACAGAACCCCAATTCAAATGGGTATTCGTATTGCTAATGAGCAAGCAGCGCCAGATTTAATGGTTGTACCTTTAGAAATAACAGCGGAATAGGGGAATTAAAATGAAAAAAACTATAAAAAAATTGAATCTATTCGGTATTGTATTTTTAGGTTTCTTTGCTTTATCTGCTTTACCTGTTGTTGCAAAAGATGATACTGACGAAGCTCCAAAAGAAATTACCTCTTTAAATGAATTACTTATAAAAGTACAGGAAGAAGCTTTATATGATAGTGAAGAAAATAGAGCAAGGATTGCTCAATTTATGGCTGAGAAGAGTACTCAGGATGTTGTTCTCCAGGAAACTTTAGCAAATTTAAAGGTTCAAGAGGACAGAGCTGTTCGTCTAGAAAAAACTTTTGATGAGAATGATGTAAAACTAAGTGAACTTGAAGATCTTAAAGCAGAAAGACTAGGTGCATTTGGTGAACTTTTTGGTGTTGTTAGAGGTACAGCTAGTGAAATGGGGGCTCAAATTAAAGAATCTATTATTAGTGGAGAATTGCAGGGTCGCTCGAAAACTCTTACAGATTTAGCAAAATCAAAAGCCTTGCCATCTAATGAAGAACTTGAAATGTTATGGTATCAACTTCTAGAAGAAATGAATGCACAAGGAGAAGTAAAGCGTTTCAACGGTACTATAGTTGATACTGATGGAAACTTTTCTGAAGAAGAGGTTGTTAGGGTAGGCCCATGGACAGCTTTTGATAGGAAAGGTAATTTTCTTGGTTATCTTCCTGATGATGAGAGATATCGTGTTCTTGGACGTCAACCTCAAGCAAGATTTTTAGACCTTGGTGATAATATCGTTGATGGTGACAAAGGTGATATTGTTAAAGGTGCTATTGACCCATCTCGTGGTGCGATATTAAGTCTTCTTATTCAAACACCAGGTTTAAGTGAGAGAATTGGACAAGGTGGAATTGTAGGTTACATTATTCTTGGGTTGTTAGCTGTTGGTCTTGTGTTGTCTATAGAGAGAATATTTAGATTAACTATCACTGCCAGAGCTGTAAATGCACAAGCAAAAGATGTTGATAATCCAAATGACTCAAATCCTTTAGGAAGAGTCTTAGGTGCTTATCATTCAAATAAATCTGCCGATGTTGAAACATTAGAATTAAAACTTGATGATGCAATATTAAAAGAATTACCCTCTTTAGAGAGAGGTATTAACTTTATCAAGTTATTGTCTTCTGTAGCACCATTATTAGGTCTTCTTGGAACAGTGACTGGTATGATTGTTACCTTCCAGGCTATAACTTTGTTTGGTACAGGTGATCCTAAATTAATGGCTGGTGGTATTTCTCAGGCGCTTGTTACTACTGTTTTAGGTTTAACAGCTGCTATTCCTCTGGTGTTGTTACATTCTGTTGCTCAAACTAGAAGTAGATCAATTCAGCAAATTCTTGACGAACAAAGTGCAGGATTAATTGCTGAAAGAGCAGAATCTAATTAGTTTTAATTATGGTTATTTTGAGGATTTAAATGGGAGACTTTCTTCTAAAACTTATAAGACCAGACCTGGCTTTTAGCAGTATTAGGGATTTCTTAGAGCTTGGTGGAGATGTGCTTTTAGCGCTTATGTTAGCAACCTTCGTTATGTGGATATTAATAATTGAACGTTATTGGCATTTTGCCACAGCACATAAAACTATTGCTAGCTCTACAATCGATGCTTGGAATAAGCGATCAGATCATGACTCTTGGTATGCTAGAAGGATTAGAGAAAGGCTTATTAGTGAAGTTAGACAATCAAGTCAAAGAGGTTTGATATATATTAAAACATTAGTAGCGGCAGCCCCTTTATTAGGTTTGCTTGGGACTGTTACCGGTATGGTAGAGGTATTTGATGTTATGGCAATTACTGGATCTTCAAATGCTAGAGCTATGGCTGCCGGTATATCGAAAGCAACATTACCAACCATGGCAGGTATGGTAACGTCTCTGTCAGGAATATTTTTTATTGCCCAAATTGAGTCTAAAACAAGAAAAGCTATCGCTAATGTAGAAGATGAATTACCTTTATCATAAGGCTAAGGAGATAAGGAGAATATAATGAGAAGAAGAGTAAGAGTAGAAGAAGAAAGTGAAATTAATATCACACCATTACTCGATATTGTTTTTATAATGCTTATATTTTTTATCGTAACGGCAACCTTCGTAAAAGAATCTGGTATTGATGTTACCCGACCGGATTCTGAAACAGCTCAACAGCAAAACAGAGTTGGAATCTTAATTGCCATTAGTGATAAAAATGAAATTTGGATTAATAGGCGTATGGTTGATATGGATGCTGTGCAGGCAAATGTAGAAAAACTTCATGCCGAGAATCCACAAGGTGGTGCAGTTATTCAAGCTGATGAAAAATCAGAAGTTGGTTTAATGGTTCAAGTTATTGATGCTGTAAGGCTTGCAGGTGTTGAGCAGTATTCAATTGCTGCCTCAGAGAAATAGGATATATAAGTTGAACGAATTAATAGAAAAAATAAAAAATCAGATTAACATTGTTCTCGATATGAAAATCGGTGATACAACTGTTAAAGGTTCATTGAGTCAGATTGATAGTAGGGCATCTGCTATTCCAATTGCTGCAATTATAACAGTATTTTTATTTTTGGTAATGCAGGCACTTGTTTCTAGTAATGAATTTGATTTAGGTGAAGAAACTGCGAGTATTAACATTAGCTTTTTAAGACAACTTCAGGATACCGAAACACAGACAGCTAAGAAAAAACCTAATAGACCTGAACAAGAGCAGGAGCCTGATCCACCAGAGATGGATATTCCAGAAACACCAAGACCAGAAATGTCATCTGAAAGTGTATCCACTCCTGACTTTGGTGGCCCTCAATTTGGAGCATTTTCTGCATCAACAGATGCTGATGTTCTTCCTATTGTAAAAGTTCCCCCTCAATATCCCAGAAGAGCTACTCAAAGAGGAATTGAGGGTTGGGTTTTAGTAGAATTTACAATAACAGAAGCAGGTGCGGTTATTAATCCTGTTGTTATTGATGCTGATCCTCCGGGTATTTTTAATAGATCAGCAATGAGAACAATAGTTAAATGGAAATATAAGCCTAGAATTGTTGGCGGTAAGGCTGTTCCAAGACCTGGTGTACAACATTTAATAACTTACGAACTAGAGGACGCTCGATAAAATGAAAAATATTTTTAGAAAATTCATTTATATTGTTTTAATTCTATCACTAGCTGTACCTGTATCAACTATTTTTGAAGCTATTACTTTTAATGAAGTTTATGCTCAAAAAAAAGAAAGAAAAAAACCTCCTAAAGCAAGAAGGACTCAAACATTATCAAAAAAAGTTGCTACTGATTTTCTAAAAGCCCAAGAAGCGCTTGGTGAAGAAAAACCTGATGAATCACTTAGGATATTAGATAGGATTCTTAGTAATCAAGAATTATCTGATTTTGAAAGAGCGACTATTTATAGACTAAAAGGTTATGTCTATGCTGAAAAAGAAGATTATCAGAAATCTATGGATTTTTTACAACAATCTCTCTCCTATAACGCACTTGAACCTCAAGCTCAACTAGATCTTCAGTTTGGAATTTCTCAACTTTATCTTGCAATTGATCAATGGAATAGAGGTTTAAAGGAATTATTAGATTGGTTTGATAATGCTGAAGCTTTAGGAAATCCTCCAGGGCCATCCGCTCACGCTTTATTGGCTCAGATTTATTTATATTTTGCTTCAGAGTCACCTAAAGATTCTCCTGAAGAAAAGCAGTTTTATAGAAAAGCTGAACCTCATGCAGAAATAGCTGTTCTTCAGGCTGCTGAGCCAAGAGAAAATTGGTATCAAATTTATTTATCAGTTCTTTTATTTGATGATAGATATGAAGAATCTATTCCTTTGCTTGAGGCTATGGTCTATAGATTTCCTGATAAAAAGACTTATTATAGACAATTGGCAGCTCTTTATGCTGAGTTAAAAAGAGAAGAAGACTCATTTGCTATTCAACAAATTATGTATTCAAAAGATATGCTTGAGAAACATAGCGAATTGTTAAGATTAGCACAATTATATTTATATTATGAAATTCCTTATAAAGCGGCAATAATATTAGAAAGAGAACTTGAAGCAGAGAGAATTGAAGACGAAGAAAAGAATTGGGAACAGCTTGCTAATGCATGGTTATCTGCACGTGAGTGGAAAAAGGCCATACCACCTCTCACAAAAGCAGCAGAAATGTCTGAGGATGGGAAATTATTTCTTCGCTTAGGCCAAACTTATATGCAGGAAGAAGATTGGAAAAATGCCGAAAAATTTATTCGTTATGCTATTAAAAAAGGTGATTTAGAGAATCCAGGTAGAGCCTGGTTGTTGCTTGGCATAACAAGAAATAAAAAAGGAATTGAATTTGAAAATTCAGCTCTTTTTGCTTTTAAAAGGTCTACCGGTTATGAGGATATGGAAGCAGATGCTAGACGCTGGGTAAAAGTTATTGAAACAAAGCAAGCCAGAAGAGAAGCTGATAGATTAGCTGCAGAAGCTGCTGAAGCTGAATTAGCAGATGATACTATTTATTTTAACTAAAAGATAGCGTCTAATCTTTTCATTGCTTGTGCTCCATCAAGACATTCAGCAATTCTAGCTCCAGCTGCTCTGAAGTGATCACTTTTATCATGGGCATCGACGCTTTTTTGATCTGAATATTGTTCCATAAAAATATATGTGTTTTCTACCTTTCTATCTTTTAAAATTGATAAAAAATATTACCTTTTTCAATTTTTCTTAAATTTTTGGACAATTCAATAAATGTTTTTTCAAATAACTCTTCTTTTCCTTTTTTAAACTTTAAAGTTGCTAGAATACATATCATTTATTCCTCATTTTTTAATTTTTAATTCCATTAATGTTTTTAAAAGATCTCTATTTTCATTTGAAAGGGATATATTTTGTTTTTGAAGCTCATTAAGTTGATCTAAAAATTTATTAATATGAACTTCTGCTCCCTCTAATAGAGAAATTTGTTTGCTCTCTCTTTCTTTATATGTTTTTAATTCAGACTCTTGTCTCTCTATAAAAAAAGCAGCTTGTGATAGTAATTTTTTTACATCTTCAGATAAAGCATTTTCATTATGGCTAGTTTCTAAAATTTGACTTTCTTCAACAATAAGTTTTAGAGAGCTCTCACTTATGAGTAGATTACCACCTTCAGTTTTAACTGCTTCTAATTTTCCATCATCAATCATTAATTGAAGTTTTTTTTGTTCAACACCTGTCATTCTTGAGGCTGAAGCTAGGGTTAAAACACGTTCTTTGTCATCCATCTATTTGCCTATTAGATTTTTTTCTTATTCTCACGATAGTCACCATATTTTGAGTCCCTATCAGATAATGCCTTTGTTAAACCCTCTTCTTTTACTTTTTTAAAGAAATTTTTTGCCGATTTTGTATGCATTGATAATTGCTGCATCTCAGTACCGGCTCTAATCCCTGATCTAATACCCATAGCTTCCATTTGTCTATGAACTGCCCTCTTATTAAACTGTTGAACATCTTGGGGAACGCCTGCAACATTAATTGCAATTTTTAAAACCTCTTCGTCTAATTTTTTTGCTGGAAAGGACTGATTTGCAAAACCACATTTTACAGCTTCTTTACCGCTCATTGAGTTTCCAGTTAACATAAGTTCCATAGATTTTCTCATTCCTACTACCCAAGGGTAAAATTGGTTATCTGGAGGAGAAATATTCCTCACAACAGGATATCCGATAATTGCATCATCAGCTACGTATATTAAGTCACATGACTGGGCCAGTTCAGTACCTCCTGCAAGACAGTATCCATGAACTTGGGCAATAACAGGTTTAGCTAGATCCCATATTTTAAAGCATCCATCAACAACATGTCTTGGCCAATAACCTAAGCCAGAAGCAGTATAGTAGGGATCTTTTTCACTTGGATCTCCTGTTAAATCATATCCAGCACTGAAGGCTTTACCAGAACCACGAATGATGGTTGCGCTAATATTTTCATCCTGGTCATTTTTTTCTAATACCTCAAATAATTCAGCTCTTAAATTTGCACTTAATGAATTTCTTTTTTCTGCTCTATTTAGAGTGACTCTAGATATTTTCTCAATTGGATTATCAACAATTATAGATTTTAATTCTGTCAAATTTTTCTCCAGTAATTTTATAAAGAATAATTAATTATTCGTTTAGTTCCAAAATATAATTCATTCTTGTTTTCTTTTTTATTAAATATCCTTTTTCTTCTAATATCTTAATTAAATCGGTTTTCCATGAAACAATATTATTTTCGATAATAATAATTAATGGAAGTAATTTTCTATTAGAATTATTAATAAATGGAATGATAACACTTTCTTCGTTTCCCTCTACATCTATTTTCATAGCAGAAATATTTTTAATATTTTCATCACTAATAAAATCAATTAAATTTTTTGAAATAACAGTATATTTACCTGATTTTGAAACTTTACCTTGTCCTAAATTTTCATCTGGAGTATCAAGTTTAAATTCACCAGATTTATCCATTAGAGCCATTTCTCTGGGGTAAATTGGAATATCTATATTTTGCTCTACATTATATACTAGCCTTTGAAAAAGAGAAGGATGCGGTTCAATTGAGAAAATTTTAGTATTTTTAAAATTTTTATAAACACTTCCTACCGAAAATGAGTAAAGTCCAATATTTGATCCAATATCTATAAATACAGAATTATCCTGGCACTTACTTTTAATGAAATCTCTTTCATCTTTTTCAAAAATTTGTGGAGAAAAAAGTGCTCTTTTTTCACTTAAATTTCCTTTTGTATATAGTCTTAATTTTGCATTAAATAAGTTGGTATCAATACAATCTTCTGAAAAAAAAATCGCGATTTTTCTTAAAAGAAAAATAATTCTTTTTGAAAACCAATTAGTTCCAATATTTCTAGTAATATAGATAATTATTTTAACTATAAAGCTTGGTTCATAGTGCCCAAAGTTAGAGGAGTTATCGACAGGTATCATATTTCTAATTATATTATTTTGAGTTTATTAATTTTCCAAAATAACTTTAGCATATAAGATAATAATATGATTAAAAAAGAAAAAATATTTAGAACTACCAAAGAGGTTGTTAAGACCGCAAGGAGAAGAAAAAACTCATCCACCAGATGGCTTCAAAGACAAATAAATGATCCTTATGTCAGGCAGGCGCAGGCTGAGGGCAAAAGATCTAGAGCTGCATATAAAATTATTCAAATAGATGAAAAGTTTAATATTTTTAATAAAGGCAATTCAGTTTTAGATTTAGGAGCTGCTCCTGGAAGTTGGACCGAGGTTGCTCTTGAGAGAGCGGGAGGTATAACGATAGCTGTTGATATTTTGGAAATGGACGATATTAAAAATGCTATTATTCTTAAAGCAGATTTATCAGATGAAGTATCCTCAGATTTAATTAAAAAATTAAGTAATGAAAAATTTGATGTAGTTTTATCTGATATGGCGGCTTCAACTACTGGTCATAAGCAAACAGATCATATTAGAACACAAGCTTTGGCAGAGCTTGCTGCTTTATACGCTGTAGAATTTTTAAAACCTGGTGGAGTATTTTGTGCAAAAGTATTCCAAGGCGGTACCCATGGCGATCTTTTAAATGATCTAAAAAGTAACTTTAAATCAATTAAGCATTTTAAGCCCAATGCAAGCAGAAAGGAATCTCCTGAAACGTATGTAATTGCAAAAGACTTTAAGGGCTAATTTAAAATTATAAAAATTTATTTGAACTTATTTCAAGATAGGTTATAAGCAGACGTCAACAACCTATTTAAGGAGTTGATATGAAGATTCGTGAAGGCATTACTTTTGATGATGTTTTACTTGAGCCCGCAGAATCTTCCGTATTGCCAGCAGAGGCAAACGTAAAAACAAAAATTACAAAAAAAATAAGCTTGTCTATCCCCTTAATTTCAGCTGCAATGGATACAGTTACTGAGTCAAAAATGGCCATATCTATTGCCCAAGAAGGCGGTCTAGGTGTTATTCATAGAAATCTATCCATAGAGGAGCAAGTAAACGAGGTAAAAAAAGTTAAAAAATTTGAGTCAGGTATGGTTGTTGATCCTGTAACAATTAGCCCTGATCAATCTTTAAAAGAGGCTCTGGACCTTATGGAAATTCATAATATTTCAGGCATTCCAGTCACTGATAGCAAAACACAAAAACTTCAAGGAATAATTACCAATCGAGATGTTAGGTTTGCTTCAAATCAAAATCAAAAAGTTTTTGAACTTATGACTAAAGAAAATTTAATAACGGTTAGTGAGGGCGTTACACAATCAAAAGCAAAGGCAGAGCTTCATAAGCACCGTATCGAAAAATTAATAGTTGTTGATAAAAAATATAGGTGTATTGGTTTAATTACTGTAAAGGACATGGAAAAATCTCAATTACATCCGACTGCTTGTAAAGATGATCAGGGACGATTGAGAGTTGCTGCGGCAACTTCAGTAGGAGAAAATGGATTAAAAAGAGCTCGAGCACTAATTGATTCCGATGTTGATGTAATCGTTGTTGATACTGCACATGGCCATTCTTCTCAAGTTGCTGATGTTGTTAAAAAAATAAAAAAAATATCAAAGTCTGTTCAGTTAATTGCGGGAAATGTTGCAACAAAAGAAGCTACTAGATCATTAATCGATGTTGGCGCAGATTGTATCAAGGTGGGTATCGGACCAGGATCTATTTGCACTACAAGAATAGTAGCGGGGGTTGGTATACCTCAACTTTCAGCAATAGAGGACTGTGCAAATGAGGCGCATAAATCTGGAGTACCAATTATAGCTGATGGTGGTATAAAATTTTCTGGTGATTTTGCAAAAGCTATTGCTGCAGGTGCAGATGTTGCAATGATAGGCTCTCTATTTGCAGGAACTGAAGAAGCTCCAGGTGAAATTTTCTTGTACAAAGGCAGAAGATTTAAATCATACAGAGGAATGGGTTCAGTTGCTGCAATGGCAGAGGGATCTGCTGATAGATATTTTCAATCTGACATGGGCAGTACAGAAAAATTAGTTCCCGAAGGTGTTGAAGGTCAAGTTCCATATACAGGATCAGTGCAAGATATTATTCATCAAATGATAGGTGGTTTAAGAGCCTCTATGGGATATACAGGCTGTAAGACAATTAAAAATTTTCAAACAAAAACTAAATTCATAAGAATTTCTCCAGCTTCATTAACAGAAAGCCATACTCATGATGTTTTGGTTACCCGCGAAGCACCAAATTATCCTGTTAGAGGTTAAGCTTGAATATTATAAAACTCTCCCTTTTTCTAAGTTTTTTTACTTTCATTTTGACTGGGCAAACATCTTTAAATCAAATATCAAATGATATATCTAATAATGCCTTATTGATCTATGAAACTGATAAAGAGGAAGCTATTTCGTTATCAAGACAAGCTTTAGTAGCTGATCCGTCAAATGCATACGCTTGGGCAGTTGCAGGAAATATTTTAAGAAAAAATAAAAAATTTGATGAGGCAGAGAGCTTTTTTCAAAAGTCATTAGAGCTAAATCCTTTATTGAAAGAGGGCCTTTATTGGAGTGCAGAAAATAATATTTCTTTAGAAAATCTTGATGAAGCTAATGAAAAATTAGAAATTTTAATAAACGCCTGTTCAGGGTGTAATGAATCAGTAATGTTGAAATTATCTCTAGATAAGAAAAAAGAGAGAATGAATGATATTACATCTGAAAAAGAGAACCTAGATGAATAAAAGTGAAAAAATTCTAATATTAGATTTTGGTAGTCAAGTTACTCAATTGATTGCTCGTAGAGTAAGAGAAAATGGAGTTTATTCAGAAATTTTTCCATATACAAAATGGAAAGAGGGTTTAGAAAAAATTAGACCTAAGGGTATAATTTTATCTGGTGGACCTGCCTCAACTATTGATGGTTTATCACCTCAAGTTTCTCTAAATATATTAGATTTCGGTGTGCCAATTTTAGGAATTTGTTATGGACAACAAACCTTGTGTTCTCAGCTTGGTGGAAAAGTTGAACATTCAACTAAAAGAGAGTTTGGACGCGCAAATATAAAAATTATTGGAAAATCTAAGTTTTTTTTTGGTTTTGTTGATGATAAGGCAGATGAACCGGTCTGGATGAGTCATGGTGATAAAGTTACTGAAATCCCTGAGGGATTTTCTGTTATAGCAGAGAGTGAAAATGCCCCATTTGCTGCCATTGTAAATGAGGAAAAAAATATTTACGGCGTTCAATTTCACCCTGAAGTTATTCATACTCCAAATGGTTCAAAAATGTTAGAAAACTTTACTCATTTGATATGTGGATGTTCAGGTGATTGGACAATAGAGTCTTTCAAAGAAATTGCAATTGATAGAATTCAAAAACAAGTTGGTGATGGCACTGTTGTTTGTGGATTATCTGGAGGGGTAGACTCTTCGGTTGCGGCAGTCTTGCTTCACGAAGCAATAGGAAAGCAATTAACCTGTATTTATGTTGATACAGGTTTAATGCGAAAGAACGAAACTGAAGAAGTGGTGGGGATGTTCAAAGATCATTTTAACATTCCTCTAATTCATGTTGACGCAGAAAAAGATTTTTTAGATGATCTAAATGGTGTTAGCGATCCTGAGGAAAAAAGAAAAATTATCGGTTCTAAGTTTATAGATATTTTTGATCAGGAAGCTAATAAAATTGGAGGTGCTGATTTTCTTGCTCAAGGTACATTATATCCAGATGTAATTGAGAGCATTTCTTTTATTGGGGGACCATCTGTTACAATTAAAAGCCACCACAATGTTGGAGGTCTTCCCGAAAAAATGAAGATGGATTTAGTTGAGCCTTTAAGAGAGTTATTTAAGGATGAAGTTAGAGATTTAGGAAGGGAGTTGGGTATACCAGATCACTTTATTGAAAGGCATCCATTTCCTGGTCCAGGTTTAGCGATTAGAATTCCTGGTGAAATAACAAATGAAAAAATAGAAATTCTTCGTGAAGCGGATACAATTTACATAGATGAAATTAAGAAAGCAGGTCTTTATAAAGAAATTTGGCAAGCATTTGCCGTAATTTTACCGGTTCGAACTGTTGGGGTGATGGGTGATGAAAGAACTTATGAGTATGTTTGTGCCTTAAGAGCTGTTACTTCTCAAGATGGGATGACAGCAGATTATTATCCATTTGATCAATCTTTTTTGGCCATCGTTAGTACAAGAATTATAAATGAAGTAAGAGGTATAAATAGAGTTGTGTATGACATTACTTCAAAACCACCTGGAACAATTGAGTGGGAGTAACAGTATTAAATGACAACAAAGCGACATAGAGGAAAGTTTGATCCTGATAATCCGAATCCTTATGAGTTATCTAGAAGTAGAGTTGAGAACTTTCTAAAATGTAAGGCTTGTTTCTGGCTTGAGCAGATTCAAAAAGTGAAACCCCCAGAAATGCCTTCTTTTACTATAAACACAACCACAGATATTCTTTTAAAGAGAGACTCTGATTCTGTAAGAGGAAAATCTACGCTGCCAATTTGGGTGGAAGCAGGCTTAGGGCATATGATCCCTTTCGATCATGAGGACTTAGAGAAATGGACTAATTCTCTTCAATATGGATTAAATGACTCCTACTTTAATACTATTCACAAAGAGACAAATATTAAATTAGGAGGGGGTATTGATGATGTTTATCTCAATACTCAAACTGATCAAATTCATTTAGTTGATTATAAAAGTCAGGCTCAAGGCACAAAAAGTCCAGATAAATACGAAGTTAAACCTTCTTCTATCGATGATCCTTGGAAGATCGGCTACAAGAGACAAATGGATATGTATGTTTGGATTGCACGTCAAAAGGGTTTGAATGTATCAAATACTGGCTACTTTGTTTATGTTGATGCTCAACATAAGGATATTGAGGGTATGCTTGATGAAAAAAATTCATCTATTGCATGGTTAAAATTTAATGCTGTGATTATTCCTTATGAGGCAGATCCAAGCTGGGTAGAGCCAACATTATTTGAAATAAAAGATTTTTTAATGAATCAGTCTTCGATGCCAAATCATACACCCAAGGGTGATAATTTCAGTGGTTGTGATTTGGGGCGGTATATTAATGAGATGGTAAATATCCTTAAATCATAATTAGTAATCAATTTAGAGGCGATAACTAAAATGAAGTCAGACAAAATAGATTTAGATTGCTGGAATTCTTGGACAGAGAAATCTAGTGATGAAAAATTTGATCGTATAGGACAGGGAATTGGAAAAGGAGAGTATAAATTAGGTGCCGAGTTTGATGTAGAACCAGAAGGTCAGAATTCATCCACACACGATTTGTATGTAATGAATGAGAAATGGGAAATTAAAAAGCTAGACGATAATGACAATAGTTTTCGTCTTGGTGTTAAAATCTCAGCATCTTATCTAAATATTAAAATTAAAGTTCTTAATTGTTTTAATGCTTTGAGTAAGATTCAAGACCAATTAGTTTCTGGTATTATCAAAGAAAAAATCAATAAAATTATAAATTCAGCTAATTCTAAACATGGACGATCGGAGAAGTCGATTATTGATGGATTATACACAAATGAGGTTTCAGGATCAAATTTCGATAAGCTTGATGAATTAATAGAAGAACTTAAGGAAATAACCCATAATATTGAAAAAGAAATAACATTCCGTAACATCCAAGAAATAGAGCTATATTCATCTTATGACGGAAAAAAAATTATTTATTCTACGATAGATGCTTTTCGAAAAATTAATTTAGAAAAAATTTCTAAAGAAAAAAAAATAAATTTGTTTGGAGATTCTGAATTTTTTAATAAAATTTATATTTATTCTGAATTATTTGAAGATTTAAAATTATTTAAAGATACAACTTTTAAAAAGAAGTTAAATAAAATAACAAGAGATGTATTTAATGATGTAAGACTTATTCTTGTGGATAAACAAAAAGGTTTTTGGCCTGTCTCAAATATTGAAAATATCTACTGTTATCGTATTACACATGGCGGACCAAGAGTTAGAGTTAAAAATCTCTAATTAATTTTAAATCAGTGATTATATAGTATAATAGATTTATGAAAATAGCTTCTCTCTTTTGTGGTTGTGGAGGTCTTGATTTAGGTTTAAATCAAGCTGGACATGAAATTATCCATGCTTCAGATTTTGATAAAGATTCTGTCGACACATATAATTCTTTTTTTTCTCATAAAGCAGATTTAATTGATGTAAATAATCTTAAAGGGAGAGATTTACCAAAGTTTGATTTACTTGCGGGAGGATTTCCTTGCCAAGGTTTTTCTGTGGCTAATACTTATCGGCATAAAGATGATGAAAGAAATAAACTTTATCTGCAAATTATTCGTTTATTAAAGGAAACCAAGCCAAATTTTTTTTTATTAGAAAATGTTGCTGGTATTTTAAGTTTAGAAAAAGGAGAGGTTGTAAAGCAAATAGTTAAAGAGCTATCAAATGTTAATAAAAGTACATTTGATGGCTATGAAGTAAAATATCTAAAACTAAATGCAGCAGACTATGGCGTTCCTCAAAATAGAATAAGAGTAATTATTTTGGGTATCTCTAGATTTTTTAGTGAAAAGACAAGGAATAAAATGTTTTCATTTTTTCCTCCTGAACCTACGCATGTGCCCGAAGGAGATTTAATAAATAATAGATATCTTACCTTAAGAGATGCAATTGGAGATTTGGGAGAACCTTCTGAAGATTATCATATTCCAAATCATGTTTGTAATAAACATAAAGTCAAAATAAACGGCTATATTGGAAATCGACAATTAGATTGGGATAAACCTTCTCCTACCATTGTTGGAAGAGGTGGAGGAACAGGAGGACCTGTTATTGCAGTTCATCCTTCATTAAAAAGAAGATTTTCTGTAAGAGAAACAGCAAGAATACAGAGTTTTCCTGACAATATGATTTTCTCAGGATCTATCTCATCTCAGTTTAGGCAAATAGGAAATGCGGTTGCAATTGGTTTTGCAAAACATCTTGGCATGATGTTAAAAAATATTGAAAAAATTAATGATTCTTAGGGCTATAGGGTTTATAGCAAATAAACTAAACTATTAGTTATCTTGAGAAAAATTATGATTAAATTTGAGAGAAATTTAATGAAAAATCTACTAAATATTTATTACAAATTTGAGAGAATTTCTTGAAAGTCATTGAGTAATAAAAGTTTTTATAATTATATTGTTTAGTGGAAATAGAATTAAAACTGAAAACCAGAAGCTAACGTGAATGCAGTTTTTTGATAAAACTTTCATGCGATACTATAAATAAAATTGGAAAGCCCACAGACCAGACAATAACAAGGACTAGTATCGAAAAAAGATAGGGCTCCGCGAAAGTGACAGCTCCTAAACGTTCACCAACCGAATAATTGAAAGGTAAGGCGGTTGCACCAAGTCCAAATGCTAATAGTTTGTTATTGCCTATAAACGAAAGCGATAGGTTAAGGGTGGTGCTAAAATTAATCCACAACACGATCAACCAGAAGGGAATAATTAAGCTTGAGTCTGGGAAAATAAAAATTCCAAAAAAGGTAAGGCTGCTGTCTATCGTTATTCCGATTAAGGCTGGTAATAATATCTGATGTGCTTTGAGATGACCAAAACGAAAAAGACATGTTAAATAAATTAGTAGACTAGGTAATGTTAGGTATATAAAGGTCTCTCTCCCCAGAACTAATCCTACCCATAACAAATTAAAGACAAAAATATTGACAAATTTAGAGGTAACAATTTGTTTAAACTGAATTTTTATAGGCATTTTAAAATATCTCTTAATCATTTGAGTCTTTCGGGGTTTTCATTATTTAATTTTTTTTTGTAATCCACTTCCATATTTTAATAGCAAAATTTAAATTTAAAAATGGTTTTACCGTTTTATATACTTTTCCAGGTATAATCTCTGATTTTCCTTTTAATGAAGCCACCTCCGTTTCTAAAACTACTTGCTCAGGGTTGATCCACATCCACCTTGGTACTTTTTTTATAAGATGATCTAAACCTACTCTTTCATGAGCTTTAGTTCTAACATATCCAGGAAGACAAACTGTAACTGAAACATTTTTATTTTCAAGTTCTGTTGATATCGATTTACCGTATGCATATATACCTGCTTTTATTGATGAATAAAGTGAAGATTTTGGCATTGAAGCTTTAGCTCCAATGCTAGAAATTATAACAATTCTTCCATTTCTTTTATCAAGCATTTTTGGAATAAATCCTTCAATTAAGTCGATAACACCTCCGCACATTAGGTAGTAGAAGTACTCTCTTTCATCCTTTTTAATATCACCAATTTTACCATTAATTGCTATTCCAGCATTTGCTACTATAAGATCAGGAGTTTCAAAATTTTTCACTATTGAATTTATTGATCCTTTCTTGCCTAAATCAAATATATGAAACCTTGCCTTTTCATAGGATAGTTTATTTTTTGACTCCAAAGATCTAGCTTTGTTTTGTGAAATTAGATCTAGACACCATCCCTTTTTTGATAAATATTTTGCATATTCAAAACCTATACCAGTTGAGGATCCTGTTATTAATGCTCTTTTATTCATAGGATAATCTTATATTAATAATTCTTTTCATCAATTTTTTTACATAAGCTAAAATAATTTTATCTGATATTATTAAAAATTATTTTATTATTACATTATTTAGGGAATTAAAAATGGACCCAATTTCTCAAGGAACCGTTGGCGCAGCCTTTGCACAGTCTTCAGCTAATAAAACTAATATTGTTAAGATTGGCCTTATTGGTTTTCTTGCAGGATTGGCTCCTGATTTAGATGTATTGATACGATCAGAAAGTGACCCTATTTTATTTCTTGAATATCATAGACAATTTAGCCATTCACTTTTTTTTATTCCCTTTGGTTCTTTAATTGTTGCCCTTTTTATATTTCCTTTTGTTAAAGGGTCAATGACTCTAAAAATTGTTTATATTGCTTGTTTTTTGGGATATGCAACTCACGGGTTACTTGATGCTTGTACCTCTTACGGTACTCTTCTTTTTTGGCCTTTTTCAAATGAGCGGGTTACTTGGAATAATATATCTATTGTTGATCCACTTTTTACTATTCCTATTTTAATTTTTATAGGGATAGCAATTAAAACTAAAAAAAAATTATTTAGCTTTTTTGCAATTGGGTGGATTATTTTTTATTTATCATTGGGCTTTATTCAATATGAAAGAACATTGTCAGCCGCATTTAAACTTTCTCAATCAAGAGGACATAATGCTGAGCGTATGACTCTAAAACCATCTTTTGGAAACCTTATTTTATGGAAATCTATTTATCAATATAAAGACTCTTTTTATGTTGATGCAATTAGAACCGTTCAATCAACCACTTGGTGTTTAGGGAATAGTATTAGAATATTTGATTATCAGTCCCATTTACCTAACCTTGACAGAGATAGTCAGCAAAGTAAGGACATAGAAAGATTTCGTTGGTTTTCTCAAAATTATTTGGGTTACGACAAAGAAAAGAAACTTGTTACAGATATTCGTTATTCAATGATTCCAAATCAAATTGTCCCTATGTGGGGACTTTTAATAGATGACCAAAAGGGTTTAAATGAGCATGCTTTTTGGTGGACAAGTCGTGACTTGGATGAGGATCAATTGAATTTATTCAAAGACATGTTAATTGGTAAAAATTGTGGGAGTTTAAAGTAAAAATGTCTGGTGCCTCTTTAGTTATTGGTTCTACAGGCCTTATTGGTAAGAAACTAATCTTTGAGCTAGCAAAAAAAGACTCAGAAGTAATAGCTATTTCACGAAGATCCATAAGTAACCTTCCTGAAAATATAGCTCTTCTTGTCATTAATTTTAAAGATTTTTTAGAGAATGGAATTCTTCCACCTTGTGATCACATATATATATGTTTAGGTACAACTATAAAGAAAGCTGGTAGTCAAGTTGAATTTAAAAAAATTGATTTTGATTATAGTGTGTTTTTTGCGAGGAAAGCAAGGGAGGCTGGTGCTACAAAGATTAGTTTAGTTTCTTCTGTAGGCGCAAATCCATACGCAAAAAATTTTTATTTGAAAACAAAAGGCGAAGTTGAGGAAGAAATTAAAAAAATTGATTTTCAGTCCATAAATATTTTTCGTCCCAGCTTACTTCTTGGTCATCGAGAAGAGGTTAGATTTTTAGAAAAAATTGGGCAAAACCTATCATCATTTATAAATCCTTGTTTAATTGGGTCTTTAAGAAAATATAGAGGTATTGAGTCCTCTAATGTTGCTTATTGTATGGCTAATTGCGAACAAAATGATGGTATTAAATATCTTTACTTTGATGATTTTAATAAAAATTTTGAACGAGAAAACCAATGAAAATTAGTCTTAGAACACTTATTTTAGTTCGATAAAAATGCTTTACCATTAATATGGTCTGATATTTTTTCAGCCATCATAATGGTTGGTGCATTAGTGTTTCCTGCAATTAAACTTGGCATTAAAGAGGCATCAACAACCCTTAAACCCTCAACTCCATGAACCTGACCATTTTCATTTGTTACTGATAAGTCATCTATACCCATTTTACATGTTCCAACTGGGTGATAGAGTGTTTCACTTGTTTCTCTAATCCATTTATCCAGTTCATCATCATTATCAATATTAACATTCTTTCCAGGTTTAAGTTCCTCACCCCTATACTCATCAAAAACAGGTTGCATAAATACCCTACGGGCCTCGCGAAGTCCGTTACGAGTATCTATTAGATCTTGTTCAACTGAGAAATAATTTGGAAATATAAGCGGGTCGTCATTTGGATCAGAACTTTTTAATGTAATATGGCCTCTACTTTGCGGTCTACATAAATAAACAAGGTTTGAAAATCCATGTTCTTGAGGAACACCGGATCTTCCGTGAACATCCTGCATTGCAAGAGAAACATAATGTATTTGTATATCAGGTATTTCTTTTCCCGGATCTGATTTTATAAATGCACCTCCAACACATGGCGGATTTGATGCATCACCAGTTCCTGTTATTAAGTATTTTATTCCAGCAAGCATTGTTCCTAAAAAACTTGCTGATCTATGAAGTGTTACTGGTTGNGTACATTGAAATTGACTAACTACNGCAATGTGATCTTGTAAATTTTTTCCAACACCNTTTAATTNATGNTTAACTTGAATTCCGTGTTTNTTAATTTCACTNGGGTCNCCAATNCCNCTNCGCATTAAAATTTGTGGAGAATTNANTGCGCCAGATGAGAGNATTACTTCNTTATTACTCTTACAGAATNTCCTTTTACCTTTTTCAATGTATTCAACACCAANAGCCTTTTTNTTTTCAAANATAACNTTATCAACGGTAATATTTATTTTTGTATNTAAATTTTTTCTTTTAAGAGCNGGATGNAGATAAGCTNTNGCAGAACTAAATCTTTTNGANCCCTTTATAGTATGTTCATAACGAGAGAAACCNTCNTGNTGTTTTCCATTGAANTCATTTGTNANTGGAAANCCTGCTTGAGCACCAGCTTCAACAAATTTATCNAGNAGTATATCATCATCTCTNGTGGATTTTTTAACATTTAANGGTCCATTTTTTCCNTGAAATTCTNNATCNCCGTNACCCTCATAATTTTCAGCTCTNTTAAAGTAAGGNAANACATCTTCATANGACCAACCTGGATTACCGAGTTGTCTCCAATGATCATAATCTGAGGAATGACCTCTTATATAAATCATTNCNTTAATGGATGATGATCCTCCCCAACCTCTACCTCTNGGCCAATATAATTTTCTTCCNGNNGTATTANNTTCTGGCTCTGTTTCAAANCCATAATTTTGTTTATTAGATTTNGGNACTATTTGTGAGTATCCAGAGGGCATATGGATAAATAGGTTAGTATCCTTTCCACCTGCTTCAATAAGTAAGACAGAATTTTTTTCATTTTCTGATAGTTTATTAGCTAAAACACAACCTGCACTTCCAGCGCCAACAATAATATAGTCAAAATTTTCTTCCATTATTAATTTCCCAAAAAAAATATATTTAAATCATGTACTAGCTTCAGCAATACTGCAATAATCAATTATTAAATTTTTAATAGGAAGTGAAAATAAAATGAAATTATTTAAAAGAAGAAATAAATTATTTCCTCCAATAGAACCTTTTGACAGTGGATTTTTAAAAAAGGGTAAACATGAAATTTATTTTGAACAATGCGGAAATCCAAAGGGAAAGCCAGCAATATTCCTTCATGGAGGACCAGGTGGGGGATGTGGTTCCTTATCTAGAAGATTTTTTAATCCGAAAAAATATAGAATTATTTTATTTGATCAAAGNGGNTGNGGAAGGAGCAAACCACACACCTGTTTAGAAGATAATACAACCTGGCACTTAATTGAGGACATTGAGTCAATTAGAGAAAAGCTTAATATTAAAAAATGGTTAGTTTTTGGCGGGTCTTGGGGAAGTACTNTAGCAATAGCTTATGCTCAGAAATATCCAAAAAANGTAAGTCAAATGATTTTAAGAGGAATCTTTATGCTTAGANAAAAAGAGCTTCAATGGTTTTATCAATATGGTGCAAGTGAAATATACCCAGAGGCATGGCAAGGTTTTTTGAGCGAGATACCTGAAAATGAGAGGGATAATTTGATAGANGCTTATAGAAAAATTTTTTATGGAGAAAATAAAGAAAAACAATTATCAGCGGCAAAGGCTTGGTCTAAGTGGGAAGCATCTTGTAGTTTTATTAATCATAATCCTGATGCAGTAAGAGAATCCATTAATGCAGAATTTGCTCTAGCTTTTGCTCTNATAGAAAANCATTATTTTATCAATAATGGTTTTTTAGATAACGAAAATCAGNTACTAGATAATATTGATAATATTAGAGATATTCCATCAATTATTATTCAAGGAAGATATGATGTTGTTTGTCCGCCAACAACTGCTTATGAACTTCACTCTCGATGGCCAGAGTCCCAATTAGTAATCGCTCCTTTTTCAGGTCACTCTGCCTTTGAAAAAGAAATTACTCATGAGCTCATAGAGGCTACAAATAAATTTATTTAAAAAGTTGTTATTTGTTATTTTGTTGATGTGAAATTTTCGTAATGATATNTTTAATATCATTATTTCAATTTATTGGGGGTTAAACTATGTTTGAAATGATTATTAGAAACGGAACCATTATTGATGGAACNGGAAGAGATCGTTATGTGGCGGATATTGGAATTAATGATGGAAAAATTGTAAAGATTGGGGAAATAAAAGAATCTTCTAAAAATATCATTGATGCAGAAAATAAATTAGTTACTCCTGGTTGGGTNGATGTTCATACTCATTACGATGGACAAGCAACTTGGGATCCAATTTTAGCACCTTCAAGTTGGCATGGTGTTACAACAGTGGTTATGGGTAATTGCGGTGTTGGCTTTGCACCTGTAAAACCGAAAGATAGAGAATTTCTAATAGAATTGATGGAAGGTGTAGAAGACATTCCAGGTGCAGCTCTTTCAGAAGGAATCAATTGGCAATGGGAGAGTTTTCCAGAATATCTTGATGCTTTAGAGTCATTTCCACGTGCAATTGATGTGGCTACTCAAGTTCCGCATGGAGCTATTAGGGCGTATGTTATGGGTGAGCGTTGTAATTCTGATTATGCTCCAACTAAAGAAGAAGTTAATCAAATGGCAGAATTAGTTAGAGAAGGTGTAGAGGCTGGAGCATTGGGATTTTCTAGTTCGAAAACGTTACTTCATAAAGATATAAAAGGTGAGTATATGCCTGGAACCTTTTCCGGTAATGAAGAAATGCTTGCTCTTGGCTTAGGTATGAAAGGTTTAAATAATTCTGTTTTTGAATTAGTTTCTGATCATCTTGGTGAAGATGAAGAATGGCAATGGGTAAAGGATTTTCAAAAGCAAACAGGTTTAACTGTAACCTTAATAGCAACAACTGCTCCTGCTTATAAAAATAATAAGATGTATAATCTTGCTGAACAAGCAAGAATTGAGGGTTACGAAATTAGACCACAGGCAGCTGGAAGACCTACTGGTGTATTACATGGTCTCCAATCAAGTTTTCATGTATTTGTAGGGCATCCAACATGGCGCAAGGAACTTGCCTCTTTAAGCCATGAAGAATTAGTTGCCAAGTTACGAGATCCTGCAACAAAAAAGAAGATTCTCTCTGAGGAAACAACTATTAAAAATGAGTTACTTCAGGATATACCATCTTTAATGGCTCAAGTTTTTCCTCTCGGTGAAAATCCTAACTATGAACCAGAATTTAAAGACAGTGTAGCAGGCATTGCACAGAAACTTGAGTTAGATGTTATGGAAGTAATGTATGATTTACTCATACAAGGTGAAGGTAAAGAACTTTTTTATCAACCTTTAGGTGGATATCATACATATGATTTAGAGCCTCAAAAAAAGCTATTAGAACATCCAAATGTTTTGTTTGGCCTTAGTGATGGAGGTGCGCATTGTGGGGTAATCGCAGATGCTGGTATGCCGACTTTCATCATGACGCATTGGGGTAGAGATAGAACTCGTGGCGATAAACTCTCTTTAGAATTCATTGTAAAATCTCTTACATCAAGCACCGCAGAGGCATTTGGCATGTTTGATAGAGGTTATTTAAAAGAAGGATTGATAGCTGATATTAATATAATTGATTTTAATTCATTAAGATTACATAGACCGGAAGCAATCTTTGATTTACCGGCTGGAGGAAGACGATTAGTTCAACGCCCTGAAGGTTATGAAATGACAATTAAAGCAGGAGAAGTAATTTTTGATAACGGAACTCACACAGGTGCATTACCAGGAAAACTTATAAGAAGAAGTAATGATAGAAAACAACTAAATAATTAATGNCTAACCTTTATTTCTAATCAATAATAATTACTATGAAAAAATTTTCTGAAGTTGAAAAAAGTGAGATTATCGAGCTAGCACTTTCTGACCATGTAAGCTTTGAAAATATCAAGACTATGTATGGTATAGGTGAAAAAGATGTTAAAAAATTAATGAGAGAAAATTTAAAAACTCGATCTTATAAAGCTTGGCGAAAAAGGGTTAGAGAATTTTCTGATAGAAGAGAAAACTATAAATAAATTATATAAAATTTTATAATAAGGATTATTTTGAAGGATTTAAAAGATAAAGTAATTGTAATTACTGGTGGAGCCACTGGAATAGGTTTTGCTTTAGCGAAAAATTTTGGATCACAAGGTGCAAAGATTGTTATTGGCGAGCCTCGTGAGGAAAAACTTGAGGAAGCATTTAAATCTTTGTCTGATTTAGGTATNAAAGCAAACTATACCATACTTGATGTTACAGATTTAAAAAGTGTAGAAAACTTTGCAAAATTTTCATGCGATTGCTATGGCCATGTTGATATTTTAATTAATAATGCAGGAATTTCAGCAGGACAAGGACAGATTTACAAAGCTAATATTGAGGATGCAAGAAAAGTTTTTGATGTAAACTTTTTTGGAGTTTGGCATGGGTGTGCTGTTTTTAGTAAAATTATGATTTCTCAAGGAAATAAGGCTGCTATTTATAATCTTGGCTCTGAAAATTCTTTGTTTGTTGCTGTTCCAAAATCAATTGCNTATGTAGCATCAAAACACGCTGTACTAGCTCTAAGTGAAAGTTTAAGAGATGATCTTCCTAATTTTATCCACGTTGGTACGATTTTTCCTGGATATGTTGATACCCCTTTAACTGGNGAAGTAGAAGGCGGAATGAATGCTGATAAATTTGCTAAAATTGTTGTAGAGCAAATTAAAAATGAAGAACATATAATTGTATCACATGCTCANAACAAGGTGCATATCGAAAATCGTTATAAAGAAATTATTTCTGCATATGATAAATATGCTCCCCGTTATGACGGTGACGATGAGTATGATGTAAAAGCAATACTTGCAAAAATAAAAAAAAATAAAAAGAAATCTTTTTAAATTATTTAAGGTAAATAAAATTTTTAGCATTTTCAAAAATTTAGGAGTTACAAATGAGAGCAGTAGGATTTAAAAATTTTGGCGACCCGGAAGTTTTAGAGGTTATAGATGTTCCAGAGGTTTCAGCTGGAGAAGGTGAAATAAGAATAAGAAATTATGCTTCAGCTGTTAATCCAACTGATATTGTTTCAAGGAGTGGTTTAATTAAACAATTTATCAAAGATTTTTCTTTACCTTGTGTACCAGGTATGGATATTGCTGGCGAAGTAGATGAGGTTGGAAATGGTGTTGAAACCGGTATAAAAGTTGGTGATAAAGTAATGGCAATGGTTATGCCAAACAAACTTCATGGAGCATACCGTGAACAATTGGTTTTAGATCAAAATGCAGTTGTAAAAGCACCTGAAGGTTTTTCTTATTTCGAAGCCTCAACATTGCCTATGAATGGCTTGACTGCTCGTTTATCTCTAGACCTGCTTGATTTAAATAAAGGTAATATAATTGCAGTAACGGGAGGTCCTGGTGCTTATGGTGGTTATGTTATTCAACTTGCCAAAGCTGATGGTCTAATTGTTTTAGCTGATTCAAATGAAAAAGATATTCAGCTTTTAAAAGACCTAGGTGTTGATCATATTATACCAAGAGATAAAAACTTTGTTGAGGAAGTTAGAAAAATATTTCCTGATGGCGTTGATGGTATTGCTGATGGAGCTCTATTAAATGAAAAAGCAATAGGTGCTGTTAAAGATAATGGTTCATTTACATCAGTAAGAAATTTTATAGGAGAGCCCCAAAGAAATATTAATTTTACAGCTACATGGGTTTCTGAATATAATTGTGACTTCGAAAAACTTAATAAACTTCGTCAACAAGTTGAGGATGGTTTAATTTCGCTTAGAGTTGCTGATATCGTAACCCCAGAAAATGCAGCCGAGGCACATCGAAGACTTGATGCCGGTGGAACTAGAGGTAGAATGGTTATTAATTGGCAGTAAGATTTGCTATGAGTCAGAAAGAGTATTTATGGAATCAAAAGACCTTTTAGTATTATTAGGCAATCAATTATTTCCCATAGACAAAATAAGGGAGATAAATCCAGATTGCATTTTTATGGCTGAGGATCATAACCTATGTACNTATGAAAAACATCATAAGTTAAAAATTTTAATGTTTTTATGTGCAATGAGAGAAAAACGGGATGAGCTAGTTCAAAATAATTTTAGTGTTTTTTACTCTGAGATTAGCAATGACGATTTTTTAATACCTTATGAAGAAAAACTTAAAAAATACATAACTGAAAATAAAATTAATCATATTAAATTTTTCGAAATTGAAGACAAATTTTTTGAAAAAAGAATGAAAGTTTTCACTGAGGNAAACAATATAAAGATTACTTTTTATCAATCCCCAATGTTTTTAGAGTCGCGAGATGAATTTAAAAAGTACGCAAATAAAAAAAATTCTTTAAGTCATGCTAATTTTTATAAAAATATAAGAAAAAAGCTAAATATTCTTATTGATAAAAATCAAATGCCTATTGGAGGTAAATGGTCTTTTGATGAAGAGAATAGAAAAAAAATTCCTAAAAATATGCAGTTACCTGAAAAATTTAAAAACTCTAAATCTAAGTATGTAAAAGAAATTAGAGACTTCATTTTAGATAATTTTTCCGAACACCCTGGTGAAATGACTGAGGTATGGATGCCTTTGACAAGGCAAGAAGCTCTCAAAAATTTAGACAATTTTATAAAATTAAAATTTAAGGATTTTGGTTCTTATGAGGATGCAATTTTAATTGAGGATAATTTTTTATTTCATAGTGCCCTGAGTCCATCTTTAAACCTTGGACTAATAACACCAGAGGAAATTATTAGTAAAATTCTTAAATACATAGATGATAATGAAATTCCATTAAATTCTGTAGAGGGATTTATTAGACAGATTATTGGTTGGCGTGAATTTATAAGAGGTGTTTATCATGTCAAAAGTGANGANCAGGAAAATAGTAATTTTTTTAATTTNTCAAATAAAATNNATAATTCNTGGTATTTAGGAACNACAGGTATNCCACCNCTTGACGATGCAATAAAATTTTCNANCGTATTTGGATATACACATCATATAAATAGATTAATGATTATATCTAATATAATGACNCTNTCTGAAATTAATCCNAAGGAAGTTTATANGTGGTTTATGGAGATGTATGTTGANTCATCTGANTGGGTAATGGTTCCAAATGTATATGGTATGGGTACTTATGCAGATGGNGGTATTTTTTCAACAAAACCNTATATTTGCGGTTCAAATTATATTTTAAAGATGAGTAATTATAANAANGGNGATTGGTGTGACANAGTTGATGGNCTTTATTGGAGATTTGTAGATAAGCATTTTGATAAAATAAAAAATAATCNNAGACTATCATTTATGAAAAAAACATTACAAAGAATGAATGTTGATAGNAAAAAAATGATTTTTNAAAANGCGGAAATTTTTATTGAAAAAAATACTAATTAAAATNTTAAATCATTGNTATTTTATTAAAAAGANAAANCTCATTTNAAGTNNCTTCATTNCAATGNATTTATTTTTTGCCAATNNTCNAGCGGTTGATCAACAAAAACAGGTTTCTCTTTTTTAATTAAGGCTATNAGACCNGTAATCATATTATTNANNGCNGTNCTTAANGCNTCNGCNACATCATTTTCATTAAGTCTTTTATCGGATGTAACTTTACCTGACCATNTTATTTCGGATTTTTGTNGATCTATNGGAGTGATTTTAGCAACAACNNTATAATCTTGCATNCCNACNGGTTTACCNTCTGTAAGNNTGTAAGAAAAGGAGTAATCTTTTTCGCTGTAANNAACNANTTCNTGTTGAACATANCCTTGGGTNNNTAATTCAATNTCTCTNANTGCNCCAACACCNTNACCTTTNACAGAAATTGTACTNTCNTNTCCACCTGGNACCCATCTNAGNACACGATCAAAATGTTTCATTTCATCCCAAATNANTTNTGCTGGAATATCTGNAATACGNNTNANTTCNACNGTTTTCATTTNANTACTTATTNCCTNNTNAANAAATAANAAAATAAATTANAAATTTATTTTGGTTCNGACTCTTTTTGATACTNATANTANCCNTCAACNGGNATCATTACATGNGCATANATAGTNCCNGGNAACATNACGTAAGGTTCTCCAGTNGTAAAATCTGTATTCCAATTNTCTANAGATTTGANATNTTTTGGAATAAACATNAGGTGNGGACCTGACTCAATCCATTGNCCTGGAGTAGAGTCNNCTTTNTTTANNANACCTGCAACNANATTNTCTTCTCCAACATCTCCNTGAAGCATCCACATCCAACCATCNTTATCAAGTTTTGGTTNTTCATTNTTCATAAANGCNCTCATCCACTTCATNGCCTGTTTATCNTTACATGTNGGCATAGCGTCATGAGCATTNTTCCAGCCTTTTTTAGGNTANGGNCTTCCATTNCCNGCCATACATGTCCANCCATTTGAACCCTCTCTCAAGACTTTTCCATCNGCACCAATAATTGTTGCAAANTTTCCTATAAAATCTGGAGCTGCACTTGAGTAAGTTTTAATTTGCCATTCCTTGGATGTATTGTCCTGGTCTCCAGCATAAACAAATCCCGTGATTAAGAAATTTAATAAGAGTATAACTATTATTGAATGTATTTTCATTTTTTATCCTTATTTATTGTTGTTTAATACCTCTTGATACAAGTCTATGTTTGGAAATTTTCCATCCTTCATTAGTTCGTATCATATCGGTTTCATATGTTGCCCAAAGTGTAAGTATTTCACCTTCAGGTTGCTTAAGATAATGAAGCGCTTGAACATCTGTTCTACAATGAGCATTATCTCCATCAATAGAGGCTAATTGAGGACCAAGCATATGTTGGGTAGGTCCATAATTATCCAGAGCAGCTTTTACATATTCTACCCACTCATCTCTTCCATTAATTGGAGCTTCTCCAAAATCTAAAACTTCAACATTTTCCGTAAAACAAGAGGCATACAGATCAAAGTCTCTCTCATCAACTCCTGCAGCGTATTTAAGCATAACATCTTGTAAAGCAATTCTATCTGCAGCATTATTTTTATTACTCATTAGCATCCCCTTTAAAATAATATTTTATTTAAACATAAATTTCTTAAGACTTAAAATAGTTTTAGTTAACAAAAATAGAAAATTTATTGTATTTAAAAATAGATTTAGACTATCGTTTACTTTTTTTTATTAATAGTTTTAATATAAACCATAAAGGGATTTTTATTTAAAGTTTATAAAAATTAAAGGAGAGAATAATGACTTTAGTAACAGTATTAAGCGCAAGTGGAAGACCAGGTTTAGCTCAAGTTAAACAATTACTAAAAGCTGGTTATAGTGTTAGAGCTACAACAAGAAATCCAGAGAGAATGTCAAAATTTGATGGAATTGAGGTTATAAGTGCCGATTATAATGATCCAGACTCAATTTATGAAGCATGCCTCGGTGCTGATACAGTTTTTTATACTCGTCCGTCATTTGAGGAGTCTCATAAGGCACTAGATTTTGCTGCCACTGTTGGGAGTGCGGCTAAAAAGGCAAACGTCAGGCGCATTATTTATAATACATGTTGTTGGGGACCACCTGAGGAGCTTGGAGAAGTGGGTCAGGCTGGATATGATAGTGTCAGATTAATGATTAATATGTTGATGCAAGGTGGTGTCCAAACTACAACCTTTCAACCTGTTCTATTTATGGATAACCTTCTTACCGATTGGGCAAGAAAAGATATTTTAGAGAAAGACTTATATACATATCCACATAATCCTAATCTTGAGGCAAGTTGGATTTGCCTTGATGATGTTGCAAAATTTATGATTGCAGCTATTGATAGAGATGATCTTATCGGAAGGTGTATTAATATTGGTGGCCCTGAGGTTTTTGTACCACCTAGAGTTGCTGACTTATTGTCAGGACACTTTGGAAGACCTATCAAATATGAAGAGTTAGGGCTGGAAGATTTTTCTAATCGTCTTTATAATATTTTCTACAAGGATACTTCTGAAGAAGATAGAGGTGGTCGTTCTGCAGATAGAGAGGCCTTTATTGATAGTATGAGTGATTTTTATCGTTTTAATAATGTTTCAGAACATAAGCCTTTTAAAGTTGATATGGAGCCAGTCTTAAAAGAAATACCAATTAAGTTAACCCCATTTAGTGAATGGATAAGCCAACAAAATTGGGATGAAGAGGTAGATACAACTGCAGGCTAGTACTTTATGAATCCTAATTTTCATGCTTTACAATTAATTGCTGAAATTGCCCTTGGTATTCTTGGCTTTTCAGCAATATTAATAGGTTTAAGTAGAAAAAGCGATGGATTTAGCGCACCAGATAATTTTCGTATTCAACTATTATCATATTCTTCTATTGGGGCTATGTTTTGTGCTCTGATACCATTTGCTGTTTTTGGTAATATCTATAATCAAACATCATGGTTAATTGTTAATTGGATATTATGTTTGTATTCTGTATTAGGACTATCTATATTCCCTAAAAGAGTAATTAATTTAAGGTTGCAAGGATATTCAGATTTATTTCCTTTACCTTTATTTATAATTCAAATGGGTGTGTTAGCTATAAATTTCTTAATTTCTGGCCTAATGATTCTTGATTTTATAAAGGCTAAAGAAAATTTTTATGTTTTTTGTTTAATGCTATTTTTGATACAAGGTTCTATAGCTTTTGTTAGAACAATATTTTATAGAGCTCAGTAATGGAAGAGAAATTACCTGAAATCATTAGAGCTAATAAAAAAAATATAGAGCAAGTAAAAAGTGTTCTGAAACTAGGCTTTTCTAATGATGATTTATTGAGATGGGTTTTTCCATCGGCGGACTCTTTTCTAAAGTGTTTTGATATTTGGATGGAGGAGTTTTCCAAGGAGTCTTTTAAAAATAATATTGTTTTTTCTGAGGAGAATTTTCATGGAAGTTCGTTATGGCATCCGCCTGGATTTGAATTTGATGAATCAGTTTTGAATTCAACATTTGAATTTATACCAGAAAATAGACTAGAAGATGCACTAAAGTTTTTTGAAGAATTTTCTGAATATCATCCAACAGATGCATGGTATTTAGCATTTATAGCCGTAGATCCCTCTAAACAAGGGTCCGGTATTGGATCCTTTATTTTAAAAGAAGCTCTTAAAATGATTGATGAAAAAAATGAAAAAGCTTATTTAGAAGCATCAAGCGAGAGAAATATGTCCCTTTATGAGCGTCATGGTTTTGAGTGCATGGGGAAGATACAAATAAATGACTCTCCTTCGGCTTTTCCAATGATAAGGCAGAAAAAAAACTAGAGGAATTATTATGAGCAATAAATACTTAAGCCCAACTGATTATTTAGTTACCAATATTAATGAACAAATACTATCAATAACTCTCAATAGACCGGATGCTTTGAATGCTTTGAGACCTGAAATGCTAGATGGAATAAGAAAATTAATAAAAGAAACTGAAAATGATAAAAATATTTCAGTAATTGTTATTGAGGGGGCGGGAAGAGCCTTTTCTGCAGGTGTTGATTTGAAAGTATTGCAGGGAATAGACCCCAAAGCCGGAAAAATTGGTGATGTTTTCGATAAGCCAGCAGAGCTTACTTGGAACACAATTAGAAAAAGTAGGTGCCCTGTTATTGCAAAAGTCCATGGTGCTTGTTTTACAGGGGCATTAGAAATGGCTCTGCATTGTGATTTTATCTTTACAACAATTGATACAAAATTTGGTGATACTCATGCTAAATTTGGATTAAGGCCTACTTGGGGCATGTCACAAACTTTATCTCAAGCCGTTGGGGTACGATTGGCAAAAGAAATATCTTATTCTGCTCGTATAATTTTAGGAGATGAGGCTGTAAAAATTGGTTTAGCAAATAGGGCTGAAGAAAACATAGATGATTTAAATAATCTTGTAAAAAACACAGCTTCAAAAATTTCATCTAATTCCCAGGAGTCTATTAAAGCTTTTAAAGACTTGTATAACTTATCACAAGATGGGCTTGGAATAGATGATGCTCTAAAAGCTGAGTTTGAAAAAGATTATCCAGATATTAAAGATACAAATGAACGTTTGTCAGAGTTTAAATAATTAAAGGTCGATAGTTTGGAATTAAATTTTGAGAATAGCTTTGCAAAGGAATTAAAAGATTTTTATGAATTTACTAAAGCCGATAAATCAACTTCGCCAAAACTTATAAAATTTAATGAGTCTCTTGCAAAGGAATTAGGTCCAGAGTGGGAGAATCTTAAATCAGATTATGGCTTATTAATTTTTTCAGGAAATGTGGTACCAAAAGGTTCGCAACCTTTATCTCAAGCATATTCAGGGCATCAGTTTGGAGGCTTTTCTCCATTGCTTGGTGATGGCAGAGCGATTCTATTAGGTGAAGTAATTGATAAGGATAATATTCGCAGGGATATTCAGCTAAAGGGTTCAGGCAGAACAATATTTTCTCGAGGAGGTGACGGAAAATCATCACTTGGGCCTGTTTTAAGAGAATATCTTATAAGTGAAGCAATGCATTCTCTCAATATACCGACAACGAGAGCTTTGGCGGCTGTTTCTTCAGGTGATGATGTTCTAAGGGAGAAAGTATTACCTGGAGGAATATTAACAAGGGTAGCCTCAAGTCATATAAGAGTTGGGACATTTCAATATGCAAGCACTACAGGTGATTTAGAAAAAATAAGAGCTCTTTCAGACTATTCAATTAATCGCCATTATAAGAATATTTCTCAAAAAAAAGAAAAATATATTGATTTTTTTGAGGCTGTTTGTGAATCTCAGCTAAACTTAGTTTCAAAGTGGATGGGTATTGGTTTTATTCATGGGGTAATGAATACAGACAATATGACAATATCTGGCGAAACTATTGATTATGGTCCATGTGCATTTATGGATAGATATGACCCAAATACATTTTTTAGTTCAATAGATACTCAAGGACGATATGCTTATTTAAATCAACCTCTTATTTTGTTATGGAATTTAGCAAGGTTTGCTGAAACGCTTATTCCGCTAATTGATAAAAATGAACAAAATTCAATTAATATTTTAACCCAAAAATTATCTTTGATACAGGGTAGATATGAGAATGCTTGGTTAAAAGTAATGTCTGAAAAGATTGGAATTACAGTGATTCAAGATGGTGATTTAAAATTAATAAATGATCTTCTAGATATTATGAAAAATGAAAAAGCTGATTTTACTCTAGTTTTTAGATATTTAGCTGACTTCATAATTGGAAAAGAAGATTTATTGTTAAGTTTATTTGAGAATTCTAAAAAAATTAATGAGTGGATTATTAACTGGAAAAATAGAATAGAGAAAGAAGGTAAATTTGATAAATCATTATGCACAATGATGAAAAAAATAAATCCACTTTACATTCCAAGAAACCATCTTGTTGAATATGCTCTTGATGAAGCTTTATTAGAAGAAAATTATAAACCATTTTATAATCTTTTAAGTCATGTAACAAATCCTTTCGATGAAATCTCTAGTAGTGAAGACTATACTTTACCAGCACCTATAACTGACAAACCCTATAAAACATTTTGCGGAACCTAATATTTTTCTCTTTTGGTTATAATCTTGTATAAAACTCAATTTGTAGTAATTTGTTATTGGGAGTTTTAGATGGATGTAAAAAAAATACAAGAAATAAGAAATCAGATGGAATACGAGAGAACGAGAAACTCTCCACCAGAAGATTTTCCAAAATTACCCGAAATACCTGGAAAAAGATACACTGATCAAAATTTATTTGATTTAGAAATGGAAAAAATCTTTCTTAAATCATGGCTCATGGTTTTCAGAGAAGACGAAATTCCAAATCCTGGTGATTATAAGATTTGGGATAAGCTTGGTAGAGATATATTGGTCGTAAGACAAAAAGATAATTCTATTAAAGCCTTTTATAACACTTGTATGCATAGAGGTGCACCTGTTGTTAGAGACAAGAAAGGAAGCACAAAGTTGCTTCGATGCCAATATCATAGCTGGGCATATGACCTAGGTGGCAATTTAATAAAAGTTCCTGATATGAGAGATTTTAAAGATTTTGATATTTCATGTAAGGGACTAAAAAAAATTTATTGTGATACCTGGGATGGGTGGGTTTATATTTCTTTATCTAAAAATGATCCTGGTAGTTTGATTGAATTTTTAAATCCTGTTGCTAAAGAACTAGAATGTTTTAATAGTTCTGAATTAATAACAGTTTATAAAAAAACTGTTACTGTTAAAGCTAATTGGAAAACTTGCCTTGATGCTTTTATGGAGGTTTATCATGCACCTACAATTCATAAAGATACTGTGAATATTTTGCTTGATGGTAATGCTATGGCAGCTGGTTTATTAAAAAATGGTCATTCAAGAATGGTTACTCCCAAGAAAATAAACTTAGATGGAGGTTTTCTTGGAGCAGAAGAAGCTGATTATGTTCCTTATATAGAAACATGTAATAAAATACATGCTCAAACAAATGTTGCCTATGGTATGTTTCCAAATTTTATAACTCCTACAGATACCTCTGGGTACCCTGCAATCTTATTTTGGCCAAAGGGATTAAAAGAAACTGAATTTGAATGGACACAGCTCGCCCCAAAGTGGCCAGGCGATGAAAAACCTGATTACTGGAATGAACAAGAAATCTCTTTTGACGCTATAATGGATGAAGATTTTCAAAATTTGGAGCCAATGCAAAGATCTCATGACTCAGGAGTTTTTGAGTCTATGCCATTAAATTATCAGGAAAGAAGAATTTATTATTATCACCAAGTTATAGATGATTGGATTGGGAGAGATAATCTGCCTGAAAATATTCAAGTTCCAAATGTCTTAGATCCTTTTATTGAGGCCTAGTCAAAATTAAAATATGAACCTATCTCAATCAAAAAAGGATGAGTATAAAAAAATTTATACTAAGGCTAAACCAAATTTATTTAAATTAGCAGAAGAGCTATGTATTGACGGTATATCAGATAATTTCTTTTTAGAAATTGTAATTCCATTATCTGTTTATTTGAATTCATTTCAAAAAAGAAATATACCATATTTAATAGGATTAACAGGTGGGCAAGGTTCTGGAAAAACAACACTCTCAATTTTTATACAGAAAATTTTAATAGACGTTTTTAAAAAAAAGGCTGTTGGTTTTTCTATTGATGATATTTATAAAACAAAAGAAGATAGAGAGAAAATTGCTAAAAAAATTCATCCATTATGTAGTGTTAGAGGCGTTCCAGGAACGCATGACATAGGATTAGGAAATAAAACTATTGATAGTTTATTTGGGGCTAAATCCAATACTTACACTTATATCCCCTCTTTTTCTAAAATATTGGATATGCATCATCCAAAAAAGGATTGGAGGAAATACAAGGGAAGACCTAATTTTATCTTTTTTGATGCATGGTGTGGCGGCGCAAAGCCTATACCTGATTTTAAATGGAGACCGCCTTTAAATAAACTAGAAAAAGAAAAAGATCCTGAACAAATTTGGGCGAGGTGGAGTAACAATGAATTAGCTGGCGATTATCAAAAATTATTTAATAGATTTGATAAACTTATTTTTATTCAAGTTGAAAAAATGAAATATGTTTACGAGAATAGATGGCTTCAAGAAAAAAATATGTCTAAACGAATAAAGGATAAGAAATTATTAAAAAATGTTATGAGTAAAAATCAAATAAAAAATTTTGTAATGCATTATGAAAGACTTACTAGGCATATATTAGATGAGATGCCTAATCAGGCAGACATAGTTATAAATAGAGAGGATAAGTCGAATTTTTTTATAAGAAAAAATAAAAAGTTTTTTCAATAATATATTTTTATTTTAATTATTTCAAAGTAAAGTAATTTTGAATTTTATTTAGAGGGAGAAAAAAATGTCTACTGTTATGATTGTTGGGGCAACTCGAGGAATTGGTCTTGAATTAACGAAACAATATTCTGAAGAGGGTGATAAAGTAATTGCTTGTGCGAGAGACGTTAGCGCCGCATCGCAACTTGATAAATTAGTAGCAAGTTCAGAAAATATTAGAATTGAAGAATTAGACATTGCTGAAGCTTCATCAATAGAATCTGCTGCAAGTCGTATTGGCAAAGACTCTATTGACAGCATTATAATCGTTGCTGGCTATGTTGGTGGAATGCCTGAAAATCAGACAATTGATAACATTGATCTCGATGAATGGCACAGAACATTAAATATCAATACAATTGGACCTCTATTAGTAGCTAGAGCTTTCAAAGAAAATTTATCTTCATCTGGAAATGGAAACCTAATGATTTTATCAAGTCAATTGGCTGCTTCTACATGGCCAATGGGCGGTATGTATGTTTATTCTACTACAAAAGCAGCCGTTAGCAAGGTTGGTCAAATTTTAGCACTTGATTGGGCTCAAGATCCAATAATAGTATCAATTATGCATCCAGGCTGGGTTAAAACTGATATGGGTGGACCAGCTGCTGAAATAACAGCTGAGGAGAGTGCTTCTGGAATAAGAAATGTTTTATCTGGATTAAAAAAGGAAGACTCTGGTAATTTCTATAAATGGAATGGCGAAATTCACCCTTGGTAGAAAATATGAAACCAGTTTGCTTAGTTTTAGGGGCTGGTGCAGGAATCGGAGGCAATGTAGCAAAGAAATTTTCTGCTGAAGGATACCATGTATGCATATGTCGACGTTCAGATGAAAATGGATTAAATCTTTTAATTAAAACTATAGAAGAAAGTGGTGGCTCTGCGACTGGTTTTTTAATTGATGTTATTAAAGATAATGTAATTGAGGATCTTGTAGCGAAAGTAGAAAAAAACATTGGACCAATAGATATTGTTGTTTATAACTTGGGAGCCCAAACTGGAATGAAGTTTCTGCATGAAACAACCATAAAAGAATTTGAATGGGGCTGGAAAATTGCTAATCTTGGATTATTTAGACTTGCAAAATCAATTTGTCCTATAATGGAGAAAAGAAGAAAAGGGACAATTCTTGTAACTTCAGCAACAGCCGCAATGAGAGGAAATGAGAATCAACATTCTCATGCCTCAGCAATGGGAGGAAGAAGAATGCTTTGTCAGACATTAAATGCAGAATTTTCTAAAAAAGGTATTCATATAGCCCATATTGTAATTGATGGAATGGTTGATGCCCCAGATACTTTGGGAAAAATTTTAGGACCTAAGCTTTATCAAAAATTAAGAGAAACAAAAGGAATGGATAATGATGGTCTTGTTCTTCCAGAATATATTGCGGATACATATTTTCATATTCATCAGCAGCACAGATCAACTTGGACACATGAGATTGATATTAGAGCATTTTCTGACATCGCTTGGTGGAACCATTGATTCTATAAATTAGCATTTTATTAAATTTCTTATTGAGGAAAAATTGTCTAAAAAAATCGTAAGGATTTCTGAAAGTCAAATACCTGAGAGACTTAGAGGTAAGCGTTCTATATTATTAAGAAAAATTGCCCGATTTGGAATAAATATTTCTGGTTGGACTATAAAAGGCATGGTCCCTGATGAGGAGAGAATAGTAATAATTGCTGCCCCACATACATCAAATTGGGACTTTGTATTAGCAATGCTTACAATTTTTGGATTAAATATAAAGCTTAGATGGCTTGGAAAACATTCAATATTTAAACCTGGTTTTAAAATTTTTTTTAAGTGGTTAGGTGGAATTCCTGTCTATAGGGATAATCCGTCAAATTTAATAGATAATGTTGTAAAAATAGTTAGGAGAGAAAAAAGTATTGTAATAGCTATGACACCTGAAGGCACAAGAAAAAAAGTAAAAAGATGGAAAACTGGATTTCTTAGAATTGCAAAGCAAACTCAATCCAAAATATTATTGATTTCAATTGATGCACCTACAAAAAGTATTGAAATAGGAAAAATTTTTAATCCTACTGGTAATAGCGAGGATGATTTAGCATTTGTTAAAAAATATTATAGTTCTTTTAGAGGTATCAACCATCAGAAATTATAAATATAAACTATGGTTTAAAGGGACCCTTAGCAATGTATTTATCAATTGTTCTATGCCAGTGTCTTAATCTACTTTCTTGATAATTAGCATAAGTTAATTTTCCTCTTTTATTAGTTCTTATACCTCTCTCAACCTCTGGAATATTTCCCATATCCTGATCAAAAATATAGCCAATACCAGTTAATTCCTCTGCATCCTCCCAATTTTCATCCTCAGATAGGTAGTGAATTGGTATTGGCTCATAAGGTTCTTGTTTTTCAGGATCTTTATGATTTCTTTGCAGAAACATCGCCTCCATTATTGCAGAATCTTCTCTATTACCATTTGGTCTAAAGCGATATATAAGATTTTTTGGAAATCCACCCCAGGGTGAAAAATTTGGAAAAACATTATATACAATTGCATCAAGCATTTCTGCGTCAGAGGCACCAGAGTAATCATGACCATCTGCTGCGGAAAAGGCCTCTCTCATTGCCTGGGCAGCTACTTTTCTTGCTTCTTCACCTTCAGGAACAATAATTTTATCATCAGCTGCCATTCTTCCCGAACCATAGAATATGGTATCTAAAATTTCCTGTTCATCAACATTTTTAAGATTTGGACTTGGTTTTCCTGTTAAAGCAATATTTCTATTCATATGGTCACCATATAGGTCATATCTAGCATTTTCATCGGCCTGGAAAGGTAATATTTCAGGGTGAATTAAGGTTGCATGAAACGACTCCATAAAGGCTTCTTGAACAGTTTTCCAATTACCAGGAACAACCTTAGAAACATGAATAACTTTTTTACAATTTCCAAGATCCCACCTTTTATGGTGTTCTGGAATTGGATCAAGATATTCTTCCAAAGAAACAGCATTGTCATCCATATTAATAAATACAAAACCTTGCCATATCTCTACTCTTACCTCGGGTAAGCTAAAATCTTTATCTTTTATATGAGCAAAATCCCAAGGTGCTGGAGTAAATTTTAGAGACCCATCTAAATGCCAACAAAAACCGTGAAAAGGACATTCTAGCTGATTACCGAAACCTCTTTCTGTTTTTATTCTTCTTCCTCTATGTAAACAACTATTATAAAATGCCTTTATTGTGTTTTCGTCTGATCTAACTATTAAAAATGACCAATCAAGTATATCATAAACTAAACTATCACCCACCTCGGGTATGTCTTCAACTCTACATGCGAACTGCCATACTCTGGTCCACATACACTCTTTCTCTTTTTCAAAGAACTCTCTAGAAATATACCTTGAAGTATCAATATCCTCTGAACCAAGATATTCAAAGTTTTCTTCAACCATGAAATCAGGAACTTTTTTACTATCTTGGGATAAATACTCAGTATAACTAGTATCAGGTGATCTATCCTGACCATTCTTGACTATTTCTAGCTTATGTTTAGTTTGCTTAATTTCACTCATATTTCAATTATCATTAATTTCATTACTTTGTATATAAATTTATTAATTTAAAATCAAACTTTATCAGTTAAGTATTTAAAAAAATAAAAGGTTTTAACATAAAATTTACTTTATTCAATATTTTACAAGTATTTTACTTAATGTCTTTAGTTTAGTATAATTTGTTAAAATTTCAAAATTTAGAGGGATGTTATGACTGATTTAGAGGCAAAAAATGCAATAAGAGAATTATTAGATAAATATTGTGATGGCGTTAATCAGAGAAACTCGGAGATTTGGTGCAGTACTTGGTCTAAAAATGCTGTTTGGGAAATTCCTCATTTAGACATAAAAAATGAAGGAAGAGAAAATATTATTAATATTTGGACAGAAGCTATGAAAGGATATCCTTTTATTCATATGATCGCTCAACCAGGATATATTAAAATAGACGGTGAAGTAGCTGAAATGAGAAGTTATACAATAGAAGTAGCAATCTTACCTGATGGGAAAGAATTAAGACCTTGTGGACAATATGACGATACCTGTATCTTAGAGGATGGAGAATGGAAATTTTCAAGAAGATGTTTCACAAATCTTTATGGAGAATGAGAACTTAAATTCTCTCGTATGTTGGAAATATAAATGAAGTTTGTAATTTTTGATTTAGATGACACACTTTTATGTGGAGATTGTGAGAGAGAATGGATAAATTTTCTGTTTTCAAAAGGATTGTTGGAAAATCCTGAAACAATACTAAACAAATTTGATTTAGAATATCGTAAAGGAGTTCTCAATTTTACAGAATATTCAAGTTTTATACAAAAACCTATCAAAGGTCTTAGCAAGAAAAAGGTAAGTACATTTGTGGATCAGTTTATAAAAAAAAATATTAAAAATTTAACCGATAACCTAACCAAACAACTTTTGGATGAAGCAAAATCAGCTGACAAAGTTGTTATTGCATCAGGATCACATGATTTTTTAGTGAAAGGTATAGCCAATTTTCTTGGAATAGACTCGAGTATTGGAACTCCTGTAGAAATAAAAAATGATATTTTTTCTGGAAAACTATCCGGTGAACCAACTTTCGCTGAAGGGAAAGTCAGAGCAGTTGAAAAGTGGTGCTCTCAAAATAATCAAAAAATCAACGAATCTGTTTTTTATTCTGATTCTATAAATGATTTACCAATGTTTGAGGCTTGTGGTTTGCCAATTGTTGTTGATCCAGATGAAAAATTGAAAAAAATTTCTAAAGAAAGGTCTTACAGGATTATTAATAGATAGTTTAATATTAAATTTGTTTTATTGTCTTAATTTATATAATGGAGAAAAATATGTTTAGTCATGTAATGCTCGGTGCAAATAGTATCGAGGAATCAAAAAAATTTTATGATGCTATTCTTGGTACGTTGGGTTATGCGCCTGGAGTTATAGACCCGAAAGGCCGATGTTTTTATTTTACCAAAAGTGGTATTTTTGCAATAAGTGTTCCAATCGACGGTAATTCAGCTGGACCAGGTAATGGAAGTACAGTTGGTTTTTCAGTAGGTAGTCCAGAGGCAGGGGATGCATGGCATGCTGCTGGCCTTGAAAATGGAGGATCTACTTGTGAGGACCCTCCAGGAGTAAGGGAGGACTCAAATATTTATCTAGCGTATTTACGTGATCCTGCAGGTAACAAAATATGTGCTCTTCATCGGTTGAGTTAAAGTGAGTATAAAACTGAATATAAAGCTTATTAAAATAGTATCATGCATTAGCTGATGATAAATACTTTATTTAAATCAAAATGCTCATACGAGCTTGATAAATTATGCGTTTCTAGAGGTTTAAATTTTTCTAAATTAATGGAAAACGCTAGTAAATCGGCTTTCTTAATAATTGATGAAAAAGTTATACCAAATTTAAAAAATTTTAATCAAAAAATTTTAATTTTATGTGGACCTGGTAACAATGGGGGGGACGGAATTGTAATTGCAAACCTATTGAAGAACAGAGGTTATGAAGTAGATATAAGCTCACCTGTTACCAGTATAAATAAAATATATAAATTACAAAAAAAATTATTCGGTAGTGTAATTATTGATTTTTTAAAGTTTAAAGATTTAAAATTAAATAAATATTCTCTTATTGTAGATAGTATTTATGGTGTTGGCCTTAATAGAAATTTTACAAATAAGACTATAAAAATAATTAAAGAAATTAATAGGTCAAAGCCTTGCAAGGTTTCAATAGATATAGCAAGTGGAGTAAATGCAGATACAGGTGAGTTGATGCCTATATCTATTGAGGCTGATCACACAGTTACCTTTGTTGCTCCAAAAATCGGTCAATATTTACTACCAGGTAAAATTAATTCAGGTAAAGTTCATGTGGTTAGTATTGGTGAAAAAAAATCTGAAATCTTAAAAGTATCAAGATGCTCAAAAATAAAATTTAATATTCCAGACATATGGATTAAAAATTTTAAATGGCCTTTAATGAATGATCATAAGTATAAAAGAGGCCATGTTTTTGTTAGATCTGGACCAATACTATCCACAGGAGCATCAAGGTTGGCAGCGATTTCTGCTCTAAGATCAGGGGCAGGAGCGGTAACACTTGCTTCTGACAATGACGCATTAGAAGTAAATGCATCTCATCTAACAGCTGTAATGTTAAAAGAAATCAATACAGCAGATGAGTTTTTTAATTTTGCAAAACAAAAAAAAATCAATACTCTTATAATTGGACCTGGAAACGGAGTTGATAAAGAAACAAAAAATATTGCTATTCGAGCAATAAAAGAAGAATTTGGCCTTGTTTTGGATGCTGATGGATTAACTTCTTTTGAAAAAAATCCAAAACAATTATTTGATCTTCTCAAGAAAAGAAAAAAAAGAGATAATATAATACTAACTCCTCATGAAGGAGAATTTAACAGACTTTTTAATTTTAGTAATATGGATAAAATTGAAAAAACAAGAAAAGCTTCAGATATGACTAATAGCACTATATTATATAAAGGTAATGATACAGTTATCTCTTCACCGAAAAAAACATCCCTTATTTCAAAAGAGTCTTCATCATTTTTATCAACTGCAGGTTCCGGAGATATACTTGCAGGTATTTGTGGAGGCTTAATTGCACAAGGTATGAAAAGCCATGATGCTGCTGCTGCTGCTTCCTGGCTACATAATGAAATTGGTTTAGAGGCAGGGCCAGGCTTAATAGCTGAAGATATGAGTAATTTTTTATCGAAAATAATGTCGAATAAATTAAAGAGTATTTATCAAAAATTTAACTAATAAGAAACTTTAAAAAAAGAGGTAATTATGTTGAAAGGTAAAAGGATTATTGTAACTGGATCAGCAAGAGGAATGGGTGAGGCTACTCTAAATGCATATGTTCAGGCTGGAGCTGATGTAGTAGGCATGGATGTTACAGATGATGCTGGTAGGTCAATTTCTGAAAAGGCCAATAAAACTGGCCCTGGAAAATGTTCTTATATTCATGTTGATGTTTCCGATAAGTCGAGTGTATATGACTCTTTTTCAAAAGCAGCTGAAATTCTTGGCGGCCTTGATGTTCTGGCTCATCCTGCTGCTATTCAAAGAGCATCCAACGCCTCAAATGTTAGTGTTGAGGATTGGGATTTGATGTTTTCAGTTAATGTTAAAGGAACAATGCTAACAAATCAAATAGCATACAAATACATGAAAGAAAGTGGTGGAGGATCTATAATTAATTTTGGTTCTATATCTGGACTTAGACCAGAACCAAGCGCATCAGCATATTCTGCTGCTAAGGGTGCTGTCCATTCTTGGACAAGAACAGCTTCTGGTACATGGGGTAAAGATAATATAAGGGTTAATGCAATACTTCCTGCTATGGCAACGCCTATGTATTATGCTGCAAGAGAGAGATCAACTGAAGAGGAAAATATTGTAGCCCACTGGAGGAATTCCGTTCCAATATCTCTTGGGCAAGAATATGGCAATCCAGAAAAAGATTTGGCCCCAGTGATGGTATTTTTTGCATCTGACTCGTCTAGATTTATAACAGGTCAATTAATTCCTGTTGATGGCGGACAGACTGCTGGTCTTTAAATTTCAAGAATATTATTTTACTATTCAGCATAATTAGCCAATATTTTACATGCTTTGTATTTTTGATTGGTTCTCAGATACATAATAAGAGGTTTGATCAAACTAAATTATAAGCCCTTATTTTTGAGGTTGGTTTATAGTTTGTTGTATTTCCAATGTCTTATAATTATAGTCATGATTAATTAGGTTAAAATGGGAAAAATAATGACTGAATTAGAATTAAAAAATAGATTTTGGGTAATGAAAAAGTTACCCGATGGAAATGATTTTGAGAGTGCTCTTGAGATTAGAGAAGAGAATAAACTAATTATTCCCGAAGGTTGTTTTGTAACTAAAAATAAGTATCTCTCTATGGATGCAGGAACTAGAATGTATATGACAGAAAGAAAGGACTCCTATCAACCACCAATTCCTGTTGGTGAGAAATTAATGGGTACAGTTTTAGGAGAGATTATAGAAAGCAATCATCCTGAGTATAAAAAAGGTGACGTATTGAGATCGTATGGTCAGTGGTCCGATTATTCAGTAGTCGATCCAACAGAAATGTATCCAAGTAAAGTTAATATT
>PBNH01000002.1 GCA_002723035.1 Rhodobiaceae bacterium | reverse complement strand
GGACGTGACCTAGCAAGAGGAACACCAGTTAAGATTGGTGAGGCTGTAGGAGTAATTGCAGCTCAATCAATTGGGGAGCCGGGTACTCAGCTTACAATGAGAACTTTTCATATTGGTGGTACAGCTCAGGTTATGGACAATTCTTATGTTGAGTCAAATACTGATGGATCTGTTAAGATTGAAAATTTAAATATCCTTAAAGATTCTGATGACCGTAATATCGTTATTGGTAGAACCACAACAATTAATGTTATCGATGAAAATGGAATTGAACGAGCTAGTCATAAACTTCCTTATGGTTCTCAGTTATTAATTAATGATGAAGAAAAAGTCAAAAAAAGTCAAAGATTAGCTCAATGGGATCCTTATACAATTCCAATTATTACTGAGGTTGGAGGAACTGTTGCTTTTGAAGATCTTGTAGATGGAGTAAGTATTGGTGAAGTTTCAGACGAATCTACAGGTATAAGTCAAAAAGTTGTTATTGATTGGAAAAACTCATCAAAATCTGGTGAATTAAAACCATCCATGGTTATTAAAGACTCTGGTGGTAACATTGTAACCTTAGAAAACAATAGGGAAGCTAGATATTTAATGTCAGTTGATGCTATCATTTCCGCTAGTGATGGAACTAAAGTAGGTGCAGGAGATGTTATTGCTAGAATTCCTACAGAGGGCGCAAAGACAAAAGATATTACAGGTGGTCTTCCTAGGGTTGCCGAGCTATTTGAGGCTAGAAAACCAAAAGATCATGCAATTATTGCTGAAATTACTGGTAGAGTTGAATTTGCTCGTGATTATAAAAATAAAAAGAAAATAGTTATTCATCCTCTTGATGAATCTGAACAGGAAGTAAGTTATTTGATTGCAAAGGGAAAACATATATCTGTCCAAGATGGTGATACCATTGAAAAAGGCGATTATTTAATTGATGGGAACCCTGCACCTCATGATATATTATCTATTTTAGGCCTTGAAGCCTTAGCAAGTTATCTTGTTAATGAAATTCAAAGTGTTTATCGTCTTCAAGGTGTTACGATTAATGATAAGCATATAGAGGTTATTACTAGACAAATGCTTCAAAAAGTTGAGATTTCTGACCCTGGTGATAGCGCCTTTATTGCCGGTGAGCAGCTTGATAAACTTGAAGCTGAAGAAATTAATGAAAAATTATTATCTAAAAAACAACAACCAATGGTCTATAAACCTATTTTATTAGGTATTACTAAGGCCTCACTTCAAACTAGATCTTTTATTTCTGCAGCATCTTTCCAAGAAACTACGAGAGTTTTAACAGATGCAGCAGTTTATAGAAAATCAGATCATTTAATAGGTTTGAAAGAAAATGTTATTGTTGGAAGGCTTATTCCTGCTGGAACCGGTAGTTCTATTCGCCGTCTTGAAAATGATGCAGCGGTAAGAGATGAACAATTAATTTCTGAAAATGCTAAAAATGTTGAAAACGAAGAAATAGAAGCGGTAGAATAATAAAAAAAATACTGTTTTTTTCTTGACTGAAAACAAATACAAAGTTACTAAGACAACGCTTATGACAGGTCGTAGGAATTTTCCTAAACGCTGCCGCGCCATTCGCAAAAAATTATAGTAACTTATTCATTATTTTTTAATGAATAAAATCTTATTGGGGAACATAAACATGCCTACAATTAACCAATTAGTTCGCAATAGAAGGGCAAATATTGCAAAAAGAAATAAAGTTCCAGCCATGGAAGCATGCCCCCAAAAAAGAGGTGTTTGTACTCGTGTTTATACAACAACACCAAAAAAACCAAATTCTGCACTAAGAAAAGTTGCAAGAGTAAGATTGACTAATGGTTTTGAGGTTACAAGTTATATACCTGGCGAGGGTCACAACCTTCAAGAGCACTCAGTAGTTTTAATCAGAGGAGGACGGGTAAAAGATCTTCCTGGTGTAAGATATCACGTACTAAGAGGTGTATTGGATACTCAAGGAGTATCAGAACGTAAACAAAGAAGGTCAAAATACGGTACTAAAAGACCTAAATAGTAACAGAGGAATAATAATGTCCAGAAGACACAAGGCTGAAAAAAGAGAAATATTTCCTGATCCTAAATACAGGGATGAGGTCATTTCAAAATTTATGAATAATTTGATGGTTGATGGAAAAAAATCTGTTGCAGAAAAAATTGTTTACGGGGCTTTTGATAACATAGAAAGCAAGCTTAAAACAGATCCTGTAAAAGTCTTTCATGATGCAATTGATAATGTAATGCCCTCTGTCGAGGTAAGGTCAAGAAGAGTTGGTGGAGCTACTTATCAGGTTCCTGTGGAGGTTAGGTCTGATAGAAGAAAAGCTCTGGCTATTAGATGGATCATTTCTGCTGCCCGCTCTAGAGGTGAGGACACGATGGGTGAAAAATTATCATCTGAACTTATCGATGCTTCCAACAATAGAGGAGCCTCTGTAAAAAAACGTGAGGATACTCATAAAATGGCTGAAGCTAATAGAGCTTTTTCTCATTATCGTTGGTAGTTTATTAAAAGGGTTTTATTATGGCACGAAAAACAAAATTATCAGATTATCGAAATATTGGTATCATGGCCCATATTGATGCTGGTAAAACCACTACAACAGAGAGAATTTTATATTACACCGGAAAGAGTTACAAAATTGGTGAAGTACACGATGGTGCTGCAACCATGGATTGGATGGAACAAGAACAAGAAAGAGGTATTACTATTACCTCTGCTGCAACTACATGTTTTTGGAATGAAAAAAGAATAAATATTATTGATACTCCTGGGCACGTTGATTTCACGATTGAGGTTGAAAGATCTCTTAGAGTACTTGATGGTGCTGTCGCGGTCTTTGACTCNGTTGCNGGTGTNGANCCTCAGTCTGAGACAGTTTGGAGNCAAGCAAATAAATATAATGTTCCAAGAATGTGTTTTGTTAATAAAATGGATAGAATTGGNGCNGANTTTTANNGATGTGTTGAAATGATAAAAGATAGACTTGGTTCTACACCNTTAGTTATGCAATTACCGATNGGNTCTGANAGTAATTATGAAGGTTTGATTGACCTTGTTCAAATGAAAGAAATAATTTGGAAAGAAGAANCATTAGGTGCTGAGTTTGAGTNCANGGAAATAAGAGAGGATCTTAAAGCNGAAGCAGAAAAATATAGATCTGAGTTAATTGAGAGTGCTGTTGAACAAGATGATGAAGTTATGGAGCAGTATTTAGANGGTAATGAACCAGATGTTGATACNATTAAAANGTGTATNCGTAAAGGTGTNNTNGATCAGTCTTTCGTACCTGTTNTNAANGGTACTGCCTTTAANAATAANGGNGTTCAACCNCTTCTTGANGCTGTAGTTGATTTTATGCCNTCNCCTACNGANGTTGANGCTATAAAAGGNATTCATCCTGATACTGAAGANGAAATGAAAAGAGANTCCTCAGACGATGANCCATTATCNCTTTTAGCNTTTAAAGTNATGAATGACCCTTTTGTTGGAAACCTTACTTTTGCAAGAATTTATTCNGGTGTTTTNGAAGCNGGTCAAACATTAGTAAATACAGTTAAAAACAAAAAAGAAAGAATAGGTAGAATGNTNGAAATGCATTCAAACTCAAGNGAAGATATTAAGGAAGCTCGTGCTGGTGATATNGTTGCCTTAGTNGGNTTAAAAGATACTACAACTGGTGATACTTTATGTGGTGATGACAATCAAATTATTCTTGAGCGAATGGANTTNCCTGAACCAGTGATNGAGGTTGCTGTTGAACCAAAAACTAANGCTGACCAAGAAAAAATGGGNNTAGCATTATCAAGATTAGCTAAAGAAGATCCNTCNTTCAGNGTTTCNTCTGATAATGAATCAGGACAAACAGTTATTAGNGGTATGGGTGAACTTCATCTCGATATTCTTGTCGANAGAATGAAAAGAGAATTTAAAGTTGAAGCAAATGTTGGAGCTCCTCAGGTTGCATATCGTGAAACTTTCTCTAAAGANGCTGAAATTGATTATACNCATAAAAAACAAAGTGGTGGNGCGGGNCAATTTGCCCGTTTAAAAATTATTATTACNCCTAATCAACCAGGTGAAGGCTATAANTTTANNAGNGAAATTGTTGGTGGNTCAATNCCNAAGGAATANATACCTGGTGTAGAAAAAGGAATTGAAAGTGTAAANGAGACNGGCGCNTTAGCTGGTTTCCCAATTATAGATTTTAGTGTCAGACTNNTNGANGGTGCTTATCATGATGTTGACTCNAGCGTTATGGCNTTTGAAATNGCTGCTCGNGCAGCATTTAGNGAAGTTTGNCGTGANGCNGGTATTAAATTACTTGANCCAATAATGAAGGTTGAGGTTGTAACTCCNGAGGAACANNTAGGTGATATAATTGGNGANCTTAANAGNAGAAGAGGNCAGATTTCAGGTACNGAAACAAGAGGCCCTTCAACAGTNATTGANTCAATGGTTCCTCTGGCAAATATGTTTGGNTATGTAAATACTTTGAGATCNATGTCACAAGGNAGNGCNGTTTTTACTATGCTNTTTGANCATTATCAAGANGTTCCAAAAGCTGTATCNGAAGAGGTAATTGCTAAGNTAGCATAGTTATAANAGGTAGTTAAATGAAAGATCAAAATATTAGAATTAGATTAAAAGCNTATGATCATAGAACATTAGATACNTCTGCAAAAGAAATTCTTGATACNGCAAAAAGAACNGGGGCTGATGTNCGTGGTCCGATACCTTTACCTACTCGTATTGAGAAATTTACTGTTCTNAAAGGTCCTCATATCGATAAGAAAAGTAGAGAGCAATTTGAAATAAGAACNCACAAAAGATTAATGGATATTATTGATCCAACTCCNCAAACTGTTGATGCTTTAATGAAGNTAGATTTGGCTGCTGGTGTTGATGTNGAGATAAAACTATAGNATTNGGATTAAAGNGATGAGAACCGGATTAATTTGTAAAAAACTTGGNATGAGNAGACTGTATACNGAAGACGGNATTCATACACCGGTTACAATACTTCACCTTGATAATTGTCATGTTGTTTCAACNAAAACAAAAGANAAAGATGGTTATNCNTCTGTNCAGCTTGGTGTAGGNAATNTAANCGAAAAGAATGTTTCTAATCCTATGAAAGGACATTTTAAAAAGAATAAAATNAATNCAAAAGCTAAGCTTTCAGANTTTCGTGTAACTGAAGATAATTTACTTGAAAANGGNTCTGANCTTGCTGCCTCTCATTTTGTNGANGGNCAATTTATTGATGTTTCAGGAATATCNATTGGTAAAGGTTTTGCTGGAGCAATGAAAAGACATAANTTTGGTGGCTTNAGAGCTTCTCANGGTGTTTCTATTAGTCANAGAAGNCATGGTTCTACCGGNCAATGTCAAGATCCTGGAAANGTATTTAAAGGAAAAAAAATGGCAGGTCANATGGGGGCTGCAAATGTAACNGTTCAAAATTTAAAAGTTGTTAAAACGGAATCAGATGAAGGTTATATTTATGTTAGNGGAGCAGTTCCTGGCCCAAAAGGTAGTTGGGTTTTACTTANAGANTCNGNAAAAAAANCATTACCNGATGANATTCCTCTTCCAGCNGCTTTAAAGAACNCNAAAGNTGAAGTNAAAAAAGATGNNANTANNTCAGATGATAAAANTTNTGAANAAAATATAGANTCTGANAATNANGGAGACTCAAATGAAAGTTAATGTTGTAAGTTTGAGTTCNGATAAAAAATCTTCTCANGAACTTAATGACGANATTTATGGNCTTGATCCANGAAGNGATATTCTTCATAGAGTTGTTACATGGCAGCTTGCNAAAAGAAGATCTGGTACTCATAAAACTANAGAGCGTGGTGAAATAAAAGGTAGTACAANAAAAATTATGAATCAAAAAGGTTCTGGTGGNGCTAGGCATAGNACAAGAAANCCAAATATNTTTAGAGGTGGNGGNGTNGTTTTTGGTCCAAAGCCAAGAGACTANTCTACTAAACTTCCAAAAAAAATAAGATCATTAGGATTAAAGCANGCTTTATCNTCAAAGGTAAAAAATGACGAACTTATAATTTTAGATGANGCTAAATTANCCTCTCCAAAAACTAAAGATTTTNTATCAAAAGTTAAAAANCTAAAAATTGAAAATGCTTTATTTATTGACTCCGATGATTTTGATAAAAATTTTGANCTTGCTATTAAAAATNTNAAAGGTCTTGAGCTTATAAATATTAAAGGAATTAACGTNTACGATATTCTTCGTAAAGAAAAATTAGTTCTTACAANAAGCTCTATTGATATGNTTAATGAGAGNCTGCAATGAGTGAAAAAAATTATTTTGATATTTTAATGAGCCCTGTAGTTACTGAAAAATCTTCNATGCTCTCAGANAGTAATAAGATTGTNTTTAAGGTNAGTTTAAAATCATCAAANNAAGAAATTAAAAAAAGTATTGAGGCTCTGTTTAAGGTAAATGTGAAATCTGTAAATACTCTNAGAAGAAAAGGNAAAACTACTAATTTTAAAAATATTAAAGGTAAGAGAAAAGATTTTAAACATGCAATTNTTACNCTTGAGGAAGGTCAATCTATTGACGTAATGGGTGGAGTATAGATTATGGCTTTAAAAACATANAAACCTACAAGTCCTGGTCAAAGNGGTTTAGTTTTAGTTGATAAATCTCATTTATCAACTGATCGTCCANTAAAATCNCTAACNGANGGCTTAACCAGNTCNGGTGGAAGAAATAATAAAGGAAGAATGACTGCTAGAAGAAGAGGNGGTGGNCATAAAAGACTTTATCGNAAGATTGATTTTAAAAGAAATAAANTAGATGTATCCGCAACAGTTGAAAGACTTGAATATGATCCAAACCGTTCAGCNTTTATTGCTCTAATAAAATATGATGATGGTGAANTNAGNTATATAATTGCNCCACANAGGCTNANCGTAGGTGATAAAGTTATTTCNAGTGAAAAAGCTGATATNAANCCNGGTAANACAATGCCNATGAAAAAAATGCCTATAGGNACAATCATTCATAATATCGAAATGAANCCAGGNAAAGGTGCCCAGATGATAAGGTCTGCAGGTACTTTNGCTCAATTAGTTGGTAGGGATCAGGGNATGGCTATNTTAAAATTAACTTCAGGTGAGCAAAGACTTGTNCCTGATGTTTGTAANGCTACTGTTGGNGCTGTTTCAAACCCTGATAACTCNAATACTAAATTAGCAAAGGCTGGAAGAAATAGATGGAAAGGTAANAGNCCATCAGTTCGTGGNGTCGTNATGAACCCAGTTGANCACCCTCATGGTGGNGGTGAAGGTAAAACTTCTGGAGGNCGTCANCCTGTTACACCTTGGGGNGTNCCAACAAAAGGTAAGAAAACACGNTCNAATAAAAATTCTGATAAATTNATTGTCAGAACTCGTCATCAAAGGAAAAAAAGAAGGTAAATATGGCTAGATCANTNTGGAAAGGTCCTTTTGTAGACCAATATATCTTAAAAAAAGCAGAAGCTGCTAGAGAGTCNGGTCGTAAAGANGTNATAAANATTTGGAGCAGAAGATCAACAATTNTACCTCAATTTGTAGGTTTGAATTTTGGTGTATACAACGGACAGAAATTCATTCCTGTTTTNGTTTCAGAAGATATGGTTGGTCATAAATTTGGAGAGTTTTCNCCAACNAGGACCTATTATGGTCATACAGCNGATAAGTCNGCAAAGAGAAGTTAGTTATGAGTAATGTTGAAAAACTANATGTNAATANAGGACCTTCATCAAAGGCAATTGGTAAAATGNTNAGAACAAGTCCTATAAAANTAAANGATGCTGTAAAAAGTATTAGAGGAAAAAATGTTGGTGANGCCTTNTCTTATTTAGAATTTTCNAANAAAAGAATNTCTAATGAAGCNAAAAAAATTCTNGANAGCGCGATTGCTAACGCAGAAAATAATCATAATCTNGATATNGATAAGCTTTATGTNGATGAAGCTTATGTTGGTAAAAANCTTGTTATGAAAAGATTTAGACCAAGAGCAAGNGGAAGAACAGGAAAAATTCTTAAACCATTTAGNCANCTTACAATTATTTTACGTGANAAAGCTGAAGGAGAAAAAAAATAATGGGACAAAAAGTTAATCCAATCAGNATGAGGCTAGGAATAAANCGTACTTGGGATTCAAGATGGTATGCTGGAAAAAATGAATATAGCAAGTTAATACAAGAAGATATTCATATGCGTGAAATGATTTTTAAAGACCTCAAAAATGCTGCAATTTCTAATGTAGTTATTGAAAGGCCTCACAAGAAATGTTTAGTAACAATTCACTCGGGTAGACCTGGTTTAATAATTGGTAAAAAAGGCGCTGATATTGAAAATTTAAAGAAAAAACTTCAAAAAATTACCTCTTCAGATGTTGTTGTTAATATTGTTGAAGTAAGGAAGCCTGAGATAAATGCAACACTTGTTGCTGAAAACATTGCTCAACAACTTGAAAGAAGAATAGGGTTTAGAAGGGCTATGAAAAGAGCTGTTCAATCCGCAATGCGTTTAGGTGCTCAAGGAATACGTATTAACTGTGGCGGACGTTTAGGCGGTGCTGAAATTGCTAGAACTGAGTGGTATAGAGAAGGCCGTGTTCCGCTTCATACACTTAGATCTGATATAGATTATGGTGTAGCATCTGCTCATACTACATATGGAATTTGTGGAATTAAAGTTTGGATATTTCTTGGGGAGATTATGGAGCATAACCCTTTTGCAAAAGAGGAAAAAACCTCTTCATTAGAAAATACAAATTTTAAGCAAAATAATTAAGGATAATAAGGATGTTACAACCTAAGAAGACAAAATTTCGTAAAGCTCACAAAGGAAGAATTAAGGGTAATGCCAAAGGCGGCACAACCCTTAACTTTGGCTCATATGGTTTAAAAGCTATTACTGCTGAAAGAGTAACAGCTAGACAAATCGAAGCTGCAAGACGTGCAATTACTAGGCATATGAAAAGAGCTGGAAGAGTTTGGATTAGAATTTTTCCAGATGTACCAGTTTCTAAAAAGCCTACTGAGGTAAGAATGGGGAAAGGTAAAGGAACTCCTGAATATTGGGCTGCAAAAGTAAAGCCTGGTAGAATTATGTTTGAAATTGACGGTGTTTCTCCTGAGATAGCTAAAACAGCTCTTGAGCTTGGTTCTTCAAAACTTCCTGTTTTAACTAAAATTATTACTAGACCAGGGGAGTCTATCTAAATGGCAAAAAAGAAAAAAAATATTAATGATATGAGTTTTGATGAGTTATTTGACTCATTAAACGAACTCAAACAAGAACTTTTTAATATTAATATTCAAAAACTTGCTGGCCAATTTGAAGATACTTCTCAGATATCTAAAAAGAAAAAAGATATTGCAAGAGTTAAAACTATGATTAATAAGCATAAAAATGAGGTGAGTAATGCCTAAAAGAATTTTAAAAGGTGTTGTTGTTAGTGATAAGGCAGATAAAACCATAACTGTTTTGGTAGAAAGAAGATTCACTGACCCGTTATTTAAGAAAACTGTAAGAAGTTCTAAAAAATATATGACACATGATGAAGGCAATAAATTTAAAGTTGGTGATTTAGTTAAAATAAGAGAATGCAAACCTTTATCTAAATCTAAAACATGGGAAGTAATTGACGATTAGTCATTAAATTAAGGTTTTTATTATGATACAAATGCAAACAAAGTTAGATGTAGCTGATAATTCTGGTGCAAAGCAGGTTCAATGCATAAAGGTTTTGGGGGGATCTAAAAGAAGAACTGCCTCTATTGGCGATATAATTGTTGTTTCAGTTAAAGAGGCTATTCCTAGAGGTAAAGTAAAAAAAGGTGAAGTTTTAAAAGCTGTGATTGTAAGAACAAAAAAAGAAATTCGACGAAATGACGGAAGTGCAATCAGATTTGACACTAATGCAGCTGTTTTAGTTAATGCAAATGGTGAGCCTTTAGGTACTCGTATTTTTGGCCCAGTAACTAGAGAGTTGCGTAGTAAAAAATTGATGAAAATAGTTTCTCTAGCTCCGGAGGTTATATAATGGCTGCAAAAATAAAAAAAGGCGATAAAGTTTTTATAATCTCTGGAAAAGATAAAGGTAAAGAAGGAGAGGTGACTAGAATTATTAAGAGTTCTCAAAGCCAAGATAAAGCTCTTGTTCAAGGTATTAATTTAGTAAAAAGACATAGAAAGCCATCTCAGGATAATCCAGGTGGTATTATTTCTGAGGAACGTCCAATACAAATTTCAAACTTAATGATTATTGATCCTAAAACAAAAAAACCAAGTAGAGTTGGTTTTAAGTTAGATAAAAAAGGAAATAAAGTTCGTTTTGCAAAAAAATCAGGAGAGGTTTTATAAAATGTCTGAAGATTTAAACTATATCCCAAGATTACAGCAGCAATACAATGAAGTAATTCAAAAAGAACTTTTGTTAAATTTAAAACTAAGTAATATTTTTGAAGTTCCAAAGATTTCAAAAATTGTAATAAATATTGGCGCTGGAAGTCAGTCTGTCTCTGACAGCAAAAAAGTAAATGATGCTGCTGCTGCTTTAGAATTAATATCTGGTCAGAAACCAGTAAAAACTGCTGCAAAAAAGGCTATCGCTGGCTTTAAATTGCGTGAAGGTATGGCTGTGGGTGTGAAGGTTACTCTTAGAAAAGCACAAATGTATGAATTTATTGATAGATTAATTAATATTGCTCTTCCCAGAGTTAGAGATTTTGATGGATTAAGCTCAAAAAGTTTTGATGGTAATGGTAATTATGCTTTTGGTATCAAGGAACACTTAATTTTTCCAGAAATAAATTATGAATCAGTGACAGAGATTTGGGGTATGGATGTAATTATTAACACCACCGCTAAAGACGATGAACAAGCTCTTGCATTACTGCAAAGCTTTAATTTTCCAATTAAAAAGAAATAAATTAAGGGTTTAAAAATGGCTAAAGTAAGTATGGTACAAAGAGATTTAAAAAGAAGGAAGTTATACTCTAAATATAAAAACAAGAGGGAGAAACTTTTAATTACTGCTAAAGACAAGAGCTTATCTGCCGAAGATAGATTTGAGGCTAGATTGAAATTAGCTCAGTTACCTAGAAATTCTTCAAAAAATAGAATTCGTAATAGATGTTTAATAACTGGCCGTCCAAGAGGTGTTTATAGAAAATTTGGTTTATCAAGGATTGCCTTTAGGGATTTAGCTTCAGACGGTAAGTTGCCTGGTGTAGTTAAATCAAGTTGGTGAGGTTGCAATGAATATTAATGATCCAATAGGGGATATGATTACAAGAATAAGAAATGCTCATATGAGAGGAAAGGAAACTGTAGGATCACCTTCTTCCTCTCTTAGAGTAAATGTACTTGAAGTTTTAAAAGATGAGGGCTTTATTAGAGGGTTTTCAGAAACTGAGAGAGACAGTGGTCAATCAGAAATTCAAATTGAACTAAAATATCATGAGGGAGATCCTGTGATAAAAGAAATTAGGAGAATCTCTAAGCCGGGAAGAAGAGTTTATTCATCCGTAAAAAGTATGCCATTAATCAGAAATGGTCTTGGTATCTCAATTGTTTCAACACCTAAGGGAGTTATGTCAGACTCTTCTGCTCGCAATGAGAACGTAGGTGGTGAAATTTTATGTACTGTTTTTTAATATTGAGGTTTTTGAATGTCTAGAATTGGAAAAAAACTTATTGATGTACCTGAAGGTGTTAATGTAACAATTTCTGAATCAGAGATATTAACTACTGGGCCTAAGGGTGAATTGTCTTGTGAAAATTTCTCTGGAACAAATGTTATTCTTCAAGATAATCAGATTAGCATTGAACCCATTGATAACACTCTAGAGAGTATTCAGTTTTGGGGAATTCAAAGAACATTGCTTAATAATAATATTGTTGGAGTTTCAGAGGGTTATACAAAGACATTGGAAATTAATGGTGTTGGTTATAAGGCTCAAATGAAAGGAAACAATATACAATTATCACTTGGCTTTAGTCACGATATAAACTATGAAACGCCTGAAGGAATAAAAATTGAAGCTATCTCTCCTACAGAAATTAATATAAGTGGCATTGACAAACAGAAAGTTGGCCAAGTTGCAGCAGAGATAAGAAATTATAGGCCTCCAGAACCATATAAAGGAAAAGGTGTAAAATACAAAGACGAATATATATATAGAAAAGAAGGAAAAAAGAAGTAATCAGATGGTTAATAGAATTGTTCCAAATAAAAGAAAAGCTAGAGTAAGAAAAAAGCTAAAAAAATCTTCTTCGAACAGAATGAGACTTTCTGTTTTTAGGTCATCAAAGCATATCTATGCTCAGATTATTGACGATACTTCTGGTGAAACCTTAGCTTCAGCTTCAACTTTAGAAAAATCTTCTTCAAGTTTTGGCTCTAATATATCTTCAGCATCTAAAGTTGGATCTGAAATTGCAAAAAAAGCTATTAAGGCAGGTGTAAATGAAGTTTTTTTCGATAGAGGTAGTTATAAATATCATGGCCGTGTTAAAGCTCTAGCTGAAAATGCTAGAGAGGCTGGATTGAAATTTTAGGAGATTATAAATTGTCTGCAAATGAAATAAATAATAATGACGAAAGAGATAGTGAGTTTATTGATCGTTTAGTTTTCATTAACAGAGTTTCAACTGTTGTAAAAGGTGGTCGCAGATTTAGTTTTGCAGCTCTTGTAGTTGTTGGTGATCAAAAAGGTCATGTTGGCTTTGGTCATGGTAAGGCAAGGGAAGTTCCTGAGGCTATTAAAAAGGCAACTGATGCAGCAAAGACTTCATTAGTAAAAGTTCCTCTTAAAGAAGGCAGAACTCTTCATCATGATATTGAAGGAAGACATGGTGCGGGAAAGGTTGTCCTTAGAACAGCGCCTCCGGGAACAGGAATAATTGCTGGTGGACCAATGCGAGCAGTATTTGAAGTTCTCGGTATTCAAGATGTCGTAGCAAAGTCTATTGGTTCTTCAAATCCTTACAATATGGTAAGAGCAACTGTTAAAGCTTTGGCTAAAATTAATAGCCCTAGACAAGTTGCTGCGAGAAGAGGAAAAAAAGTTAACGAAGTTATTAGCCAGCGTATAAGTGATAGCAAAGTTTCTGTATAGGTATTAAAATGGCATCAAAAAAAATTACTATAGAACAAACTGGAAGCGCTTTAAGGAGAAGTCCTGATCAAAGAAAAACACTAATTGGACTTGGTTTGAATAAACTTCATAAAGTTATGGTACTTGAAGATACTGACTCAGTAAGAGGTATGATTAAAAAAGTTAATCACCTTGTTAAAATAATTAATGAGGAATAGCAAAATGAGATTAAATGAACTTAGAGATAATCCCAACGCTAGAAAATCTAGAACCAGAGTAGGAAGAGGTATTGGTTCTGGCAAGGGTAAAACTGCAGGTAGAGGTCACAAAGGACAAAAATCCAGATCTGGTGTTGCTATAAAAGGTTTTGAAGGTGGTCAAATGCCAATTCATATGCGTTTACCAAAAAGAGGTTTTAATAATATTTCTCGAAAAAATTTTTCAGAATTAACTTTAGGTAATCTTCAAGCAGCAATTACAAAAGGTCTTATTGATATTTCAAAAAAAATTACTGAAGTAGAATTAAAAGCATCTGGGATTGTCAAAAAAAGTAATGATGGTATTAAAATCTTAAACAAAGGTGAGATTAAAGATAAAATTGATATTTCTGTTACAAAAGCTACTCAATCATCCATTAAGCTGATTGAGGGCTTGGGTGGTAAAATTGAGATACTTGAAAAAACAAAAGAAAGAAAAGAACAACCTGAAGAAAAAGAAATTAGTAAAGAGGCTGTTGAAACTTCAACAAAAGATTCAGCAGATAAATAACAATGGCTTCAGTAGCTGAACAATTAGCTTCAAATATAAGTCTATCAGCCCTTAAAAGTGCTTCTGAACTTAAAAAAAGAATATGGTTTACTATTCTTGCTTTAATCGTATACAGGTTTGGGACATACCTACCTTTACCTGGAATAGATCTGGATGCATTAAGACAAATTTTTGAACAAAATCAATCAGGCATTATTGGCGTTTTTAATATGTTCTCCGGTGGTGCTGTAGGAAGGATGGCAATTTTTTCTCTTGGAATAATGCCTTATATTACTGCATCAATTATTATTCAATTAATAGTTCCTGTTGTTCCGTCTCTTAACTATTTAAAAAAAGAGGGTGGTGAAAGAGGTAGAAGACAAATAAATCAGTATACTCGTTATTCTACAGTTTTCTTAGCTACTGTTCAGGCTTGGGGAATTGCTGTAGGGCTTGAGGGTGCAACAGGAGTTGTATCTGACCCTGGTTTATTTTTTAAAATTTCAGCAGTCATAACCCTTGTAGGTGGTACAATTTTTCTTATGTGGCTTGGTGAGCAAATAACTTCTAATGGATTGGGTAACGGTATTTCATTACTAATTTTCGCTGGTATTGTTGCCGAACTTCCAAGTGCTCTTTTTGGCACCATAGAACTTGGAAGACAGGGTGCTTTATCTATTGGTTTAATGTTTGGCCTTTTAATACTTGTTTTATTAACTATTACATTTGTTGTTTTCATAGAAAGAGCACAAAGAAGATTACTTGTTCAATATCCAAAAAGACAAGTTGGCAATAAAATGTTTGGTGGAGATAATTCTCATTTGCCTTTAAAGCTTAATACATCAGGTGTTATTCCTGCTATTTTTGCATCTTCTTTACTATTAATGCCTATTACGATTGCAAATTTTTCTGCAGGCCAAGGGCCTGATTGGGTTAACAGCATTACTAGTCTTCTTGGAAGAGGTCAGCCCTTATATATGCTTATCTATGCTTTTTTAATTGTCTTTTTCTGTTATTTTTATACCGCGATTGTTTTCAATCCAGACGACACAGCCGATAATTTAAAAAAACAAGGTGGCTTTATTCCAGGAATTAGACCTGGAGAGAGAACCGCTCAATATATTGATTTTGTTTTAACAAGGTTAACTGTTGTTGGTTCAATTTATTTGGTTTTAGTTTGTTTACTTCCAGAATTTTTGATCTCTAGATTTGCTGTACCATTTTATTTTGGTGGAACATCGGTTTTAATTATTGTTAATGTTGCAATGGATACAATGACACAGTTTCAAGGGTATTTATTTGCTCATCAATATGAAGGATTGCTCAAGAAATCTAAATTAGGAGGTAAGAAGAGATAATGATTATTATTCTCTTGGGACCTCCTGGTGCTGGCAAAGGGACACAAGCAGTTTTTATTAAAAACCATTTCAATATAGCTCATATCTCAACTGGGGAGATGTTGAGAGAGGCTGTTAAAAATAAGACAGAACTTGGATTAATGGCAAAAGATGTAATGGAAAGGGGTGATTTAGTTTCAGACGACTTATTACTTAAATTAATTAATGAGAGGATTAATAATAAAGATTGTGAGAATGGTTTTATTCTTGATGGCTACCCTAGAAATCAAAAACAAGCTGCGTCATTGGATAAAATTTTTTCTCAATCAAGTAAAAATATTGATGGAATAGTTCAAATTGATGTTGATTTTTCTATTTTAGAAAAAAGGATAATAAGAAGAGCTAATGAAAATAAAAGTGAAAAAAGGGCTGACGATAACCTAGACATCTTAAAAAAAAGATTGAAAGAGTATGTTGAGCAAACTGAACCCTTAATCTCTTACTATTCAAATCATAAAAACTTTATTATTATCAATGGGATGAGTGATATATCTAAAGTTTCGGAAGACATTAAAAATAATTTAAATAAACTTAAATAGTTTGTTGACTGTTTTGTTTACAAGCATATAATCCGCGATTCAATACATTATCGCTTTTTTGGAGGATTCTTTGGCTCGTATCGCAGGTATAAATATACCAACTAGTAAGAAAGTTTTTACCGGTCTAACTTATATAAAAGGTATTGGCCCTAAAATTGCTTTTGACATATGCAAAAAAGCAAATATTCCCTCCGAGAGAAGGGTTAATGAATTAACTGAT
>PBNH01000004.1 GCA_002723035.1 Rhodobiaceae bacterium | reverse complement strand
CTAGAAAAAACAACTAATATTATAGGAATTATCGGTTATGCCGATTTAATGTTAGGCAATGAAGTTAGAGATGTTTTGGATGAACATCTTTTAAAAGGAGAGGNCTTGTTTAAGGGTATTAGACATGCTGCAGGATGGGATAAAAATANAGAAATTCATAATTCTCACAGTAACCCAATAGAAAATATTTATTATAACAANAGTTTTAGAGAAGGAGCNGAAGAGTTAATAAAATTAAATTTAACCTTTGATGCATGGCATTATCATCATCAAATTAGNGATTTGAGTAATTTTGCAATAAACTATCCAGAATTAACTATTATTCATGATCATTTNGGCGGACCACTTGGTGTNGGTCCTTATGAAGGTAAAAGANAAGAAATTTTTAAAAAATGGAAAGATGATATTTCCTTATTATCTGAGTCAAAAAATATTTATGCTAAGTTAGGTGGCCTNGCCATGCCAGTAAACGGNTGGAATTTNCATAAANAGGATAAACCTGCCTCATCAGATCAAATAGTAGATATGCATCATGAATATTATTTGCATACGATNGATTGTTTTGGGGTTGATAGATGNATGTTTGAAAGTAACTTTCCAGTTGATAAAAGATCTATTTCATATCATGTTTTATGGAATGCTTTTAAAAAAATGGTTATAGATTATTCAGNTGAAGATAAAAANAAGCTNTTTTTNAAAAATGCAAAAGANNTCTATAGTGTTTAANAATTATCTTCTTCCCTCAATATAATCATTTATAACTTCATGATATCTTCTTACTCTACTTTCTTGTCTACTTAATATAGCATCATCAAATCCTCTTGACTTCAAACCTCTTTGCTGACCAACAGCCATACTTANATCCTGGTCAGCNACAAAACCCATACTTCCCTCAGGATAAGTTACCCACTCATGCTCTGCNGGTGCCAATGGTCTAGGGCCNACAGGNGTTTCAGCCATTCCACTATCCGCAGTTTGTTCAGTTGAGTCAGAACCAGTAAATGTNGATGAGGCTGATAAGCGATCCATTTTAGGAACCATAAACCAATGCTCGAANTGACATTTTTCTGGATCGGTAGGATGAGGTTGCGGTCTTAATANTTGAAAACCNTCAGGTGTCATAGTTAGNGTAAAGTTNGGAAAGCAAGTATAATGATAATANTCAGTTAATTGCTCATCNGTAAGGTATTCATAATGCCAAAAACCNCTNTCTTTAGCTAGCTTCTTTTTTTGTGATTGTATTGCTTCTCTGGTGTTTTGGGCATTTCCTTGAAAATCATTTGGATTCAAATCCCATGCTTTTAGTGCTTCATCNAGNGGAAAGTTTACTAAGTCAGGATTTTGACCATCTTTTGCTGGAAGATGACCTGGCATTAACATTCTATTATGACCATTTTCATACATATCAAATTGTGAATATTTATANGAATTTTCAATATGAACCTCNAGCTCTGGATGAAGNGTTGGAAGATGGTANGACTCATTAAAATTATCATGNATAACNTTCCAATTACAATTAACCTCAGCNGTCAAATTTAATACTCTNATAAATTTNTCACCTTGGTATGGNTTTAAATGTTCTAAAATTGGTGANAGNGCATCTTCAAAAGNNTGNGGTTTTTCNTTTAAATTTATCCATACAAACCCTAAATNAGTCCTGCAGTGAACCTCTTTGAGTTTAACTCTATCGCATGGGTTNCCGCCNTCAAAATCATCAGGATCTTGAGCAAATTTTAATTCGCCTGAGCCATNAAACTCCCANCCATGATAAGTNCATTTAAAAGAATTTAAGGAACCATTNTCAACGTGAACTAAAATATTTCCTCGATGAGGACANACATTATAAAAGGCTTTNACAGACATATCCTCTTGGCGAATAACAATTATCTCTTCGTGTCTTATTTTATAAACAAAGAAATCGTTAGGCTCAGGTATGTCTGATGCCCACCCGGCAATTTGCCAAACTTGTGTCCAAACATACTCCCACTCTTTTTCCATAAAATCATGTGAATAATATCTATCACCAGATATTTTATCACCTCTTAGAATAGGATCATTATTCTTTTCTCTAGGTGTTGATTTACTTGCAAATTTANTCAAAATTTTCCCCAATTTAGATATAAAATATAATATAAATTCTAAATGACATTAAAACAATTTAATTAAATATTTAAATTTTTTGTATCTTCTAATATAATAATCCAATAAATTATAAAATTACAAATTATTAAAAATTCAGTTTAATTTTTTTTTATAAATTGCTGTTTTAATGGAAAAAATATGCTCAAAGGATCAATAGTTGCTATAGTTACACCTTTTAAAAATGGTAAAATAGATGAAACTGCATTAAGAAATCTTATTAATTGGCATATTGATGAAGGAACCCATGGCATAGTTCCTGTTGGAACAACNGGTGAAAGTCCCACTTTAGATCATAATGAACACAAGGAAGTTGTTGAGATTGTAATTGATCAAGTTAATGGAAGAGTTCCTGTAATTGCTGGTGCAGGATCCAATTCGACCGCAGAAGCAATAAGCTTACTTATGCATGCTGAAGCTGTTGGAGCAGATGCTGCTCTAGTAGTAACACCTTATTATAATAAACCTACACAAGAAGGCTTATTTGAGCACTTCAAGGCACTTAATAATGCATCTATGGGTATTCCAATAATGATTTATAATATACCTCCAAGATCAGTAATAGATATGTCTGTAGAAGTTATGGCTGAACTATCAAATCTTGAAAATATAATAGGTGTAAAGGATGCAACAAGTGACCTTTCAAGAGTTAAAAAGCAAAAAATTCAATGCAAGGATGGTTTCTTACAATTTTCTGGAGAAGATATCACGGCTTATGAATTTATGAAAAATGGAGGTAATGGCTGCATTTCTGTAACTGCAAATGTTCTTCCAAAACTTTGTTCTGAATTTCAAAATTTATGTATTGAAGGTAATTATGATGAAGCTTTTAAAATTCATAAAAAACTTGAACCGATGCATAATGCATTATTTATAGAGACTAGTCCATCACCAGTTAAATATGTTCTATCCAAAATAGGTAGGATTAATGATGAATTAAGACTTCCCTTGGTAAACATAAGGCAGGAAACTAAAGAAATATTAGATAAAGTTATTTCTGATTTGGATTTAATCTGATGTCATCTAAATCAGGTGGATCAAAGAGGAATATAAAAGGAGAAAAAGTAATAGCTGATAATAGAAAGGCTAAATACCTATTTTCAATTGAAGAAATTTTTGAAGCTGGTTTAGTATTAGTTGGATCCGAAGTTAAAAGCCTCAGATTAAATAAAGCAAACATTTCTGAGTCCTATGCCTCTGAAGAGGAGGGGGAGATTTTTTTAATAAACTCAAATATTCCTTCTTATAAAAATGCAAAATTTACTAACCATAAACCAAAAAGAAAAAGAAAATTATTACTTAATTCTAGAGAAATCAATAAGTTAAAAAATGCTTCCCAAAAAAAGGGAATGACAATAATTCCACTTAAACTTTTTTTTAATGAAAAAGGTATTGCTAAATTATTAATTGGTATTGGTAAAGGAAAAAAACTACACGACAAAAGACAAGATCAAAAAAGAAAAGACTGGGATAAGCAAAAATCAAGACTTTTAAAAAATAATCATTAATTCAATATAATTTTATTTGCTTCTATGAAAATTTNATCAAACATGCTTTGGGTTAATCTTTTTGTATTTATATTATACCTTGAACAATGATAGCTATCTAAAAGTTTTATTTTTTTTGACAAATTATGTTTATTGCAATGACCGAATTTGTAATCTTTTTGTTTTAAGTTAAATGTTGAGATTATACTTTTGTGTGATATCAAGCCAAGGGCTACTATAACCCTCAAATTTTTATGAATTGAAATTGTTGATTTTAAAAAGTTTTCACAATTTTTTATTTCGTTTGATTTTGGTAGATTTTTTGGAGGAACGCATCTAACGGCATTAGTTATGCTGCAATTTTTTAATTTAAGATTATCTTTTCCATCTTCTTTATAGTTTCCCTCTAAAAAATTATGCTTTTCTAAAGTATGGAATAGAGTTAATCCAGCATGATCTCCTGTAAATGGTCTNCCAGTTTTATTTGCGCCATTAAGACCTGGGGCAAGTCCTACAATTAAGATTTCAGAATTTTTATTTATAATAGATGGTACTGCGCCATTAAACCATTCAGGATATTTTTTAATATTAATATCACGAAATCCNTTTAATCTCTTACATTTGGAGCAATATTTATNTGGTTCAATCAATATATTCNCTTTTTTTGAATTGTTTAAGAATCTTTTTTTAGCTATATTAATANATATTTTAATCTAATNCTTGCATTTATTTAAATCTAAGCATATTTACTAGATTANATNTAATGAGGAAAAAATGGCTCGTGTAACTGTTGAAGATTGTGTTGATAAAATTACTAGTAGGTTTGACCTTGTNCTTTTTGCTGCCCATAGAGCGCGCGAAATGTCTGAAGGGTCTGAGATACTTGTTGACAGAGATAANGATAAAAATCCNATTGTTGCNCTNAGAGAAATAGCNGATGAAAAGCTNGTTCCNNCCGAACTNGAAGANTCAAAAATNTCGAGTTTACAAACNCAAATAGATGTNGATGANGCTGATGAGGATTATATTCCTNTGGTTCAAGATAATACAAAATCTTCNTCANCTNTNGTATCNCNAGANNAGNNTGATGAATCGGANGNGNCAGAAATNGAGCCNGTNGANGAAANAATGAGTGAAGAGGATCTTTTAAANGCNATGCAAGATAANATGGTTGATAAAAAAAATANTAGAAGATCNTATTAATGANTGGNTAACTTATGAGTCAATCTCAATTAGTTGACCGTATTTTANNTAATAAACCTGAAGCCGATAAGGCAGTTTTAAATAAAGCTTATATTTATGGNACAAAAATGCANGGNAGGCANTTAAGNGCCTCNGGAGATCCNTATTTNTCTCATCCAATTGAAGTAGCTGGNATNCTNTCAGANCTAAAACTTGATACNACATCCGTTGTNTGTGCNTTNCTTCANGATACNATTGANGATACCAATGCTACTATTNAAGATATNGANNAAAATTTTGGAAAAGAGGTTGCTAAACTTGTAGATGGTGTAACTAAATTAACNTTNNTAGANGGAAANCCTGGAAGNACNAAACAAGCNGANAATTTTAGAAAATTATTACTTGCAAGNGCNAGNGATATAAGNATTTTATTNATNAAATTAGCAGATCGNCTTCATAANATGAGNACNCTTCATTTTATAAAAGATCAAAAGAAAAGAAAACGAATTTCANTAGAAACNTTAGAGATTTATGCNCCNNTAGCAGGAAGAATTGGAATGCAAGAACTNAANGANGAGNTAGAAGATCTNTCNTTTACTTTTATNGAACCTAAAATNAGNGANATTTTAATNGAAAGNTTAANNTCTTCAAAAAAGAAAAAAAGNAAAATTGTNCAATNNACAAAAAAAGAATTAGAGAANGTATTAAANAAAAATAANATTNAAANNTCNGTTNTTGGAAGAGAAAAAAAACCNTATTCAATATGGAAAAAACTTGAANTTCANCATAAATCNCTTGAACAATTATCNGATATTTTTGGTTTTAGNGTNTGTGTTGANNCNATNNCNGAGTGTTANCAAGTATTAGGTATTTTACATGGCGANTGGCANGCAATACCAGGTAAATTNAANGATTATATNTCNACNCCAAAAAAAAATGGTTACCAATCTCTTCATACAACCTTAATAGGACCACAAAATCAGAGAGTTGAGGTTCAAATAAGAACAAAAAAAATGAATGATCTTGCTGAAAGAGGATTAGCTGCACATTGGATTTATAAAGATAATGATGAAGTTGAGCATGATTATTTATCATCCATTGAGTGGATAAATGATTTAGTTGATATTTTAAATCGTGATGGAGCAACTGAGGAGTTTTTGGAAAATACAAAACTTGAGCTTTTTCTGGACCAAATTTATGCATTTACCCCAAAGGGAACTCTAGTAGCGCTTCCGAGGAATGCAACAGCTTTAGATTTTGCATATGCTGTTCATACAGAGTTAGGTAATTTTTGCGGAAGTGTAAAAATAAATGGAATAGGTAAGCCTAGAAGAACTGTATTGCAAAATGGTGATGAGGTAGAGATTTTAAAATCAAAAACACCAGTTGCCTTGGAGTCTCTTCAAGAATTTGTTAAAACAGGTAAAGCTAAATCAGCTATTATTAGATCTATAAGAGAAAAAAAATCTCATAATCAGAGGCTTTTAGGCAAGGCAATTATAAAAAGTGTTTTTTCTTCTCATAGAAAGAAACCTACTAGAGATATTTTAGAACGTTCCTTTGGGGCACTTCAAGTAAATTCATTAAAATCACTATATGAACTTGTTGGTGAAGGCAGTTCATCGGGTTCTCAAGTCTATGATTTAGTTTTTCCTAATAATAAAAGAAAAAAAAGAAAAAAGAATTATGTTGATAAAAATATTTCTATCCCAGTTCGAGGACTTCTCTCTGATATGCCTGCACAGTTTGCAGAGAATAGCTTTATAGTTCCAGGTGATAAAATTGTTGGAATAGTTTTACCTGAAAAAGGAATTACAATTTTTTCTGTTGATAGCCATGAATTAACTAATTTTGAAAAATCGCCGGAGTCATGGATCAAGCTTGAATGGAAAAAAGAAATAGATTTTACTTTTACATCAAGGATTAAAATTACCATTATTAATGAAGTTGGAGTTTTAAATTCAATTACCTCTACCATTGCTGATTATGGAGGAAATATTACTAATTTAATTTTAAATGAGAAGGATAATGATTTTTACAACTTAATTATTGATATAAATGTTAATGATAACCGTCATATAAATGATATAGTTAAAAGTCTTGATGGATTACCAGTGGTTGAAGCTGTGGTTAGGTTTATAGGTTAATTATTATGAATAAAGATGACGTTATTAGAGAGTTTAAGGAGGCAGGTGCACTTCTTGATGGTCATTTTATTTTATCCTCAGGTTTACATTCATCAAAATATTTACAATGCGCTTTAGCTCTTTCTGAACCTTCTAGGGCTCAAAGACTTTCATCTTCATTGGGTAAAAAAATTTTAGAAAATATTAAAACAAAAATTGATATAGTTGTTTCACCTGCTATGGGCGGATTAATTATAGGGCATGAAATTGCTAGATATTTAAATGTTCCATCAATTTTTCTAGAGCGGATAGATGGTAAATTTAAACTAAGAAGAGGTTTTAGTATTAAACTAAATGCAAACTGTCTTTTAGTTGAGGATATTGTAACTACAGGACTGTCATCGAATGAGAGTATTGATGTCATAAAGCGGCATGGAGGGAATATTATTGGAGAAGCCTGCTTAATTGATAGATCTTCAGGAAAAGCAAATTTAGAAACTCAATTAATTTCTTTAGCTTCAATTGATATACCAACATTTGACAAAAACGATATACCTGAAAGTTTAAAAGAAATTCCAGCAATAAAACCTGGAAGTAGAAATATCACTTAATGTTTAAAAGAAAAAATTCCTTAAATATTTATTCTAAAATAAGAATATATTTTTGGCCTAAAAAAGGTTTTCTAAGAAATTTTTCATATTATTGGAAAAGATTAATTCGAATACCTGACACCTCGTTTTCTATTTCTATGGGTTTTTCTGTTGGTTTTTTTGTTGCATTTACTCCGTTTTTTGGTCTCCATTTTATAATTTCAGGAATAATATCTTGGTTATTAAAGGTAAATATATTTTCAAGTATTGTAGGGAATTTCTTTGCAAGCTTTATATCTTATCCATTAATGGCTTTTGGAATGTTCTTTATATCTAATGAGAACAATGTTGAAGGGTGGTTTAATTATTTTGTTTACTTTGCTAAAACTGCCTTACCTATTTTTTCAGGAATTTTAATTATTGGTTTTGTTTTATCCTTTATTTGTTATTTCCTAATAAACTATGTTATTGAAGTTTTTAAAAATAAATTAATTAGAGGTAAGTAGTTGAAAAATAATAGAAAAAAAAATATCAGACTAGGTGTTAACATTGACCATGTGGCTACTTTAAGGAATGCAAGAAAAGAAAATTTTCCTAGCCCAGTTAAAGCTGCCGAATTAGCTATTCACTCAGGAGCAGATAGTATTACTGCTCACTTAAGAGAGGATAGAAGGCATATTAATGATAATGATATTAAAGAGATTTCGCTTAATTTTCCGGGAAAATTGAATTTAGAGATGGCTGCAACCGAAGAAATGTTAGCTATTGCAGAAAAGATAAAACCCTTTTCTTGTTGTATTGTGCCTGAAAAAAGAGAGGAAGTTACCACTGAAGGTGGTTTAGACGTTATTAATAATCATCATAAATTAAAACCAATGATTAAGAGTCTAAGAGATATCGGTGTTAGGACAACTCTTTTTATTGATCCTGACGAATCTCATTTGGAGGCATGTTATGATCTTCAAATAGATTGCGCGGAGATACATTGTGGCACATTATGTAGGCTTCATGAAAAAAATGATGAAAACTTCGATTTTGAATTTAATAAAATAAAAACCTTTTCAAAAAAACTTTTTTCTAATGGCATTGAGGCTCATGCTGGGCATGGATTAAATTATGAAACTTCAAAAATAATTAGTTCAGTTAATGAAATAGAAGAATTAAATATTGGTTTTTTTATTATCGCGGAATCAATTCTTCATGGATTAGAAAAAACTATTATTAACTTAAAAGAGTCTATGATTGCGGGCAGATTACTTAAGGATGAATGATGATAATTGGTCATGGAATTGATTTAATTGATATAAGAAGAGTAGAAAAAACAATAAATAAATTTGGTAATCGATTTATAAATAGAATTTTTACCAAGGGTGAGATTATTAGATCAGATAATACAAATAAAAGAGTTGAGTCATATGCTAAAAGATTTGCTGCAAAAGAGGCATGTTCGAAGGCCCTAGGCACTGGCTTTCGTTCAGGAGTTTATTGGAAAGATATAGAGGTGGTAAATGAAAAAAGTGGAAAACCTATTTTAAAATTAACTGGTGGCGCATTCAAAAGACTAGAAAAACTCATACCTGATAATAATGCCTACAATATTTCTTTATCCATTACAGATGATTATCCTTGGGCTCAAGCAAATGTTATTATTGAGGTTGTTGAAAAATGAAAGAAAAATTAGTACCAAAAAAACACGAAAATATCTTTTTATCCCTATTTTGGATTGTTTTGATTGCATTAATATTTCGAGCATTTTTATTTCAAAGTTATAATATTCCATCTGGATCAATGCTTAAAAACCTCTTTGTTGGCGACTATATTTTTGTATCAAAGTATACCTATGGTTATTCAAAACATTCATTACCATTTAGTATTCCTCTTATTCCAAATAGAATTTTTTCATCAAAACCTAAGAGAGGTGATGTTGTTGTCTTTAAACTTCCAAGTGATGGAAAAACTGACTATATAAAAAGGGTAATTGGAATGCCTGGAGATAAAATTCAAATTATAAGTGGAGAAGTTTATATTAATAATCAAAGATTATCATATAAAGAAATTGGGATATATGAGGATAATAATTTAATCAATAGAAAGAAAAAAGTCTTAGGTTGTAGAAATGAGAAATTAAAAGTTTTAGAAGAAACTCTTCCAAATGGAAAAAGTTACAATATATTGGATTCTGATATTACCTCTTATGCAGATAATACAGGCATTTATAATGTTCCTAAAGACCATTTTTTTGTGATGGGTGATAATAGAGATAATTCACAAGATAGTAGATACATTAAATCAGTAGGTTTTATTCCTTTTGATAACCTTGTAGGAAGAGCTGAGTTGATTTTTTTTTCTTGGGATTGGCGAAAAATTGGCCAAAAGAATTGTAAAACATCAATTGAGTGGGGAAGAATTTTTAAATTAATAAGATGAATAATTTAATTAAAGAAAAAAAATTAAGACCTCTAGAGGAAGTTATAAAATATAATTTTCAAGATAAAAATTTATTTTATAAAAGCCTAATTCATACAAGTGCCTCAAAAGAAAAGATATCTTCTATGGAGAGGTTTGAGTTTTTAGGTGATAGAGTATTAGGATTAATTATTTCAGAAGAACTTTTTAATAGATATCCAAATTTAAAAGAGGGAGAGTTATCAAAGAAATATAGTTTTTTAGTTCAAAGGAGTACTTGCGCAATAATTGCTAAAAAAATAAATTTAGAGGATTTCATTACCTTAGGTAAGTCAGAAATTATTAATAAACACATTAAAAAATCAATTTTATCAAATATTATGGAAGCATTAATTGGTGCAATTTTTTTAGACTCTAATTACGGAACAACCCAAAAAATAGTTATAAGCCTGTGGAATGAAACAATTATCTCTCTTGAGAAAGAAAATAATTTATTAAATCCTAAAAGTGATCTTCAAGAAAAAATTTTATCAATGAAAAAAAAGTTACCTGTATACAATTTAATATCTACTCAAGGTGAAGATCATAATCCTAGCTTTACCATATCTGTCTCTATTGATGGCTATAAGCCTGTAAAAGCAATTGGAAATTCAAAGCAGGATGCTGAAAAAAAAGCGGCAGAAAAAATGTTAAAGATTATCAGTAATGAATAAGAAAAACATTACTATTGGAATTATCGGCCCAACTAATTCAGGTAAATCAACCTTATTAAACAATATTATTGGTGAAAAGTTAGCAATAGTCACTCATAAATCTCAAACCACAAGATCAGCATTTAAAGGTATAAAAATTATAAATGAAACTCAGATGATTTTCATAGACACGCCCGGTATTTTTAATGCAAAAACCAAATTTGAAAAAGCGATGCTTGAAAATGCTTATGATATTTTAAATGATGTGGATTTAGTTTTTCTATTGATTGATTGTAAAAAATCAATAGATGATTTCGATGAAAATTTTTTAAAAAATATTAAAGTTTTAGAAGAGAAAATTTTTTTAATACTTAATAAAATTGATTTAATCGAAAGAGGGCTACTTTTAGCCAAAATTAAAAATTTTACCGATCTATTTAACTTTAAAGAAACTTTTTTAATTTCAGCCAAAAACGGTGATGGAGTCCAAGATCTTCTGGATAAATCCTCAAAATTATCAAATAATGAATATTGGTTATATCCCGAGGATCAAACAGCAGATGTGCCAATGGCTCGAATTGCCTCAGAAATTACAAGAGAAAAAATACTTTTACTCCTACATGAAGAAATTCCCTATTCATCAACCGTAGAAACTGAAAGCTGGATAGCCAACAAAACTAAATCTATTACCATTAATCAGACAATATATGTAAGTAAAAAAAATCATGTTGGTATTGTTCTAGGAAAGGGCGGTAAAATGATTAAATCTATAGGAATAGCATCAAGAGAAGATATTGAAAAAATACTTAATAATAAAGTTAATTTAAAAATAAATGTTAAATTCAAGAGAGATTGGTCAACTAAAAAGAAACATTTTGAAGACATAGGTTTAAATTTTTAATTTATGAGATTTAAAAATGAATTTTAATGATGAAGGAATAATTATCAGTTTAAAAAAATTTTCTGATAGCGCAAGTCTTATGAAGGTTTTAACAAAAAATCATGGAATTTATTCAGGACTAATAAGATTAAGTAAAAAAAGTGGTAATATGGGGGTTAATATTCCTGGTAATATCATAAATATTAATTGGCGAGCTCGACTTTCTGAGCACCTTGGTTTTTTTAATTCTGAATTAATAAAATCAAGATCATCATTATATTTAAATAGTCCAATAAATTTAGAAATTTTAAATTCAATTTGTGCGCTATTAGATATTTTTCCAGAAAGAGAGGAATGTGAAGAAATTTATTTGTTAGCCAATGAATTATTTAATAATCTTGATAACATTTTTATATGGCCTATTCTATATGTAAAATTTGAACTTTTATTTATTGAGAAGATGGGGTACGGGCTTGATTTAGATTCTTGCGCAGTAAATGGTTCAAATAAAAATTTATCATGGGTTTCGCCTAAATCTGGCCGGGCTGTAAGTAATGAGGGAGCCATTGGATGGGAAGATAGACTTTTAAGGTTACCAAATTTTTTTAAAAAAATAGATGATACAGTCAGCAAAGAGGATCTTATAGATGGTTTAAAACTTACAGAGTTTTTTTTAAATAAAAGAGTGTATTCACAACAAGCAAAGAATCCCTCATCATCGAGAGTAAGACTTGTTGAATATATAGAAAATAATTCAGATATGAACGTTAAATTATGAAATTAATTGATCAGTATCAAGATATTGAGTTAATAGAAGCGCTTGAGGAACGATATCTAGCATATGCTCTAACAACTATTATGGATAGGGCTCTACCTGATTCAAGAGATGGTTTAAAGCCTGTTCATAGAAGAATTCTTTATGGTATGTTTAAATTAAGCCTTAAGGCCAATTCCTCTTTTAAAAAGTCTGCGAGAGTAGTCGGAGATGTTATGGGCCGTTTTCATCCTCATGGTGACCAAGCAATTTATGATACTTTGGTTCGTTTGGCACAAGATTTTTCTGCACGGTGGCCCTTAATAGACGGACAAGGGAACTTTGGAAATATTGATGGCGATAATGCCGCTGCTATGAGGTATACAGAGGCTAGACTAACTAATATTGCAGAATTATTATTAGAAGGTATTGAAGAGGATGCAGTTGAGTTTCGTTCAACTTATGATGAAGTTGATACAGAGCCAACTGTTTTGCCATCCAATTTTCCAAATCTCCTAGCAAATGGATCATCGGGTATTGCTGTAGGAATGGCAACATCAATTCCTCCCCATAATGTCGAAGACCTTTGTAATGCATCACTTCATCTGATTAAACATAGGAATGCTAGTTATGAGAAGTTAATAGAATTTATTCCTGGTCCAGATTTTCCAACAGGTGGTGAAGTCTTAGAGTTTAAAGAAAATATAATTGAAACCTATAAAACTGGAAAGGGTGGATTTAGGCTTAGAGGAAGATGGACTATTGAGCATGAAAAACGTGGGTTATGGAAGATTGTGATTACCGAAATTCCTTATCAGGTTAGTAAAGGAAAATTAATTGAGAAAATTGCTCAACTAATAATAGATAAAAAATTACCTATGCTTGAAGATATTCGAGATGAATCTTCTGAGGATATAAGAATTATTTTAATTCCTAAAAATAGAGAAATCAAACCTGGTAATTTAATGGATAGTCTTTTTCTTTTATCAGATCTGGAAACAAGATTTTCTGTTAATCTAAACGCATTAAGTAACAATACTCCAATTGTTCATGGTTTGAGAGAATTAATTTTATCATGGCTTGATCATAGGAAAGAAGTTCTAATAAATATTTCAAATTATAGATTAGTTAAAATTAATGAAAGGCTTGAAATTTTAAATGGCTATTTAATAGCTTATATAAACATGGATAAGGTAATAAAAATTATTAGGGAAACCGATAACCCTAAAGAGCAACTTATTAAAAAATTTAAATTAACAGACCTCCAATCTGAATCAATTTTAAATATGAGATTACGTTTATTAAGAAAGCTAGAGGAAATTAAAATTAAAGAGGAGTTTAATGAACTTTCAAGTAAAAGGAAAGATCTTGAAAGTCTAATTAACTCAAATGATAATCAATGGAGGTTTATTTCTGAAGAAATAAAATCTTTAAAAAAATTATTTTCACAAAAAACCGAGATTGGTAAAAGAAGAACTAATATTATTTTTCTTGAAGAAGAAATTGCATATAAAAACGAATATTCTTTACCAAGCGAACCTGTATCTATAGTTTTATCAAAACAAGGCTGGGTAAGGTGTTTAAAGGGCAAAGTTGAAGAATTAAAAGATTTAAAGTTTAAAGATGAAGATTCTTTATTCATATCAATAAATGCCAAAACTAATGATAAGATTATTTTTTTCTCCTCTAACGGAAAAGCCTATTCTCTTGATGTCTCTGAACTTCCATCTGGAAGGGGACACGGAACTCCATTAAAAATTCTTTTAGATATTGAAGAGCAACATTCTGTAATAAGTATTTTTCCTTTTGAAAATGAAAAAAAGTATATAGTTGCTTCGTCGGTGGGTAATGGTTTTATCGTAAATAGTAATGATATGCTCTCTAATAGGAAGTCTGGAAAACAACTACAAAATATAAAAAATAAAGAAAAATCTATGATTTGTAAAAAAATAGTTGGGGACAGTGTAGTTGCAATTGGCGAGAATAAAAAAATGTTAATATTTCCTCTCAATGATTTACCTGAATTAAGCAGGGGCAAAGGTGTAAGAATACAAAAATATAAAGACGCAGATCTATTATTTTTAGATACCTTTAATCTAGAGGAGGGACTAAAAATTGAAGATAGTGCAGGAAGAATAAGAACTTTTGATAATCTTAATGATTGGATTGGCAAAAGGGCACAAGCTGGAAGATTGACACCAAAAGGTTTTCCTAAATTAAGTTAGAGTATTTTGTTAGGAAGCCATGTAGCGATTATCGGGAAAATAGATAGTAAAATTAGCATTAGTATCTGAATAAAAATAAACGGAATAACTCCTTTGTAAATATCAATGGTTTTTATGCTATCTGGAGCAACACCCCTTAAATAAAAAAGAGCAAAACCAAATGGAGGTGTCAAGAAACTAGTTTGTAAATTTATTGCCATCATTACCCCTAGCCAAACAGGATCAATTCCCATCTTAAATAATATTGGAGCAACAATTGGAACGACAACAAATGTAATTTCGATAAAATCTAAAAAGAAACCAAGAATAAACATTGTAACCATTACTGCGATAACAGCGCCGATAATTCCTCCTGGAATAGATGTCAAAAGTCTTTCAATTGTTTCATCCCCTCCAAGCCCTCTAAATACAAGGCTAAAGAAAGTGGCGCCAATAAGAATTATAAATACCATTGAAGTAATTTTTGTTGTTGAGTAGGCGGTTTCCATCAAAATTTTATTTTCATATAACTTTGATAAACATCTTATAAGCGAGAAACCAAAAAAAATTAACAGTATGAAAGATCCATAAATAAATAAATTATTCAAAAATCCAATATTTTCTCTGTTAAGTCTTAAATCAAAAAATAT
>PBNH01000011.1 GCA_002723035.1 Rhodobiaceae bacterium | reverse complement strand
GCCACTCAATTTTATGTTGATATTGAAGGTCACTATAAAGAGGATTCAATAAAGTTAGCACTTGAAGAATTGTCTCATTATTCTGAAGAAGTTAAAATTTTAGGGGTATATCCTTCAAAAAGGGATAGATAGCTAAGATGTGTAACTTTTGCTAATTAAACTTTAAAGTATAAGTATTCTCTCAAAAAAAGGATAAAAATATATATTTATTATTTTAATTATGTATAGTTAAAATATGAATAATTTATAATCAATTCTTAAATCAAGGGGAAAATAATGTTAGACACAGGAAACACTGCGTGGATTTTAACATCCACTGCTCTAGTTCTTTTTATGACTTTGCCAGGTTTGGCTCTATTTTATGGTGGTTTGGTAAAATCAAAAAATATCCTATCTGTTTTAATGCAGTGTATAACTGTTGCTTGTTTAGCATCAATAATTTGGCTTGCAGTTGGTTATAGCATGGCATTTGCTGATGGTAGTCAATGGGTAGGAGGGTTACAAAAATCTTTCTTCTCCGGTGTTGAGAGAAATTCACTATCTGGTGATATACCAGAGTCAGTCTTTTTCATGTTTCAAATGACGTTTGCAATTATAACCCCTGCATTAATGGTTGGGGCATATGTAGAAAGAATTAAATTCAGCGCTGTATTATTATTTAGCGGTTTATGGCTTGTTATCGTCTATGCTCCAGTAACTCATTGGATTTGGGGTGGTGGATGGCTTGCCGAGATGGGTATTTTAGATTACGCCGGTGGATTAGTTGTTCATTTAACTGCAGGTATTTCTGCTCTTGTATTGGCAGCAGCTCTTGGCCCAAGAAAGGGCTTTCCTGATCAAGTTGATCCTCCCCATAGTCCTGCATTAGTTATGGTCGGAGCATCAATGTTGTGGGTTGGCTGGTTTGGTTTTAACGGTGGAAGTGCTCTAGCTGCAAATGAAGATGCTGGAATGGCAATACTTGTCACACATGTGTCTGCAGCAAGTGCATCTCTGGTTTGGATGTTCATTGATTGGTTGAAATTTGGTAAACCAACATTAGTTGGTCTAGTTACAGGAACAATTGCAGGGCTAGCCTCAATTACTCCTGCCTCAGGTTTCGTTGGTCCTCTGGGTGCATTAATTATAGGCGGTTCAGCAGGTATAATTTGTTATGTCCTTGTCTCTTTTGTTAAAAATACTCTGAAAGTTGATGACTCCTTGGATGTTTTTGCAGTACACGGTGCCGGGGGTGTATTAGGTACTTTATTAGTATCATTTTTAATAGACTCTGACATTGGTGGAGCAGGTTACTCAGAAGGCATGAGTGCTTCAAGTCAACTTAATGTCCAATTGATTGGTATTGGCTTCGTCTTTGTATGGTCCATTATTGCATCTTTGGTTATTCTTATTATCGTAAAGGCCCTCACTGGATTAAGGGTGGAAGACTCGAACGAGGAAGAAGGTTTAGATATTTCCTTACATGGCGAGACTAATTATAGACAGTAAAAGAATTTACAATTAAGTACATCTCATTATATAATTTTATTATTTAATAGGGGTGTTAAGTGGGGAAAGTTGATACACATAAATTAGCTATTGATGGAAAAGAACCTAATAATCTTAGGGGCGATCCAATTACTAATGATAGATATTTTAGTAAAGAATTCATGGCTAAAGAGTGGGAGCATATGTGGACAAAAGTCTGGCTTATCGCTGGTAGAGAGGCTCAACTAAAAGAAGCTGGAGATTATATTGTTCATGATCTTATTACTGAGTCTGTTATAATAGTCAGGCAGAATGATGGATCCTTAAAAGGCTTTTACAACAGTTGTGCGCATAGGGGTCAAAGACTTGTTGAGTGTGATAGCTTTCAAAGTTCGTTTCGTTGTCCATATCATGATTGGGAATTTGGGTTAGACGGGAACGTAATTAGTTGTCCTGATGAAGATGACTATCCCCAAGGAAGCCCCGTAGGAAATAGAAAGCTTGTCGAGGTCAGAGTTGATACCTGGGATGGTTTTATCTTTTATACTATGGATCATGAAGCCCCAGAGCTAATGGAATATCTTCACCCTATTCCAGAGATATATAAAAATCATAACTTTAAAGATCAAATCAGGGCTCAATGGGTTAGGGTTGAACTAGATGTTAATTGGAAGTTTTTCTGTGATAACTTTAATGAGTCATATCACACTCGATTTGTTCATCCTCAGGTACCTTCTGTAATAGATCAAGATCATTTTACATCAAGATATGAAATGTTTCCAAAAGGACATGCGAGAATTATTCAAATGGGCCGTCCCTCTCTTAGGGATAGGGTTTCTGAGGGTGAGGATCATCCTTTTAAAATGATTTTAGAGGACTGGGGTGTTGATACAACAAAATATGATGATTATGAGAATTTATCTGAGCAAGGGTGGTTAGACTTAAAAGCGGCTAAAAGAAAAAATTATAAAGAAAAGGGCTACCATCATTATGAAAATTTGTCAGATGAGGAATTAACTGAAAGTCCTTTTCAATTTATCTTTCCAAATATCGCAATGGGTGTTCAAGCTGATGGCTGTATTTTACTTAATTGGTTTCCTCATCCAAAAGATCCTGAAAAGTGTTTTTTTGATCTTTGGGATATGGGCTATCCAATAGAAGGCTCAGCAAAAGGTATAGGTAAGACCGGAAGAGATGATGGCCAGGAGTTTAGATCAACCTCAGCTGGCATAGGTAAAAAAGATACTTATGCTGAAGACCTTATTAACCAAAAAGAGGATAGCTCAATAAAGCTTCAAGAGGTTGAATTAGATGTTCGTGATTATGATGGTGGAAAAGGTGTTGAGGATTTATGGGATCATGTGGTTTATCAAGATTGGCAATTAACAGAGGGTCTCAGACGAGGGGTAAGGTCAAGAGGCTATCAAGAACCCTATTTGGCCGCACAAGAGTCACGAGTTAGATTTTTTCATGAGACCCTTCATGATTATTTAAATGGTAAACCTCCTAAATAATTATATAACTTTTAAACAGGATTTTTTTGAAAGCTGGGAATAGAATCATTGACTGGATCCCATTGACATGCTGAAACTTTCCAAAAGCTTGATTTTATCTCTAGCCAAGATGAGTCATCAAGACTACCGGCTTTTATAAACCTTAATTGTGGTTGCTCAGAAACATAACTTATTACTGGAGATCCACATTCAGGACAAAAGCCTCTGTGAACATTTGTTTTATCATACCCAATAACTGAATAGACTTTATATTCATTATTGATTTTCAATTTTTTGGTTGGAATAAAAATTATTGTCGCTTTTCCAGAACCAGTTATTTTTTGGCAATCTTTACAATGACAATGGCCTGCTGAAATAACATCTTTCCTATTAAACCTATATTTAATTTTTCCGCATAAGCAGCTTCCGGTTTCAATATGACTTTCAGTCATTTTAGCTCCTAGTTAGTTGTATTTATATATTTCCAAACCAATAAAATTATTTTTTTATTAATTGTAAACAAAGTTTTTAATTAAATGATGAGCAATCGCCATACTTGGCGGAACAAAAAAATTAGAGTTATTTCCTTCTATTGCTTTTTTTAACTCCGAACGAGAAAACCATCCTCCTTCATCAATCTCAATCTCGTCCAATGTAAAACTTTCTGAATTTGCTTCAGCAATACATCCAATCATTAATGAAAATGGAAAAGCCCAAGGTTGGCTTGAGTGATAAGAAACCTTTTTTGTAGAAATTCCAGCTTCCTCATTTAGTTCTCTTGCAACCGCTTCCTCAATTGACTCGCCATGCTCTATAAAACCTGCTAATGCAGAATACATTCCGGGTGGAAATCTTTTTTGTCTGCCTAAGAAAGCGCTATCATTATATGTTGCAAGCATTATTACAACTGGATCTGTTCTTGGGAAGTGTTCTGAATTACATGCGCCACAAATTCTTTTATATCCAGCCTCCGATAACGAACTTTCTGAGCCGCATCTTGAACAAAATCTATGACTATTATGCCATTCAAAAATTGCTTTAGCCTGACCTAATATTGCGAGCTCACCTGGGTCTATAGCTTGTGAGGATAAAACCATTAAATCTTCAAAAATACCCAGATCTTTCAAGCCTACCTCATTTTCTGGATCTGAAACTTTTGATATATCAATACTAAAATATGCTTTCTTATTTAGGAGACCTAAAAAAATCACCATAGAGCTTCCAATTATTTTATTTTCAAAAAAACTCAATGGAAACCAAGCAGGACTTTGCTGGTTTGGTAAAGAATTTCCTGAGATCAAACCAGAAATAGTTGAAACAAATGGCTTGCCTCTCCAAAACGGAATAAAGACTGTATCATCTTTTGCAATAGTCTCTTTAATCCAATTTGGGTTAGATCTTAAATAAGAAACCCTGTCCAATGGATTATTGCTAAATATGTTTGGATAAACATTCATGAAAACCTCTCTATATTCTATGATAATTAATTTTATTAGTCTAATAAGGTATTGGGTTTTTTCTATAAAAGTATAAACTTATTTGATATTATTATATAATTTCACAAGAGGATATTTTGGATACATCAGATAATATAGAAGAAACAAACGACCCAGTTCTAGACACTTCTCCGACCATGCCCGATGAAAATCAAGATAACTTCTTATCTGAAGTTGAAGAAAATAAAGAAAAATTCTCTTCAAAAAATAGCTATAAAGTGCTTGCTCGTAAATATCGTCCTCAGAATTTTGAAGATCTAATGGGTCAGGAAATTATGGTTCAAACCCTTAAAAATGCATTCAAAACAAATAGAATTGCACACGCTTATATTCTTACGGGGGTTAGGGGTATAGGAAAAACAACAACTGCTAGATTATTAGCTAGGTCTCTCAATTACGAAACTGAGACAATAAATGAACCTAATATAGATATGCCAGAACTTGGAAAGCATTGTCTGGAGATAATGGAGTCACGTCATATTGATGTTATTGAAATGGATGCTGCATCACGAACTGGCATTGCGGATATAAGAGAAATAATAGACTCGGTTAATTACTCCCCTTCATCAGCGCGTTATAAAATCTATATTATTGATGAAGTTCATATGCTTTCTAAAGCCGCCTTTAACGGTTTATTAAAAACCCTTGAAGAACCTCCTACACATGTAAAATTTATCTTTGCTACCACTGAGGTACAAAAAATACCACTTACGATACTCTCCAGATGTCAAAGATTTGATTTAAAAAGATTTGACCATGATATGATAAAATTACTCATTAGCAAGGTTTGTGAAAAAGAAATGGTTTCTATTGAGGATCCAATAATTGATTTAATTGCAAAGGTCTCCGGAGGATCGGCCAGAGATAGTTTATCTTTGCTTGATCAGGCAATGGCATTATCAAATGATGGTAATATTTCTGAAGAAAAGTTTCGACAAATGTTAGGATTATCTGATCAGAGTCGGATAATAGATTTGTATGAATTTATATCTAATACAGAGATTGAAAAAGCATTATTAGAAGTTAAGGATCAAGTTGATATTGGTATTGATCCGGTAAATTTAATTGAGAGTTTAGGCGATCTCATCCATGAATTAACAAGACTAAAGGTAACTGATAGTAATGATGATAATTTATCTTTAGGGCCAGAGGGTTTTATCAGAATAAAGTCATTAAAGGATAAAATAAGTGTTAAGCATCTGTCGCGATATTGGCAAATGATCTTAAAGTCATCATCAGAGATTAAAAATTTTTCAAAACCTCTCGCCGCACTTGAAATGGCGATAATAAGAATGTCATATATTTCTGATCTTCCAACACCAGATGAGATTATAAAAAAAATCGAAGAGAATAAAACAGAATCATCGGAAAAAAAAAGTCCTAATTCTGAAGTACACAGCACTATAAAAATTGCCCCTACTGCTTCTGAAAAACCAGTTCAACAAGAAAAGATAATAGAAGAGAATAGAGAAATTGATCCTAAAAGTTTCGAGGATATTATTGAATTGGTTAGATTAAATAAGAATATTCGTCTTCAATATGATTTAGAGAATAATGTTAGTCTGGTTTCTTTTGAAAAGGGTAAAATAGAATTGAATATTCTGAATAATGATGAAAAAATATTGATTACTCTATCGAATAAGCTTCAGGAATGGACAAATGAAAAATGGGTGATAGTTAGCTCTTCAGCACTGGGACAAAAAACAATTAAAGAGATAAAAGATGCTGATAAATTTGAGCTTCAGTCATCAATAAAAGAGCATCCAATTTATAAGAAAGCTATAATGGAATTTGATACTGTTAACATAACCTCAATTGAAGAAGTACCAAAATTGTCATTGGTTAGTAATGAAAATAATGATAAAAATGATACAGTAGAAGATAAATGAAAAATTCAGAAATAGATAATTTAATTTCATTGCTTTCTCGTCTTCCGGGTATTGGCCCAAGATCTGCTCGAAGAATGGCTCTTAACCTTTTAAAACAACCAGAGTCATTAATGAAACCTTTAGCTGAGTCTCTTATTTTAACAGCAGAAACTGTTAGAAATTGTAATATTTGTGGAAATTTAGATACAGAAGACAATTGCTCCATTTGTATTGATAAAAGAAGAGATATATCAACTATAATTGTTGTTGAGGAAATTGCTGATTTATGGGCATTAGAGAGAGCTTCAGTTCANAAAGGTAAATACCATGTATTGGGNGGNACATTATCAGCTATTGATGGANTAGGACCTGANGATCTTGGAATAAATAGNCTNATTGAAAGAGCAAATAACTCAGAGGTAGATGAAATTATTCTAGCCTTAAATGCAACTATAGATGGTCAAACAACAGCATATTANATCACAGATCAACTNAAGGATTGTGAGGTTAAAGTCTCAAGACTTGCCCATGGAGTCCCTGTAGGAGGTGANCTTGATTATATGGATGATGGAACATTACAAACTGCACTTCAGTCAAGGCAACCTTTTTAAAAACCTATTTATCTTACTTGAACTCTTTTTATTGTCGGTTTATCAAGAGGAATGACTATAAGAGAAATTATAACNGTTCCTAACCCTTTGCTTAAAANANTATCTGAGCCAGTAAAGGTNATAGATGANGANGTTTTATCATTAATTGATGATATGATNGAAACTATGTATGCAGCACCTGGAATTGGTTTNGCTGCTATACANGTGGGGGTTCCAAAAAGAATTTTAGTTATTGATATNNCTAGAGATGATGAAGCTAGGAATCCTCTATCNTTTATTAANCCTGAAATAATTGANCCTACTGAATCATTGAATTCATTTGAGGAGGGTTGTTTATCAGTTCCAGGAGTTTNNGAAGAAATAGAANGACCTGATGAATGCACCGTTAAATATNTNGATAAGGATGGAGTTGAACAAAGCGTTCGTTGTAAAGGTATGCTTGCAACTGTAATTCAGCATGAAATGGACCATCTTAATGGGGTTGTATTTGTNGATCATTTATCAAAATTAAAGAGAGANNGNGCAATCAAGAAATCAATTAAATCTCGAAATTCTGAGACAAATANTNATGAATANCTTGATTTCNTCTAAAACTNANTCACCCTTGAANNTTATATTTATGGGTACTCCCGATTTTTCAATTANACCTNTAAAAGCCTTATTAGGAAGTANNAATAANATTATTGCTATTTACTCTCAGCCTCCAAGNAAGTCNGGAAGAGGAATGAAAGAAAATAAAACACCTGTTCATGCTTTTGGAGAAGACGNGAANATTCCAGTATATACNCCTCAAAATTTTAAAAATGATAATGACATTGCTTTTATTNAANATCTTAATCCAGATATAATTATTGTTTCTGCNTANGGANTAATTTTGCCAAAAAAAATTTTANATATTCCTAAATTTGGNTGTCTTAATATACANGCNTCNATTCTTCCNCGNTGGAGGGGAGCAGCNCCAATTGAAAGATCNATTATGAGTGGAGATAAGGAAACAGGAATAACTTTNATGTTAATGGATGAAGGCCTTGATACAGGNATGATTATAAAAAAATTTCCTATAAAAATTGATCAGGATATGAACGCAAAGTCTCTTCATGATAAATTATCATTACTAGCATCNGATAATCTAATTGATACTNTANNTANNTATGTTNATGGCGAAATAAAGCCTTTCAATCAAGANGAGGANGGTATTACNTATGCNGAAAAAATTCAAAAANTTGAATGCAGAATAANTTGGGAAAAAAGTNCAGATGAAATTTTACATTTAATAAGAGGATTAAGTCCATATCCTGGGGCTTGGTTTTTGANTAAANAGAATAANAGAGTAAAAGTTNTNGATGCTAGAATTTCANAAATTGAAAATAATTNTAAACCTGGTGAAGTTATAAGTGAGCAAGTTATAGCTTGTGGNGATAATGCTATAGAAATTCTNTCTGTTAAACCNGAGGGCAAAAAAATAATGTATATTGNAGATTATCTNAGGGGAAACTCAATGTCNGTTGGAGAAATTTTAGAGTAAATGGNGAGATGGAAGCTTACAATNGAATATGATGGANGACCTTTTAATGGCTGGCAAAGTCANAAAGATANAAGNGGTNTTCANGATTATGTCTNTAAGGCNATNAAAGATTTTTCAAAAGANGATGTAAAAATATTNACAGCCGGCAGAACTGATTCTGGTGTTCATGCNANAGGTCAAGTTTCGCANATTGATTTAGAAANAGAAACAGATGCAAATGAGATGAGAGAAGCTTTAAATAGTCACTTAAAACCTCATCCAATAGCTNTANTAGATGTTTTANAGGTTAGNNATGANTTTCATGCNAGATTNTCNGCAATTAAAAGACATTATAAGTATGGNATAATTAATAGNAGAGCGCCATTAACTTTTGATAAAGGNAAATATTGGAGAGTAGGAAGAAAACTCAATATTGACTCAATGATTACNGCTTCTAANCANNTAATTGGNNATCATGACTTTACAACTTTTCGTTCATCTNANTGTCAGTCTAAATCACCATCTAAAACCATTGATGAAATTANANTTGAGCAATTTAATGATAATATTANTATNAGAATTTCAGCNAAATCATTTCTNCANAACCAAGTAAGGTCAATTGTTGGNTCTTTAAAGNTAGTNGGAGANGGAAAGTGGGATCAAAAAAAAATNAAGGAAATATTAGACAAGANGGANAGAACNNTGTGTGGTCCNGTAGCTCCAGCCGAAGGCCTNAGTCTTGAAAAAGTNGATTATGNTTAGAAATATTTTGTTAAAACTTTATAATATATATCAGTNAAGTCNTTAATATCCTTAANATCAACTGACTCATCTATTTGATGCATGGTCTCGCTTATAAGCCCAAATTCAACTACATTTCCGTNATNTTTAATNAATCTTGCATCAGATGTNCCTCCAGATGTNGANAAATCCGGGGTTATACCTGTTTTATCAAAAATAATTTCTGATAGATCATGAACAAGTTTACCTGGNTTTGTNAGGAATGAGTCTCCCGAATGCTCAAGTTTAAGNGANAAAATATNTTCAAAATTATTTAGNCTTCTTTTGATTTCATTCTCTATTGTTTCTTTATTAAAATTATCATTNTATCTNATATTAAAATTAGCNGATGCTGAGTTAGGAATAACGTTTGTTGCNTTGTTNCCAACATCAACAGATGTTATTTCAAGATTNGAAGGTTGAAAATGNTCATTNCCTTGATCAAGTTCATCTNATGTTAGGTNATTTAANATACNAAGTAATANTGGTATTGGATTTCTAGCAAGATGTGGATANGCCACNTGNCCTTGTTCACCAGTNACAGTAATAANTCCATTNACACTTCCTCGTCTTCCTATTTTNATCATTTCTCCTAATTTCTNNGGATTTGTTGGNTCTCCAACNATACAATCATCAAAGGATATTTTTTTTTCGTTCATCCAATTTAATAATTTCTTTGTTCCATTAATGGCGATACCTTCNTCATCTCCNGTAATAATAAATGATATTGATCCTGCAAAATTTTTNCTCTCATCGANAAATTTTTTTGTAGCTGAAACAAATGAAGCTATAGCACCTTTCATNTCAGTAGCACCNCGNCCTATAATTTTTCCANCTATTTCATTAGCCNCAAATGGATCGNCAGACCAANTAGCCTNATCCCCTTCAGGGACNACATCAGTATGACCTGCAAAACANAGAGAAGGTCCNTGNTCATTNCCAATTCTTGCCCATAGGTTAAGAACGTCATCNGTACCATCTTCCTTAAAATTTAAAATATCACACTTAAAACCTATTTCTTCNAACCAATGCGATAGCTGTTCAATTGCACCATCATTTTGNGGTGTNACAGAACGNCAAGAAATNAAAGCCTTNGTAAGTATTATTGGATCACCATTTCCTATATCAATCATTTTANTAATCTCTTAATAGCTCATTTATTGAAGTCTTGGATCTAGTTTTNTCATCGACTATTTTTACAATTACAGCNCAATAAAGTGAAGGTTTTGAGTTNTNATTATTTGGNGAGAATGTTCCAGGAATTATAACTGAGTANGGAGGAACTTCNCCTCTAATTACTTCTCCTGTTTCTCTATTAACAATAGGAGTTGATGATGATAGNTATACTCCCATAGAAAGAACACTTCCTTCACGAACAATTACNCCTTCAGCNACTTCNGATCTTGCACCNATAAAGCAATTNTCTTCGATAATTACTGGATTAGCNTGCAATGGTTCTAGGACTCCACCNATTCCTGCACCACCTGATATNTGACAGTTAGCTCCAATTTGNGCACACGAACCGATTGTTGCCCATGTATCAACCATCGTTCCAGATCCTACATAAGCACCAATATTAATAAAGCTTGGCATTAATACACAGCCANTANCTANGAANGACCCTTTCCGAACGATTGATCCGGGAACAGCTCTNAANCCAGCATTNTTAAACTCTTGATCNCCCATNCCACTAAATTTNGANTCAATNTTATCCCACCAATNAGTATTACCTGGGCTANTTGAAATCAATTTCATGTCATTGATACGAAAATAAAGAAGTATNGATTTTTTGACCCATTGATTTATTATCCATTCNTTANCATTTTTTTCGGCAACTCTTATTTTTCCAGAGTCTANNCTACTAATTGTNTCATTTATNGCAGAAATAATACNACTATCAGAANTTGAGTTAATNCTTTCTATATTNTCAAAAGCTTNCTCAATTATATCAATTATTTTTTTATCCATAATTATCTCTTNAANTTAGTNTTNACTATATTGGTTATTCAGGAACTTTACGATATCGTCAATNATATAATCTGCGTCATAATTATCATTCCATAAATCTTTGTATTTTTCTTNTTGANNGNNNTTATTTTTATTAGGTAANTTTCTNTCTAATAAAACNGTTTTCATCCCTAATTNNTTAGCAGGAATTANATTTCTTCCCATATCTTCAAACATAATNGATGTTTTNGGATCNATNTTANAGGTTTTTAAAAATAAATTATATGTTTCAAGATTNGGCTTNGGTANATAATTAGCNTCCTTAATTCCAAANATCGATTGAAAAATATTTTCNAGGTTTAANTTTTTTAAAACATTTTCAGCATGCTTTTTTGTNCCATTTGTNAAAATATATTTTTTNCCNGGTAACAAAAGNAGAATTTTNCGAAGATCATTATCTTCTTNNAAAGAATTTAAATTTATNTCATGAACAAATTCTAGAAACTCATCAGGATCTATTTTGTCATTTCCTGCATTCATAAAGCCAGCTAAGGTAGTTCCGTGATTAATAAAATTTTGTTTTTGGATATCAAAGGCTTCTTCCTTGCTAATCTTCAGATTATCAGCAATAAATGAGGTCATCTTTTTATCTATTTGACTAAAAATATTCTCCTCAGGAGGATATAAGGTATTATCAAGATCAAAAATCCATGTTTTAATTAATGAAAGACTCATAAAAGTTCATTACCTTATTAATGTTCCAGCGCCATGATCAGTAAATAATTCTAATAAGACAGCATGTTTTACTCTCCCATCAACTATCACTGCAGCATCAACACCATCTCTTACACTATCTAAACAAGTATTTATTTTTGGTATCATCCCGCCTGAAACTTCACCATTATCAATCATTTTAGCTATTTTTTCTTCATCAGCTTCCTTAATTAGGTTTTGATTAGAGTCCAGTACTCCCTTAACATCAGTTAGGATTAATAAACGTTTTGATTTTAGGGAAGATGCAATAGCACCAGCTGCGGTATCAGCATTAATATTGTATGTTTTGCCGTCTTCACCAACTCCCAAAGGAGCAATAACTGGAATAAAATCGTCAGTAATAAGTGTTTCAATAATTTCATTATTAATTTTTTTTGGTACTCCGACAAAACCTAAATCAATAATTTTCTCAATATTAGACTCATCTAAATTTTTTTGTTTTGTAAGTTTTTCAGCAATAATCATTGAGCTGTCTTTACCAGATAAACCTACCGCTTTTCCTCCCGAAGAATTTATTTTTGATGCAATATCTTTATTTATTTTTCCTGCTAAAACCATTTCCACAACTTCTAGAGTATTTTCATCGGTTATTCTCATACCAGATTCAAATTTCGTTTTAATACCCAATCTTTCAAGCATTGACCCAATTTGTGGTCCACCACCATGAACTATTACTGGCTTTAAACCACTTTGTTTTAAAAAAACAATATCATTACAAAATGATTCAACGAATTCATTTTTGGCCATTGCGTTGCCACCATATTTGATAACAACAATAGAACCATTATACTTTTGCATATAAGGAAGGGCAGCGGTAAGCATGTCAGCATTACTTAGCCAATCTTCAATAGCTCCTTCTTTTTTGCTCATATTAATTCCTATTACTTTTTTCCTATAATACAGTAAATATTATTCTACCATAGAAGATATTGTATTCCTTAGATCTTCCAAACCTCTCTCTTTGTGTGAAGAGGTCAAGTGAATTTCAGGGTGTACAGCAATAAATTTTTGAATCAAATTTTTTGTTTGTAAAACTACATTATCTTGATTTTTAATTTTATCAATTTTAGTCAAAACTATTTGATAAGAAACAGCGCATTCATCCAACATATTCATAATTTCTTTATCAGAGTCTTTTATATTATGTCTTGAATCAATCAATAAAAAAACTCTTCTTAGGTTTGGCCTATTCTTTAAATAAAACTTAGATAGATCAGTCCATTCCTTAATTTTCTTTTTGGAGGCTCTAGCAAACCCGTAACCAGGCATGTCGACAATGTTCATAACTGGCCCCTCAGTGACTATAGAAAAAAAATTTAATTCTTGTGTTCTACCAGGTGTTTTAGACGTATGTGCTAATTTCGGTCTTTTGGTTATAGCATTCAATAGAGTCGACTTTCCGACATTCGATCTACCTAAAAAAGCTATTTCTGGAACATCACTAATTTCTAGACCTTCAATATTTGCGACACCTTTAATAAAAGAACATTTTTCAAAAAAATTATTTTTTTTATATGTTGTCATTAAATTATTCGTTGGAATTTTTCCTACCAAAATTTGCAAATAACGCTATTTCCATCCCTTGCTTTTTCATAATATACGCCTGCTGTAGAATTGATAGCAAACCATTCCATGCCCAGTAAATGACAAGACCTATTGGAAAATTTGCTGCAATAAAAATCATAAAAATTGGCATCCAAGTAAATAGTGTTTTTTGAATTTGATCGGTAGGAGCAGGGTTTAATTTTGTTTGTAGTAAAAATGTTAGCCCAAATAATAAGTGAAATATTCCTATCATTAAGATTTGAGGAGGTGTCCAATCGATGATTCCAAATAAATTAAATACCGATAATGGATCAGGTGCAGATAAATCCCTTATCCAGCCAAAGAAGGGTGCGTGTCTCATTTCAATTGTTACAAGAAGAACATTATAAAGTGCAAAAAATACAGGTATTTGTATAAATACAGGTAAGCAGCCCGAAAGAGGTTTTAATTCTTCTTTTTTATATAAGGACTGCATCTCTTGTGCCATTTTCTGACGGTCATCACCATAAAGATCTTTCATTCTTTGGATTTCTGGTTGAACCTTCCTCATTTTTGCCATTTGAACATAAGATCTATTGACGACTGGAAAGAAAACAAGCTTTATAAGAACAGTCAATAAGAGGATAGCTATCCCAAAATTTCCTGTATATAAGTAAAGGAAATCTAAAATGTAGAATAATGGTTTTGAGATGAAATAAAACCAACCCCAATCAATAATTAAGTCAAATTTTGGAAGACCTTTTCTATCCGAATAACTTTGTATTATATCAACTTCTTTTGCTCCAATAAATATCAAGCCACTTGACGATAATGTTGATCCTGGGGAGGCACTTGTAGCTTCACCTGTATAACCAATTCTATAAATATCCCCTTCATTTTGTTTTGATACTTTAAAGTGAGCTTTTTTTTCACCTTTATCAAGTGAACTTATAGCTGTTGCCCAATATTTATCCCTTATGCCTATCCAGCCATTCTTAAACTCTTTGCGGAAATCTTTTTCATAAATATCATCGTAATCCTGCTCATCAAGTTTTTCATCAAACCATCCAGTGGGACCTTCATGAAGAAGGCCAAGTGTTTTACTAGTCGGTAGTTCTTGTCTGGATAATTTATGATATGGGAATAATGTTATCAGCCCAGGGGTATTATTTTCAACCTCTTGAGTAAATGAAAAAAGATAATTTTCATCTAAGGAATATTTTTGAAAAAACTTTAAACCATCGCCATTTTCCCATGAAATAACTATAGGTGTATTTGGGGATAGAACGCTATTTTGCGATTCTAATGTCCAGAGTGTATTTTCATCAGGCAATAAAAAATTTGCTCCCCTAGGCGCTAGCCAACCTGATTCAACCCAATAAGAATCTTTTTTAAACAATTGAACATAATCGCTATCTATATCTGCCGTGTTATTAAATTTTTTTAAGAAAATTTCATTAATTTGTGCTCCACAAAGATCAATTGAGCCCTCTAGTCTCTCATTATCAATAATTATCTTTTCTGAATTACAATTAGCTACTGCCTCAGGAATTATATTATTAGTTTCTGGTATAGCGATTTCATTTAAGGATGTTTCTTGCCTATTTTCCTGTTCATAATTAGGTTGATCTACAGGAAATAAAATTTGCCAGGTAAAAAGAATTATCATGGCTAAAACAATTGCCATTATATACCTTGATGAATCATTCATTATTTAATCTCCCTAAAAGCCTTCTCTAAATCATTTAGAACAGTTTTCCAAGAAACTTTATTGGTTTTAATTGTAGCTAAAACTACATAGTCGTAACCATTTTTTCCATACTTTGGAAGCACTTCTTTAATTGCATGTCTTATTCTTCTTTTTGCTCTATTTCGTTCAACAGCTGTACCAATTTTTTTTGAGGCTGTTACCCCATATCTGGGAATCTTTTTATCATTTCTTTTGACTTTCTGAAGAAATAGACTTGATGTTTTTATATATCGGCCTCTTGAGGCCTTAACATAATCTGAACGTTTAGTAATTTTACTTAAAAAAAACTCTAATTCTTCGAAGCCACTCTCATCTTGTTCAGATTTCATTAACTATTTAAGCTGATAGAGACTTTCTACCTTTAGCTCTTCTGTTAGATAAGACATTTCTGCCACCAACAGTTTGTAATCTTGAACGAAAACCATGGCGTCTTTTTCTGACTAAGTTACTAGGCTGGAATGTTCTTTTCATAATTTAACCTTTAAAATTTAAACTTACAGGGTTATAAAACCAACATATTCTTAAGTCAAATTAAGTGAAGGAATATATTATTTTTTTTCGTTGTTAATATTTTCCATATTATCAATGGCTTTTGACATTTTTCTCTCTCTTGTACCATATTCATCAATCTTATTGAGAATTTCCTCAGCTTTTTTTCTTAGTTCATTTGTAGAATTACTAAATTTTTCAAACTCTTTTTTTAATTTTCCAAACTCATTCATAATTTCAGAGGCTCTTTCATTAAATGACTCAACTCTATAATTCATAGAAATACTTAACAAATAGGCCGCAAGCGAATTTGGGCCTAATATTAACACTCTATAGTCTCGAAACAATTCTTCTCTCATATCCAATGTATCAATTAGCTGAATAAGTGCTTCACTAGGTATATACATAATACCAAGATCTGATGTTTTACCAGCTTGAAGATATTTTGATTTTATATCCTCAGCATCACTTTTAACGTGTCTTTCAATATCTTTTTTTGATGATTTAACTTTCTCTTTATCACCTTTTGAAGAGGCTTCTATATAATTATCGTATAAACCGGATGGAAATTTTGCATCAATAGGCTGCAATAAACCACCAGGTAAGATAATTACAAATTCTACTCTTTTGCCGCTACCTTCAATAATCTCTTCATTTTCTCTATATCTATTTTCAGGAAAAATATCTTGAATAATCGCTTTCAATGACCATTCCCCAAATTGCCCTGCCTTGGTTCCGCCAGATAAATAATTGCGTAGCTTTTGAATTGGCTCCTGAAAATTTTCAATAGAAATTCTTAAATCTGATAGGGCCTTTTCTTGTCTATTAAGGGTTTCGTTTTGATTTTCTTGTTTTTTTTCAAAGTCTATAAAAATATTTTTGTTATCGTGAGTTTCTTTATTTTGTTTATTAATATTGAAAAATATTAAGGCCATAATGACTAATAATGAGATTAGTAATAATAGAATTAAATAGTCCATATCTACCCATATAGTTTTCAAAATGGCGCGCCGGGGAAGATTCGAACTCCCGACCCCTTGATTCGTAGTCAAGTACTCTATCCAGCTGAGCTACCGGCGCACAGAAACATTATAAACTAAAATTTACAAAGAAAGAATTATTCATATTTTTCTTTCCAGGACACCATATCTTCAAGGCTTTTTGCTTCATAAACACCTCTTGCTATTGACCTTGAACATACTCTTGCTCCTAGTTCTCCAATTATATTTATGTCGTTAAGAGATAATTCCTTTTTTAGTGTTCCAGTGCTTAATACAAATATTACATCACCGTCAACGGGTGAATGAATTGGTCTAATTGCTCGTGACATTCCTGAATGTGACATTATAGCTATTCTTTTTGCACTCCGTGACTCAAGTTTTGCGTTAGTTGCAATAACACCTATTGTTGTATTTTGTTTTGGCATAGACCTGGTGTCCGAAGTCCCACCAAGGATATTCAAAGAGGCTTGATTAGGAGCTCCTTTTCCCCCAAATTCTTTTTTACACTCATCCGTTGCCGCCCAAAATTGTCCTGTTTCATCATTTACTGCTGATCCATAACTATTTACAGCAAACAAACCCCCAACTTGTAATCCATCGCTTGTAACAAAAGATGCGCTTCCGAGACCACCTTTCAATAAACCAGCCATTGCACCATAACCAGCACCACTATTTCCAAGAATAATTTCATTGGATAAATTTTCTGCTGCTTCTACTCCTAGATCGTAATAAGGAGATTTATCTCTCCAGTTTTTATCACCACCATTGGCAAGATCATATAGAATTGCTCCAGGTATCATAGGAATATGTTTGGAATTCTCAGATGATTTGTAACCTCTTCCTTGCGAGCCAATATAATTCCCTACACTACTAGCCGCCTCTAATCCCCATGTAGATCCGCCTGAAAGCACAATTGAGTCAACAGTATCAACTAAATTGTAAGGATTTAATGCACCAACTTCCCTTGTTCCAGGTGCGCCGCCTCTAACATCAGCTGAGGCAATACTTCCTTCAATCGGAGTAATAACTGTGCATCCAGTACAGACTTTTTCATTTTGAGAGTTCCCTACTAAAACTCCATCAACATCTGTAATAAGATTTTTTTTTCCTGTACTAATCATTATAAGGAAACTAAACAAAGCTATTAAAATTGTATAGTATGAAAAATTAATTGGTTTGGAGATTTTATGAAATTTATTTTTTCTTTTATTTTATCCTTTATCTTTCTCACATCTACTTATGCTGAGAGCCCTTCTTCGTCTAAAGGCATAATAGCAACCTCAAATCCGCACGCTTCCAGAGCTGCAAAGGATATTATTGATAGAGGAGGTAATGCTATTGATGCCTCAGTCGCAGTTCAATTAGTACTTACCCTTACTGAACCTCAGGCCACAGGAATTGGTGGCGGTGCTTTTATGCTTTACTGGGATGAAAGCAAATCAAAGCTCTATTCTGTAGATGGAAGAGAAAAAGCACCATCTAAAGTAAATGAGAACTTATTTCTAGATAGCGATGGTAATAAGAAGAAGTTTTATCCTGACGCTGTTGTTGGCTCTCAGTCTGTAGGTGTTCCAGGTATTATAAAACTATTAGAAGAAACGCATAAAAAATTCGGTAAACTACCTTGGGAAGAGCTTTTTGAATATGCAATTAATTTAGCTGAAAATGGTTTCCCTGTATCGCCAGCTCTGAATTCAATTTTAGGTTATCTAAAACCTTTAAAGAAAATAGAACCGGCAGCTTCATATTATTTTGTTGAAAACTCTGAAGGGTTGAAAAAACCAGTTCCGGTGGGTCACATATTAAAAAATATAGAATATTCGAAAACTTTAAAAAGATTATCAAAGTATGGTTCATATGATTTCTATGAAGGTGAAACCTCAAAACTAATTATTGATGCATTAAACAATAATAACAAAGAATCAAAAATGTCTTTTGAGGATTTGAGAAATTATCAAATTGTTTGGCGAGAGCCACTATGTAGAAAATATAGATCCTATAATGTTTGTGCCATGGGCCCACCATCATCTGGTGGATTAACAATGTTAATGATGCTCAAAATTTTTGAAAATTTTGATATTAGATCAATGGATCCTAATTCAGTTGAAATGATTCATTTATTTTCTGAGGTTAATAGGATTGCTTATGCCGATAGAGCTTATTATATGGGTGATTCTGATTTTATTGATGTTCCAGTTGAAGGCTTATTGAACGAATCTTATTTGAGTGAAAGAGAGAAATTAATTACCTTAAATCGTTATTCTAAAACTATTAATCATGGGAATCCTCCAGGCGCTGAGGAATTTGAAAAAAATATCGATATCTCAAAACCATCGACAAGTCATTTTGTAATAGTTGATAAAGAGGGTAATGCAGTTTCCATGACCTCTACTGTTGAAGGCCCATTTGGTAGTCATTTAATGGCGGGTGGCTTTATACTTAATAATGAATTAACTGATTTTTCAATGATGCCTGAATTAAATGGCAAAAAAATAGCAAATAGGGTTGAGCCCAATAAAAGACCTATGTCTTCTATGACTCCAACAATAATTTTCAAAGATAATAATTTATTTGCGCTTACAGGTTCACCCGGAGGAACAAGTATCATTAATTATGTAACTAAGTCTGTTTTAGGTCTTATTGATTGGAATTTAGATCCATCTCAAATTGTCAATCTTCCTCATTATATGAACAGAGGTAGTTATACAGAATTAGAGAAAAATACCTCTTTAGAAAATTTAAAAGCAGGATTAGAGTTACTAGGTCATCCAGTTAAAATTCAGAACAAAAGAAGTGGGCTTCATATAGCATTAAAAAAATATGATGGATATGTTGGCGGAGCTGATCCAAGAAAGGAAGGTTTGGTTATCCCAATAAATTAATTGCATGGTTTTTAAATGAATCACAATTTATATAAAATTTTATATAAAAATTTTAAATCAGATTTAGATAAGATTTGTATAGAAATTCCAGATTATAAAAAAATATCGTTCAAAGATTTGGATATTTTATCAGCACATTTCGCATCTTTTTTATATGATTTAGGATTAAAAAAAGGTGACAGAATGATTTGTCAAATAGATAAATCATTATCGGCAATTGGATTGTATTTAGGTTGTTTAAGGATGGGAGTAATTTATACGCCTTTGAATGCATCCTATACTAATGATGAAGTAAAGTACTTTATTCAAAATATTCAGCCAAAGCTCTTTGTTAGTAAACCAAAATTAAATGATGATTTAGAAAATATTTGTGCCAAGTTAGGTGTTCATTTTTTTAAAACAATTGGAACAAGTGATAGCGATCCGCTTCTTATTGAAATTTTATCAATGGATCCATTAAATATATTTGAAAATTGTAAAGATCATGATATTGCTGCGATTTTATTTACATCTGGTACCACTGGTAAATCAAAGGGGGCTATAATTACCCATAGCAATTTATCATCAAATGCTCTCGCCTTAAGAGAAATATGGGGATTTACTGGCGAAGATATTTTATTGCATACATTACCAATTTTTCATGTTCATGGTCTATTTGTTGCATTGAATACAGCATTACTTAGTGCTTCAAAAATAATTTTTTTAGAAAAATTTAATATTGAAGACGTTTTAAAAAATCTTCCTAAATCCACAGTCATGATGGGTGTTCCAACTTATTATAATAGGTTAGTTAATGAAGAAGTATTTGGTGAAAAGGCATATAAAAATATGCGTTTATTTATTTCAGGTTCTGCACCATTAACTGAAAAAACTTTTAAAGAATTTAAGAAAAAAACAAATCATTCGATTCTTGAGAGATATGGAATGACTGAAACAGGGATGATTACCTCAAACCCTCTTGATGGTGATAGAGTTGAGGGTACTGTAGGTTTTCCACTTCCCAAAATTAAAATCAGAGCTACCAAAGAAGGAAAAATTTTACCAGAGAATGAGAAAGGTATTATTGAAGTAAAAGGACCTAATGTTTTTATTGGTTATTGGGGAATGAGGGAAAAAACAGAAGAAGAATTTACTGAAGATGGCTTTTTTATAACTGGTGATATTGGTCAAATTGATAAGACTGGTAGATTAACTCTATCAGGTAGATCAAGCGATATGATTATATCTGGAGGGTATAATATTTATCCAAAAGAAATTGAAATAATCTTGAATACTATTGAAGGAATTAGAGAGAGCGCAATAATTGGAGTTAAACACTCAGATTTGGGGGAGTCTCCTATTGCAGTCCTAGTTAGAGATAGCAAAGTATCAAAAATTTCTGAAAATGATATTATTGAAGTATTAAATAGAAAATTGTCTAAATTTAAAATACCAAAATCTATTATTTGGATTGATAAATTACCAATTAATGCGATGGGAAAGGTTCAAAAGAAAAATTTACGTATTAAATATGAAAAAATTTTATTATGATAAACTTTTAATTTTTAGGGGATAAAAAATGAATAATACAACAAGAGCTTTAAAATTTTTTGAGCATTGGAATAATAGAGACATTGATGGAATTATGAACGCTATGACTGATGATTGTTTTTATCATAATATTCCTATGGAACCTCAGCGAGGTAAGGAAGAAATTAGACCTTCTTTAGAGACATTTATCCAAATGGCATCAAACATCGAGTGGATTGTACATAATATCGCTGAAAATCCTGATGGCGTTGTTTTAACTGAAAGAACTGATAGATTTGAAATCAATGGTCAATGGATGGATATTTTAGTTATGGGGGTTATGGAATTTAAAGATGGCCTTATATGTAATTGGAGAGATTATTTTGATATGAAGGCTTATGAGGCAGAAACTGCAAAAGTATTAGGGTAAAAGAATTTTAGTTTATATCTGAAATATTTCTTACTGGATTCTCTCCTTTCCAGCTTTTCGATTGTTCATATAAAAATGAATAGAAATTATTGATATCATCACTTTTTTCATAGATTTCATAAAAATGATTTACTTCATTCCCTGGATAAAACCAAGCGAATTTCATTCCATTTCGGTGTCCAACATTTGCAGATAAAACTTCTTCACATCCTTTTTTATTTAAAATTTCTCTCTCTTTTTCAAAGTCTGGGGCAATCCAGGCAATATGATGTATTCCATTTGAATTACTGTTGCTTGGAATATCTTGAATTTGATGATCACATATTAATTCAATCATGGTATTTTCTCTCCACCCATAAGCAGAAGAATGATCAAACTCGCTTTTTTTCATGTTAACTAGTGTGTTTGATATTTTTATATGTTCATTTATGTAAAAAGGGCCAATGTTAAATTTTTTAGACCATAAAGATGCAGATTTTCTTACATCTTTGACTGCGTAAGCTATTTGAATTATTGGTCGTTTAGAAATAAACATTTTTATAGCTTACAATTTTTTTCTAAAAATCCTAGACAATTTTTTCTATCTAGGAAAAAATAGTTAAACTTTATTGGGGAGTTATTAATGGATCAAATACAAATTGATAAAATAAAAGATTTAATCGAGTATGAGAGAAATAGAAAATCTCCACCAATCAGCTTTCCTAAATTGCCGGACCTTCCAGGAAAGAGATATACCGACAAAGAATTTTTTGAATTGGAAAAAAATAATCTATGGAAGAAAACTTGGTTACTGGCCGGTCATCTTGATGAAATTCCAGAGAGGGGATGTTATAAATTATGGGAGAAAACAGGCCAACCAGTTATTCTAGTTAGAAAAAATAAAGATGAGGTAGCTGCATATTATAACATGTGTCGTCATAGGGGAGCTGCCATAGTTAGAGAAGAGTATGGTAAGACTAAAAGTCTATTGTGTGGTTATCACGGTTGGAAATATAACTTAGATGGTGACTTAGTTGGTAAAAGAGATCCTCAGGATTTTATAGATTTTGATGACTCTTGTAGAAGCCTTCATAAAATAAAAATTGAATTGTTAGGTAATCTTATATTTATAAACTTTGATTTTGACGCAATCACTTTGAGAGAAAGCTTAGGTCCAATCTATGATGAGTTTCAGGAATTCCAATTTGAAACCCTCCGCTTAGTGGATCAATATAGCTATGTTGTTAAATGCAATTGGAAGATTGCAATGGAAGCAAATATGGAAGTTTATCATGTTGCATCTATTCATCCAAAAACTGTTCATGTTGGGTTAGATTATAGAGGAAATGTAAATACTTTTTATCCTCATGGGCATGGAAGGATGGTTGCACCAAGTAGATCTTTCCCAGACTTACCAGTTTATGGAACCTCAGATTCTTCCGATCCTAATTCAACAAGTTATCATCCATTACCTAAGGGTGTTAAAAAATTAGGCATTGAGATAGGTACAGAAGATCCTAGGCCAACCATTGAAACAGCAGGTTATATTGCCCGCACATGTACTCAATCATATAATTTAATGCCTAATTTAGTTTCTCCAATGTCTGAAAGAGGATTTCCTATTTTATCATGGTGGCCAACTAGCATAAAAGAATGTATTTTTGAAGTTATGTGGATAGCTCCCGATTGGGGAGAAGGTGAACGTCCAGCAATATGGGATTCTCAAATCCAAGGATTTAATGATGTTCTTGATGAAGATCTTCAATTTGGGGGTTGGATTCAAAAGGCTGTTGACTCTTATGCTTTTGACGGTGTCCCTCTTAGTTATCAGGAAGCTAGAATTTATCATTGGCATCAAGAGGCTGATAAAATTATTGGATTAAACAAGATCCCCAAAGAGCTTAGAGTGGAGCAAGCAATGGGCGATGATTGGACTTATCCTAATGACATGGAACAAAGATTAAAAGAATATAAATCAAAATCCTGAATTAAAATTAATTCTTAAATTCCTAATTAATTGGTTCCTCAATTAAAATTGTTGGCTCAACTAAATTATTTACTTATGAATGACTTACTCCTATTTAAAATTTTGATTTAAATAGACTATATTCATTCCAATTCTTCTCCAAAATAGAAATAATATTTCCAAAAGGGTGATTTAGTAATCATTAGAATATTATTTTTTTGTAAAGTTGATTTTTAAGAAATTATTAAAAAGATACAGTTATCCCCATTATTCACAACATTATGTATAAATTTTTAAATTTTATTAATTTTTTTTTTACTTTGCCCTTCCAATTCACCTGTAACTGAAAGAGGCTAGTTAAGAATCAATATCAAAAACATGGGAGAGTATTATGAAAAAGTTTTTAATTATTTTTGTTGCTTTATTTGCTTCAATTTCTTCAACATTAAATTTAAGAGCAGATGATCATTCTGAAACAGAACCTTACAACATGCAGGTAAATTTTTGTAAATTGAATGAGGGTGTTTCGATGAAGGAATATTCAAATGCAGTTGATGATTATATTAAGTGGTCAAAGAAAAATGACGTCGAGGTCTATGTATCAAGACAAATGCCAATATTCCCCCATGATAATTTTGTTTCAAATAGAGGATTTGATTTTCAAGAAATTCTAGCTGGACCATTTGATATAACTGGAAAGGCATGGGACCTTTGGAGGGGTTCTAGAGAGGGCCAAAAACTAGCAAAACAATGGCAAGAAAAGGCAACATGCTATGTAAAAATGGGGCATGCTTATGATCAATATTTGGATCAAAAAGCGCTTGAGTCTGACGATGATCGAGTTGTTAGTTGGAATTGGTGTTCAAGAAATGATGGTGTATCTTTTGATGAATTGCAGGCTCGTCATGATTTAATGATTCAGGAATTAAAGAAAGATAATGTTGGACTTAGTGGCTGGGTAATAGTTGCTCCTTCAACTGGTGGCGCTCAAGCTCCAGGTGATTTTGTTCATCTTGGTTTTTACGAAGATATTGAGTCCTTTATGGAATATAAAGAGGCTTTTGCTTCTGGCGGATGGGAAAATTATTATGATTATAATGAAAATTATGCAAGTTGTTCAGGAGAAGAATTATATTCAGATAAAGTATTAAACTTTCCAAAAAATTAATATCTGTAATCATTAATATTTATAATGGAGAAAAAAATGAAAAAAATAATATTATCTTTTTTGATTTTTGCATTAACCTTTGCTATTTCAGAAAATTCTTTTGCTAATGATCATATTGGTCCATCAAACTTACAAATTCAACTTTGTAAGTTAAACGAAGGTGCAACCATGAATGATTATGACGCATTAGTAAATGAATATTTCAAATGGGCAAAAAAGAACGATGTAGAGGTATATTATGCTCGTCAAACACCATTGTATCCTCAGAACTCTTTTATTAGAGCAGGTTATGATTTTATTGAATTACTTAATACTTCTCATATCAATTCCGGTAAAGGCTGGGATAAATGGCTGGGTACAAAATCAGGACAAAGGTTAAATGAAAAATGGATAAGTCTTGCTAATTGCGCGGTTAAAATTGCTGCTGCAGTTCCAAATTATTTGAATGAAAAAGCCCTTTCTGAAGACAAAGAAAGAATTGTTTCGTGGAATTGGTGCTCCTTAAACGAAGGTGTAAGCTATGAAGATTTGCTTGAAGAACATGCAAAACGAGCTAGTGAACTTGAAGAAAATCCAAGAGGTTTAATTGGTTGGGCTAATGTTTACCCAAGAATTGGCATGGAAGAGGCTCCTGGGGATTTCGCTCATATTGCCGTTTACCCTGATGTTGAGTCAGCGCAAATATATCAGCAAGACCAGTCAGATGGAGGTTGGAAATCTTACAGGGATTATAACGAAAATTTTGCAAGTTGTAGAGGTGATGGTTTTATGATCGAAAAAGTTCTCAATGATCCAAATAACTAAAATATTGAGATCTTTAAATTATTTAAAGGAGAGAAAATGAAAAAATATTTATTTATGCCAATTATTTTTGGGGTCTTATCTTTTGTAAAATTAGGGGCCGCACCAATGGATGCTTATTATTGTTTTTCAACTACTGAGGATGCAGCAGTGGTTGAAAAAATGGATAATTTTATGGCAAATGATGCTGCAAAGGGTCTTCCATCAGTTACTTTGTGGGCAATGTTATTGAATGGTCAAGAATCTGAGACACATTGTGCGGTTCAGCAACACCCAAATGGAGCTTCTTTTGAAAAGGCTGGAGCAATCTTCCAATCACAAGCCGGACAAGATTTCTTGAGAGATCTATCTACTGTAATTGTTCCTGGTTTAGAAGGAGCTGGAACACCCATGCTTAATTTTGGTGATGTAGATTTTGAAAAAAATCCATATTTAGCTCTTTATAATTTAAGAGTAAAAGACGCAAAAAGATATGGAGAAGTTTTTTCAGACTTTATAGGATCAGCTGATTTACCTGGTTCAGCGACTCTTTATCAAGATACTTTTACAGGAACAGAAAATAGGACTCATTATGTTGTAATGTCAGGACCATCATTAGATGCTCTAATGGATGGTATTTCATCAACGCTCAGTAGTGATAATGGTCAAAAATTTCAAAAAAGAGCTAGTAATGTTAGAAAATTATTAAGTACAAATTTAATGCTTCATGTTAAAACTTGGAACTAATTAAATTTTTAAGTTACTGAAATTAACCCCGTTATCTTTAACGGGGTTTTTTATTAATAAATTATTAATTCATTTCATTATGTTTTGAGAAGCAAAATACCTTAAGCTACTTGATGTTAATAAAAAGGTAGTTATATTTTATTAGCTTTGGGGAGAAATCATGAGTGAAGAAATAAATTGGCCTAGTAAAAATTATGCTTGGTTTTTTACTACTCTTTTACTAATTACATATACAGTTTCATTTATTGATCGGGCAATGATTAATCTTCTTATTGATCCAATAAGAGGTGACTTAAAGCTATCAGATATACAAATGGGTCAAATTCTTGGTCCTGGATTTATGATTAGTTATATTCTTTTCAGTCTTCCTGTGGGAAGAATGGTTGATAAATTCAATAGAATTGCTGTTTTAATTGGTGGCATTATTCTTTGGAGTATAGCTACTGCAGCTCATGGATTTTCTAGCGACTATTATAGTCTATTTGTTTCTCGAGCCGGTGTGGGAGCTGGAGAGGCTGCTGTAACTCCTGCATCATGGTCAATAATTGCAGATTTATTTAGACCTGAGGATAGAGCTTTCCCGATGAGTTTCTATCTTATGGGTCCTTACATTGGTCAGGGGTTAGCTCTTCTTTTTGGAGGACTTGTAATTCAACTTTATACTGATCCAATTGTTTTTTTAGGGTTTACTCTTCAACCTTGGCAAATGATTTTTATTCTAATTGCTATTCCAGGATTTATATTATCTTTGGGTCTTGCTTTTCTTACTGATCCAATAAGAAAAGGTGTCATTAATAAAGAGAAGCAGCATGAAGAGTCTTTTGTAGATGTGATTAAATATATAAGGAATAAATTTTCAGCTTATTTTACCCTAATGATTGCTGCGTCATTTATTGTAGTTCTTCTTTATACATTTCAAGCGTGGGTTCCAACGTATATTTCTCGTATCCATGGTTGGGATTTATCAAGAGTTGGATATCTTTTTGGAATTGTCACATTAGTTTCTGGCTCGATTGGTGTTTTGTCTGGACCAGTTGTTGAAAAGTTTTTAGAGAGAAGAAATATAAAAAACTCTACTCACAGTGTATTTCTTATTTCATCCTCAGCAGTTTCAGTAATTCCTGCAATTACCTTTTTATTTGTTACTGAGCAGTTTGTCTTACCTGGAATGTTTATTATAAGTTTTTTTATAACACTACCAATGGCCTGCTTTGCTTCTGGACTACAAAAAATGACACCACAAAACTACAGAGGTTCTGTATCAGGTTTATATGTTTTTATTATGAATATAGTAGGTTTAAGCCTTGGTCCTACAGTTGTACCATTTTTTACAAGTGTGATTTTTGAAAACGATATGTCAATTAATATTGCGCTTAGTAATACCTTTTTGATATTTGGGCCGCTCTCATTTTTAATTTTCTTTCTTGGAAGAAAATCACTTAATAAAGAATTACAGTCACTGCACTAAAAGATTGGTGGAGCCAGACGGGATCGAACCGACGACCTTCTGGTTGCAAACCAGACGCTCTCCCAACTGAGCTATGGCCCCACAAATAAACTCTTATAAGACATGAGATAAAATACCTCAACAAAAAATATTATTAAATATTTAATCTTTTAAGTAACCAGAAATCCTTTTCGTTGTAGGGCTTTTACTTATTTCTTTCGATGATTTTAATGTTTTTAAAAAATAATCAGCCATAAGATTAGTTATGCCCCAGTTATAGTTCTCATTGTGAAAATGATGCTGCATATGTGCATTTTTTAGACTTTTCCCAATTTTCGTTATTGGTTTGTAATGCATTGAATGATGAGCAAGATGTATCCATTCATAAAAAAGATAATACAAAAAAGTTGAAAATATTGGGACTAAAGCTGTTTTAAAACTTAGACATAATATGGAGTAAAAAAAATAAGTTTGAATAAATAAAGTAATAATTGCCACAGAAGGGGCAAACTGAAGATCAATATCATTGGGATCTGCATGATGACCATGATGCAACTTTATTTGAAATTTTCTTAACCATTTATTTTTATTTGTAAGTTCTTTATGAAGAATAAATTTATGCGCAAACCATTCATATATTGGTGCTAAAAAAATTACTAAAATCATTAAAGGCCACTTCCCCCAAAGGTCGAAATAATTAACTAGAAAGCCTGTGAAAAAAGTAAATGTAAAAAGATATCTTATTGTTTGGTGAGCAAAAAAATTTTTAAAAATTAAAAACAATTTTAAAGACTAATCTCTTAAGAAGACAGGAGAATTTTTAGAAGACTCTTCTGGCGAAAAATAATAGCCATCAGAGTTAAAATTATTCAGCTTATCTTCTTTTATTTTATTCTTCAAAATCCAAGCAGCCATTAATCCACGAGCTTTTTTTGCATAAAAACTAATAATCTTATATTTGCCTTTTGAGAAATCTTTAAATACTGGTGAAATAACATTACTAGTTTCTTTAACATTCTTAACTGAGTTAAAATATTCATTTGAAGCTAAGTTAATAATGGTATTTGATCTTATCGATTTAAGATCTTTTACCAGTTCATTACAAATATCTTGTCCCCAAAAATCATATAGATTTTTGCCTTTATTAGTTTTTAACTTTGTGCCCATTTCTAATCTATAAGGTTCAATAATATCTAAAGGTTTAAGTAAACCATATAACCCTGATAATAATCTTAAATGATTTTGAGAGTATTCAATGTCTTTTTTAGTAAAACTATCTATATCTAAACCTTGGTAAACATCACCTTTAAAAACAAATATCGCTTGTTTTGAATTAACAGACTCTTTTTTTAACCCTTTCCAAGATTTATATCTATTGCTATTTAATGAGGCTAATTTATCACTTATATTCATTAGACTTGATATCTCATTTGGTTTTTTTTCCTTTAAGTCATTTATAAGAGTTTTTGACCTTGATAATAAACTTGGAACAGAATGAGATGCATTTATTGTTGTCCGTTCGTAATCAAGTGTTTTTGCTGGTGAAAGTAAAATTATCATAATTATTATTATCTCAATCTAATTAAATTTATTCAATAAATTTTTTCATATTTTAAACTATAAATTTTTTGTTTTTATTGGAGAATAAATTTTTCTTATAATATTAATAGAGTTTAATAAACGCTAAATGTAGATTTTATCACAATAAAAATTTATATTTTGTTTGTTATAAGCTATAATTTCAGCTAAGTATTTAAATAATTGAAATTTTAATTTTGTTAAAAATAATTCCTGGGGAGGAAATTCCATGAAATTAACGACTAAACTTTTTCTTTTAGCAACTTTAGTAGCTGTTTCTTTTAATTCTAACTTATCTTTTGCTCAATCAAGCGATGGTGGCCGTTTAGATTTAGAAGAAATTATTGTTACTGGTACTAAGAGAGATATATCTCAACAAGACGTTCCAATCGCGGTTTCAACATTAACTGCAAAACAATTGGATAATACATTTCGAAATGACGTTTTTGCATTAGGTCAATTAGCACCTAATGTAACTCTTACTCCACAAAATGGATTTAACGCTATAGCTGGGGGTATGCGAGGTACTGGCTTTATATCAATTTTGGTAACTAAAGACCCTTCAGTTGGGGTTGTTGTTGACGATTTTGCTTTTAACCATGTTCAGGCTCAAGCTATCGAGATGTTTGATATGGAGCAGGTAGAAATATATAGAGGTCCTCAAGGAACTTTGTTTGGTAAAAATACTACTGGTGGAGCTATAAGTTTTACGACTAAAAAACCTGTTTTAGGTGAAACTTTTTTTGATCTTGAAACATCATATGGCCAATATAGCTCAAATGATGCATCTATTGAAAAAATCAGTGCAGCAGTTAACTTTCCGATCGGTGATACCATTGCTGTAAGATTATCTGTTATACAAGATGAAGAAGAAGGTTTTTATACAAACAATAAACCATCAGGAAACATTGTTTCTTTTGGTGGTCCAGGATCTAATGCACTTTTTAGTCAAGGTGGACAAATTAATGATGTAGGTACAACGCAAAATGCGGATGGAACATTCACATCTGTTGGTAACGGTGGAAAGATTGGCGGAAAAGACGTGCTCGCAGCGAAATTAAAAGTGCGTTTCGAGCCTAGTGAATTTTACCGTGCTGATTTCACCTATGAGTATCTTGATGACTCAAGTGATGCCCCTGCAACTGCAAATGATACACCAGGTGGTGGTGCTGAAGGCTATTTATTTCCCCTTCTTGGTTTCCCAGGTTATCAAGACGGTCCAAACCCTGGAAATCCTTTCAGTACAGGTGAATCACAAACATGTAATACTTTTACATGTATAGGAAGAGGTCATGCAATTGAAGTTGAAGGATTTTATTTAACTCAAACATTTGACTTTGATAATTTTACATTAAAATCAATAACAGGTGTTCGTGACCAAGATGAAGTTCTCAACAGTACATATACTGGTGAGTCTTATACATCACTATATGATGCATCTAGAAATACTGCTAGAGAGCAAACTCAGCAAGAATTCAGAATTACATCCAAATTTGATGGAGCTTTTAACTTTGTGGCAGGCGCTGCTTATTATGAAGATAACCTGGAATTTGTAGTTTTTGGTAATCTTGGTTTTGTTGATTTAGTTTCACCAGCTGGAACATCGGGTGCTCTTCAATTTGCAAATGTAGCTGAAATTCAGGCCACTGCTCAAGATCGAGAAACAACAGCTTTTTATATTGATGCTTCTTTTGATATTACCGATCAAATTAAGTTAACTGTTGGTGCTCGTCATACAGAAGATGAAAAAAAATTCTCTCGTCAACAATTTGCATCTGATGGTGCTGGTTTTGCTTTAATTTTTACTCCAGATCAATATTTGGGACCATGGACTAATCCAATCCCTAAAGAAGATTTTGGTTTAAATTATAATGCTGATAAAGATTTTGAAGGCGACACATGGAGAGCGGTTTTAGACTATCAACTTGATGAGGATACTTTATTATATGGAAGCATAGCTACTGGATTTGTTTCAGGAGGTTTTGCTGAAACATGTGGATCAGTATTCACTTGTCAACCATATAATGATGAAGAAAATACAAATATTGAATTTGGATTTAAAGCTGACAGAATGGATGGAAGATTAAGATTCAATGGCGCGATTTTTCAAACAGAATATGAAAGTCTTCAGAGAGACTCTGTTATAACAAGAATAGTAGGTGATACTCAATTCCAAGAAACCGCTTCAGTTAACGAAGGTGAAACAACTGCTACTGGTTTTGAAATTGAATTTCAGTATTTAGCTACAGAGAATCTTCGTATTGATGGTTTCTTAGGTTTATTAGATCATGAATATGATGTTTATTCTCCTGGACTTGATGCGGGATCTTTATTAACAGGTGCTGCTTCTGGAGTTACAATGAATCCTGACCTATCTGGATTAAGTGTTCCTTTCTCTCCAGAAACAACTGCAGGTCTTACGTTTACTTATTTCCAAGACCTTCAATCAGGTGGCACTCTTACTTACAGCGCAAGTGTTCATCATCGTGATGAATTCGAACTTTCACCATTTCCAGCGAACGGTGAGGGCGGAACAATTGATAATCCAACAATTAGGCAAAAGAGAAATACGCAAGCAGAAGAGCGTACTTTGGTGAATGCATATGTTACATGGGATATGAACGATAATATTGCTCTAACACTTTGGGGTAGAAATCTTACAGACGAGACACATAGAATTTCTGCCAACCCAGTTGCTGCGCTTTGGAATTTCACTCGTTACGGTGCTCCAAGGTCAATCGGCCTAAAGGCAGCGCTTAATTTTTGAGTTTAAAAATATAGTATTTAAAACCCCGCTTTTAAGCGGGGTTTTTTATGCTCAAATAATTTTACTTTATTTATGCATATTAGAATTTATGCATATTAGATTACGATTAAATTTTTAATGAATACTTGATAAAATTTTGTTTTTAGGATTAAATTAATATTATTTTAGTTATTATAAGGGGGGGAGGATAATTAATGAAAAAATTAGCTTCAATTTTTACTCTATTTTTATTTGTAATAGTTTCTTTTTATTCCCAAAACATATCTGCTCAAAGCAGTCGTTTAGATATTGAAGAAATAGTAGTTACTGGTACTAAAAGAGATATTGGTCAGCAGGATGCTGCCATCGCTGTTTCAGCGATTACTGAACAAGCTTTCAATAATACATTTGCAAATGAAGTGACAAATTTGGGGGCATTAGTTCCAAATCTAACATTAACAACCCAGCCAGGTTTTAACGCCGTATCTGGTGGTATAAGAGGTACAGGAAGTGTTTCAATTCTTGTTACCGAAGATCCTTCAGTAGCTTTCTTGGTTGATGATTTTGGATTAAATCACGTTCAGTCTCAATTTGTTGAAATGTTTGATATTGAGCAAATTGAAGTTTATCGTGGTCCCCAAGGAACTTTATTCGGTAAAAATTCAACCGGTGGTGTTATTTCAGTTACAACCAAAAAACCAGTCCTTGACGAATTCTCTGGAGAATTTAGCGCTTTAGCTGGTCAATATGATTGGAATGATGGAAGTATTAATAAATTTAAACTTGCCTTAAATGTCCCAATTGTTGAAGGCAAACTTGCAATGAGAGTTGCTGCTATTTGGGATAAAGATCAAGGATTTTATACAAATTCCAAGCCCGCTAGTGATTTCCCTGGTCCAACATTTTTTAATCCAACAGGAAATTGGCCTGATGATGGTACATCTCTAGCAAATAGAGGTGATGGTGGAGATTTAGGTGGTAAAGATGTATTGGCTGCTAAAATTAAATTTTTATATGAAGCATCTCCAACCTATTCAGCTCTTTTAACTTTTGAGCTAAGTAAAGACGACTCAGGTACTCCTGCAGCTGTGAATGAAACAGAGTGTCCAAGCAGTATGTTATTCTGTCTTTTAGGTTTTAGTGGAATTCATACACCTTCTCCAAATTGGGGTGGTGAAAAATGGACCAATGTATTTGAAACAGGTGAGAGCTTTCATTGTAATGCTGTACTATCAACTTGTAGAGGTCATAGAATGGATAGTAAAGGTGTTTATTTAAATCAAACATTTGCTATTGGTGAGAATTTAACTTTAAAATCTATTACAGGATATAGAAATCATAGGGAGCTTAATGCAAGTACATATACTGGTGAAGCATTCGCAAGTTTATATGATGCATCAAGAAATACCGATAGAGATCAAATGCAACAGGAATTTCGTTTGACAAGTGAGTATGATGGCCCGTTTAATTTTACCGCAGGTGTTAGCTATGCAGAAGATAATTTAAACTTTGCAGCTTATGCTGCCGTTGGTCTTCAGTGGTTTTTAGGTGTTCCTGGATATATTCACACTGATTATTCTTCAACTGCTACTCATCAAAACAGAACTAGTAAAGCTTTTTACTTCGATTTTACCTATGAATTGAATGAGGCTTGGAGAGTTTCTGCAGGTGTTCGTGAAACTCAAGATGAGAAGACATTTGTTCGTGAAACTGGAACTAATGGTGTAAACGCTCTTGGAAGAGCTAACAATAATATTAGCACAGGTGGTTTTACGCGTGATGATGATGTTCCTCAATTTCATACTGATTGGTTAAGTTGTGATTTAAGAGAAATTTGTGTCAATAACACTGATGACTGGAGTGAAACAACATACAGATTAGTTGTTGATTATACTATGAACGAAGATGTTATGTTTTATGCTTCATTAGCAACTGGCTTTATGGCTGGGGGTTATACTGAAACATGTTCTACTACTTATTCTTGTGCATATCCATATGATCCTGAAACAAATACAAATATTGAATTAGGTATGAAAGGTGACTTCCTAGACGGACGTCTGAGATTAAACGTCTCAATTTTTAATACCGAATTTGAGGATCTACAAAGAAATCAGGTTCTTCCTTTACCAATACCTCCATATCAAGAAACAATTAAGGTTAACGCCGGTAAATCAACAAATGAAGGTATCGAAATCGAATTAAATTATCTTGTTACAGATAACTTCCGTATTGATGCTAATATTGCTACTCAGGATCATAAATATGACGTCTTCTTATGGGACGAATCTCCTAATGATGGTGTTGATAATCCAACTGATTTTAGTGGTTTTGAGCTTCCATTTTCACCTGAGTTGAGCTGGGGCTTATCCCTCACTTATGATCAAGATCTGGGCGCTAATGGTTCTTTAACCTATAACGTTTTAGGTAATTATCAAGATGAAGCACAAACTCAGCCAACTAATCCAATATACAGTCAATTAGAAGATAGAACTTTGATTGATGCTAATATTACTTGGAGAAATGTTGATGACACTTATTGGGTGACTGTTTATGGTAAAAATCTAACTGATGAAACATACAGGGTTGGTTCGAATAGCGTTGCTGGTTTATGGAATTTTACTCTTTATGGCGAACCAATGGAATATGGAATTGAAGCTGGGTACCGTTGGTAAATAATTAGGTTTATCAACAAATTATTTAAACCCCGCTTCAAAAGCGGGGTTTTTATTTAGCCAACAAATTATTAAATTTTATAATGACTAAATTTTAAAAAGTTTTATATAATAATAATCTTTAATTTGGAATAAGTTATGAATCGTAAAGAAGAATACAATAAAATAGCTGAAAAAATTGTTGGACATGTCAAGAATGATACTACTGATCAAGCTCAAGATGTTCTCTCAATTCCCACCACCGATTATACCTGTGAGAAGAGGTGGAATTCAGAAATAAAAAATATTTTTCAAACGCTACCTTTAATGGCAGCGATGACAATTGAAATACCAAATCCCGGTGATTACAAATCAATGGAGATTACTGGTGTTCCTTTATTAATAACTCGCGATAAAAATGGAGTTGTAAACGCTTTTAGAAATGTTTGTACTCATCGAGGAGCTATTATTGCCGAGCCTGGTATAGGAAATAGGAGTAGATTTTCTTGTCCTTACCATGGATGGACTTTTACTAATACTGGAATTTTAATGGGCGTTACTGACAAACAGAAATTTGGTGAATTTGATACTAGCTGCTTCGGCCTTGCTAAATTACCAAGTAAAGAGTTAGGTGGAATGATATTTGTAACACTCTCTAAGAATGAAGATATTAATTTTGAAGAATTTCTTGGTGGTATGCTTCCTGAAATTGAACACTTCAAATTAGAGAATTGGTATTATCACGGGTTTAAAGTCATTGAAGGGGCCAATTGGAAAATTGCTTTTGACGGATATTTAGAGGGATATCACTTTAATACCGCACATAAAGACACTATTGCAACAATGACTATGAATGACATTATGGATTTTACAGCATTCGGTCCTCACTTAAGAATAGCATTTGCCTCTACAAATATTGAAGAAATTTTTGAACTACCGAAAGACGAGTGGTGGAAAAAAGAAGGTAGCGGCGTTGATTTTGTAAGGACAATTTTCCCTAATATAGCAATTTCACTGGGATTAGGTATTGGACAGGTAGCTCAAATTCTTCCAGGCAAAACTCCATATGACAACACAACTGTTCTTCATTACATTGCCCCTCAGCCTCCTCAAAATGATGAAGAATTAGCAGAACTTGATCAAAATATGGAATTTTTAAGAAATGTGGTTAATGATGAAGATTACTTGCTAGGAATAGAAATTCAAAAAGGACTCAACTCTCAATCAAACGAAAGTGTCTTATTTGGCAGAAATGAGAAAGGAAATCAATTTTTTCATAAATATATTGATTATTTTATTGATCAAAATATTAAAGAACCACCAAAATTATAATAATATTTCATAGGGTTTTTATTTTGACTAAGGTTGAAAATAACAGAAAAATAATTGAAACATATTATTCGTCAATAGTGAAGGGTGATTTTGACACTATTATATCTCTTATGCATGAGGATGTAGTCTTTAATATTGTCGGGGAGTCCCCATATTCAGGGCGTTGGGAAGGAAGAGATAATGTATATAATATTCTTGTTCCTGCAGTGGTTTCAAATTTAAAAGCAGAAAGTACAAAATTTGCTGAGAATTGGGCTGTAATGTGTGTTGACGAAAATAGGGCCACAGGTCTTATGAGCGCAAGAGCAGAAACTCATAAAGGTGAAAAGCTTGACATGACTTATTGTCATATTATGACCTTCAATCAAAACAAAATAATAGAGATGCACGAATTTTTTGATACTGCTCAGGGTGAAAGATTATTTGATAATGAAAAATTAGAGGGGCATTCTGGAAAACTAGGTCCTATGAATTATTAAAAAATTAGTTTGTATTTATAAAGCTAGATAAATATGATATCGAAAATTAAAAAAGGGGATTTATAAAAAATATCTATTAATTTTTTTATAACTAGATCTATTTATTAAATGTCTACTCATAAAAATAAACCAATAACTATTTCAACATTACGCAAACTAAAAAAAAATTCAGAAAAATTTAGTTGTTTGACTGCTTATGAGTCTACTTTAGCTCAAAAAATAAGTGAGGCTGGAGTAGAGGTTATACTAGTAGGTGATAGCCTAGGTATGGTTATACAGGGTCACGATAGTACTTTGCCAGTGACCATGGATCAGCTTATTTATCACCTTGATTGTGTTGCTCGAGGCAATGTTAACTCTCATATAATGGCTGATATGCCTTTTATGAGTTATTCGACAGATGAGTTAGCTTTAGAAAATGCTACAAAGTTAATGCAAAATGGAGCACATTCAGTAAAAATTGAAGGTGGTTCCTGGATATGTAAAATGACAAGCACTCTAGCTGAGCGCGGTATACCAGTATGTGCCCATATGGGATTAACGCCACAATCAATTAATAGAATTGGTGGATACTTTGTTCAAGGAAGGGATACAAAAAAAAGGCAAAAACTTATAGAGGAAGCTCAATCATTAGAAAGTGCGGGTGCTGAAATGTTACTTTTGGAATGTGTTCCTAATGATTTATCAAAAGAAATTACAAGTTTACTTAAAATACCAGTCATTGGTATTGGTGCTGGTCCAGAAACTGATGGTCAAATTATGGTTATACATGATCTATTAGGAATTTCATGTTTAGAAAAACCACCAAAATTTGTAAAAGACTTCTTAAAGGGTTCCTCATCTGTTGAGGTAGCCTTGAAAAAATATGTAAAAAGTGTGAAAACTAAAAAATTCCCTTCAAGGGCTCATACTTTTTATTAAAATGGAAATTATTAATAATGAGAAGGACGCCAAAGAGGTTTTGAAAGATTTCACTGAGATTGCTTTTGTTCCAACTATGGGAAATCTTCATAGTGGCCACTTAAGTCTTTTGGATAAAGCCAAAGAAGTCGGAAAAACAATTATAGCTTCTATTTATGTTAACCCTCTCCAATTTGGTATTAATGAAGATTTTGATAGTTACCCAAGAACCCTTGATGATGATTTATCTAAGTTGGAACAAGCGGGTTGTGATTTTGTTTTCTGTCCTTCAGAGAATATTCTTGAAAATATTCAGAAATATAAGGCTCCAAATATAAGTAAAAAATTATGTGGAAAGAGCAGACCAACGCATTTTGATGGCGTTGTTACAATTGTAAGAAAATTATTTAAAGTTTTAAATCCTGATTATGCTGTTTTTGGACTTAAGGATTATCAACAATTTTTAATAATTAAAAAATTTTTTAAAGAACATAATTTTCAAACTAAAATCTTAGGTAGTCCAATTATACGAGAGCCTGATGGTTTAGCTATGTCTTCAAGGAATAATTTATTAACTAGTGAGAATAGAAAAATTGCTCCAAAAATTTATAAGCAACTAACCTGGATTAGAGACAATATAGGTAATCAAAGTCATAATGATTTAATTTTGAAATCTATTGAAACTTTTAAGGAAAATAATATTTATCCAGAATATTTATCTATACTTAACCCAGAGACATTAGACGATGCAAAAGATGATGATGTTTCAGTATTGATTGCTATTGCAGTAAAATTAGGTAATGTCAGGTTGATTGATAATATATTGATTAATTAAAATAAAATTTTGAGTTTAAAATGCAGAAAACCCTATTAAGATGCAAATTACACCGCATAAATGTTACACAGGTAGAATTAGATTATGAAGGATCTTGTGCGGTTGATACTGATATTTTAACGAAAGGTAATTTACAGGAATATGAAAAAATTGACATTTATAATGTAACCAATGGCGAGAGGTTTTCCACATATTTAATGTCAGCTGAGGCAGGTTCTAAAACTGTATCTATTAATGGTGCTGCAGCCCATAAAGCTTCACCAAATGATATAATAATTATTTGTGCGTATGGTTTATATGCAGAAACTGAGGCAAAAATTCATAAACCAACCTTGGTATATTTTGATAAGGACAATAATATTAAGTCAATCAAAGATGGTATTCCTAAACAAAAATTATAATGAAAATTTTTTATCTTTTTCTTTCTCTAATCATGTTTTCATCATGTTCAATTTTTGAGGATGAGGTATTTGAAAATACTTATAATAACTTAATGTCTGAAGAGGATTTTATAAAAGAAAAATCCCCACCTTTTAGTTTTTTTAAAGCCTTACAATCTGTTGAAAGAGAGGAGATTGAAGTTTCAGATGAATATAATAATCTTATGACTAAACCTCTTGGCTACGCTGCTTGGGTTGGTCATTCATCTTTTGTAATAAATAATTACGACCTTAATATTATTTCAGACCCAATTTTTTCTGACAGGGCGTCACCATTTCAGTTTCTTGGACCCAAGAGATTAATTGAACCTGCTATAGGCTATAAAAATTTACCTAAAATAGATGTAGTTGTAATTAGTCATAATCATTACGATCATTTGGATTTAAAAAGTGTAAAAAAGTTAAATAAACTTAATCCAGATACAATTTTCTTAGTACCTTTAAAACTTAAAAATTGGTTTTTAAGTAAGGGTATTAAAAATGTTTATGAATTTCATTGGTGGGAGTCAAAAATTATTGAAAACACTACTTTTACATTTGTTCCTGTTCAGCATTGGTCGAGGAGAGGTCTTTTCGATAAAAATAAAAGTTTATGGGGCGGTTGGTGGATTGAGAATTTAAACATTAAATTAGTTCACTTAGGTGATACAGGTTACTCAAAAGATTTTATAGAGATAAATAAGAGGCTTGGTAGTCCTGATGTAGCATTTATACCTATTGGCGCTTATTCACCAAGAAGAATTATGAAGAAAAGCCATATGGATCCCAGAGAGGCTTTAGACGCAGCTTTAGATCTGGGTGCAAAGAAATCAATTGGGATGCACTGGGGAACATTTATCCTTACGACAGAACCAATTAGAGAACCTGAGTTTACCCTTAACGAACTAATACATAAGAGTAATTTTCAGGAAGATTTTTTTGTAACAATGAAGCCAGGTTCAATAATAGAGTTTAAATGATGATTAAAAAATTATTGATAGAACTCTTGTAAGCATTCTATCGAGAGAAGCTAGAGAATTTACCCTATTAACTTCTATAATATTAAGCTCTTTAGTCAGCTTAGGATCTTTAAAATTTATTATACTTTCTTTTACCATCTCTAATCAAAACTTATTTTTTTGGACAATCCCTTCAAGGGAATGGGAGGGGGGGAAGGAAGGGATTGTCCATTAGGTAACAACCATTAGGTTGAAACTAAATTATTTAAAATTAACTTTGGATACAGTTTTTGTAACACTATTATTTTGAGTTGATATTAAATCTTCATAAATATTAACATGATTATTTCGATTTGATGTTTCAGCGAAGGCGGGAGAAACCACAACAAAAACTGAAAGAAATAATCCAGCAATTAAAATATTTTTTATTAAAGACATAATCAACTCCAAACTCATGACAATCTTATATTATGTTTTCATGATATTTAGCAAATCAATTATATAAATGTTTACTATTTATTTAATAAATGATAATATATTTATATTATTAATTAAAAGGTATTTATAACATGAATTTATCAAGAATAGATCTAAACCTCCTCCTAGTCTTTACATCAATATATAATGAAAAAACAATTACTAAGGCAGCAGATAAGCTAAATTTGTCTCAATCAGCAGTAAGTAATGCTCTTAATAGATTACGTTATACATTGGACGACGATTTATTTTTTAGATCATCAGATATGATGAAGCCAACAAAAAAAGCAGAAGACTTAATTTATCCTATTCAGAACGCTCTAGATACAATTCAATCATCCTTGAGTGACGAAGAGTTTAATCCTGCAAAATCAAATAGACTTTTTAAATTTTGTTTGCCCGACATAGCGGCAGGAAGAATTTTCCCTCAGCTCGCTCAAGTATTTAAAGAAGAAGCTCCTAATATTCAAATATCCTCCGTTTCGACCTCAAAAGGCGATTTAGAAAAATTAAAAAATCAGGAGTTGGATTTTATTATTTCATCTGATGAAGGTCTTAGATCCGAATTAAAATCCTATTCCGATGAAAAGTTTGATGAATATTTTAACAGTTTCCTTGTTTATAAAGATCGACCTCTATGTGTTGGAAGAAAAGGAAACCCCTTTTTCGATAAAAATGGTCAAATAAGTCTTGAAAATTATACAGCTGCTAACCATGTCCATGTTTCTTATGACGGTACTATTGATAGCCCTGTTAATGATTATTTAAGTGATATTGGAAAGAAAAGAAATATTACCATGTCTGTAAATTATGTATCAGTTGCAAAGGAAATCATTCGTGCTTCTGATTACTTAATAACTCTATCAGGACATCTTGCATCATTTTTTAATAAAGCAAATAATTTTATTGTTGCTCCAATGCCGTTCGATACCAATGAATATTCTGTTCGTTTATTTTGGAATAAACGATCAGAAAATGACGCTGCCCATGCCTGGATGTTGGGAAATTTATACAGGATACAAGAAAAAAACTTTGGATTAGATGGTGATAACGTTGATCATTATTACACTGATCCAGATAATAGATATTCTGTTGTAGGATCAAATTCTAAAACTTAGTTAGATTGCCTTATAATTAGGTAAAAATTTTGTTACAAACACAGCTTTGTTTTTATTATTTAAATTCCATTTTATCGAACTCGACAAAACTTCCATAACAATATCAAAATCACCATAGATAACTGTGCTGGTTGGAAAAACTTCTAAAATAATATCATTGTAACTTTTTAAATGTTCAATAAAATTTTCTATAATAGGAAGGTATTTATCCTCTAAAGGGTACATTGTAATTTCTATGGATAGTTTCATTTGATCAACCTTTTCGAATAGTTATTTGTAATAATTCTGTAATATTTTTCAAATATAAAAATAAAAAGTTAATATTTTATTTATTAAATTGTCATATTTAACCCTTAGATTGTTGTTCAAACAATTAACCTCCCCAGTTTATTGTTAGGCCGCTGTGAGATAGAATTTTACAGCGGCCATTTCTTTATAATCAATTTAATTTTATTTATCGTTAAATAAGTTCTAATATTAAGTAATTTATATAAAGTTATGGGAGTAATAAATGCCTAAAAAAATATACAAGGTTATACAATGGTCTTCTGGTAATGTAGGTAAAGCTTCTATTAGGGGTATTAGAAATAGGAGTGATCTTGATCTTGTAGGACTTATAGTTTCGGATAAAAATAAGAATGGATTAGATGCTGGAACTATTGCTGGGATTGATCCAATAGGTGTTGAAGCCTCTACTGATATTGAAAAAGTCTTATCTACTGAAGCTGATTGCGTAAATTATACTCCGCTTGCCTCTTTAAGATTGGGTGAAGACCCTGATTTAGATAAAAAAAATATAATTATGCTTTTAAAAAACGGTTTTAATGTCGTAACCACTGTTGGTTTTTTATATCCTAAGGCTTTTGGAGAAGATTTTGCAAATGAAATTGAGGATGCTTGTATTGAGGGGGGCGTAAGCCTTCATGGTACAGGTATTGCTCCAGGTTGGCTCTCTGATTTAATGCCTTTAACTATGAGTGGAATGTCCGAGGAGGTAAATGAGGTAGTTGTAACGGAGAGTTCTGAATTTTCATATTATCCCTCTGAGGAAATTGTTTTTGATACAATGTTAATGGGAAAATCCCTTGATCAATATAATCAAGAAGCTGGTCGATATGAAAATTGGTTGGGTGGTCTTTTTAGAGAAGCGATATATTTAATTGCTGATGGTATAGGATCAAAAATTATTAACGTAGATGAAAGTATAGATTTAATTACTGCTGAACAAGATTATAAAATTGCCGCTGGTGTTGTTGAAAAAGGAAAAATTTCTGGTCAAAGAAGAAAATGGATAGGTAATTGTGAAGATGGAACAAAAATTATACAAGAAACAATTTGGAGAGCACACCCTGATGCAGCTTCTGAGTGGGAGGAGCCAGTTGGGATGTGTGTTGAGGTAAAGGGAAAGCCAAATATGAAAATTGATTTTTCACATGATTGGAATGATGATCCGTTGGTGTCGACTGCCTTACATGGTATCCATGCAATACCGCTAGTTTGTGAAGCAAGTCCTGGATTTAAGTCTTTTTTAGATCTTCCACTAATCTCATCTAAGTTTAATTAAAAAAGTTTTAAAAAATAAATAAATGATGCATATTAAGTTATGGAAAATTCAATTTTACTTTTAGCAATTGGTTTAGGGTTTCTTTGGCATGGTATTTTAATCTATTGGGTAGCAGGATTACCTCGACAATTGAAGAAAACTAACAAAAACATAATTGACTCAGATCCTGAAAAGTCTTTTATGTTATTTTGGTTGGATCAATATTCTTGGATAGGTTTATTAATTATTTTTATTGGTATTCTATCGATTATCAGAGGTTTAATATGATTACTTTATTTTATGCAGGAATTTTGGGTTTAATGTCTGTTTTTCTTGCAAATCAAGTACTTTACGTTCGCTTAAGAGGTGATAAAGAAGAAAAGTGGAGAGGTGATGCAGTTTTGAGAGTACAGGCAAACTTTATTGAGAATGTACCTCTAGCTTTAATACTTTTATTTATTTTGGAATATGTCAATCTTCAGAGTTATTTAATTCATTTAATGGGAATTCTGTTAACAATCTTTAGATTACTTCATGCCATTGGTATGAGTAATAATCCTGGAGCAAATTATCCTCGTTTAATTGGAGCACAAGGTACATTTCTTCTTATAAGTGCGATGGGCTTTATGTCTATAATTATTGGTGTATCAAATTTTTAAATACTTCAATAACATTATTGTGAATTGGCTTCAAAAACCAATTAAAAGCTATGAAAAGAGGACACAATTTGATCTGCATGATCTTGAGTTAGTAATGGAGCCTGGAGATATTTTACTAGTTGAAGGAAACCAGAGAGTTTCTACCGCTATAAAATACCTTACTCAATCTACATGGTCTCATGCAGCCTTTTATCTAGGTAAAAATAATAAATTCACCGATGGTATGGGTGGGGGATCAATTCTAATTGAGTCAGACCTTAAAAATGGTGTTAAAACAATTCCATTATCCAATTATGAGAGTTTTAATACTAGGATTTGTAGNCCAATTGGNTTACCTGCGGATGANANAGAAAAAGTAATTAATTTTATGATCANATCAATCGGGCTTGATTATGATNGAAAAAATATNTTAGATCTTATGAGATATTTGCTTCCTCAGCCCCCAGTTCCNGAGAGATTTAGAAGAAGAATGATTGCTCTTGGTTCTGGTACACCNTCAAANGTTATTTGTTCAACATTAATTGCAAAAGCTTTTCAGTCTGTAAATTATCCAATACTTCCAATCATTCAAAAGGAGAGGACAATATTAGAGGAGGGTTTATATAGAGGTATTAAACATAGTCGCTTTATCGAAAAAGAATATCTTCATATTCGGCATCACTCTTTATTTGTTCCTAGAGATTTTGATTTATCTCCATATTTTTCGACAATTAAACCAACTATTGAAAAAGGATTTAATTACAAAAACTTGCCTATCAAAGGATTTAACTAGTTTTTATAATTTTTCATAGATTATCTCTATTTAGATCTTTTGGCTGAATAAATTTATCTAAAAAGCATTTATTATTATAAATATTGAACCAGTTATCATTATCAAAAGATATAAAACATGCAGAGCATGTTGAAAANTTAACCATTAATTCTTGATTATTNTTTGTTAAGGACAGAGAAAGTTCATGGATACCAGGNTTATGTCCCATAACTAGAATTANATTTTCATCACTAGAATTTCTTTCTATCGATTTCAAAATTTCANCNGGCTCAGCNTGATATAAATTTTTATCGATATTGGCTTTTGGCGCNTTGTACAAANTATTAAANGNGANCAGGGTCTCTTGTGCTCTAGTTGCNGGNGAGGATAANATGAGATCAGGCNAAGAATTAGATAAAATAAATTCNGCCATTATTTTTGACTCTTNTTTTCCTCTCTCATCAATNTGACGATTGAAATCATTGTTTCCAATTTCAGCGTGAGCATGTCTCCATAATATTAGATTTTTTTTCATTTTAATCATATTAACATTAAAAANATCGTTAAAAAATAACTTAAAAATATAAATTTATTATTACAATATTGATTTACTTTTATTTATATTCTTATAATCAACNATGNATAAAAAAATTGAAACNACAGATTATAAAATAGGATNTGTTTTAAGTGAAATAATTCGCCCCAAAATTCCAATTATTTTTTTATTAGTAGTTCTCTGTTTTGCCTTTTTCTTATTGGGTTTCTTNACTTTTTTTACAGCAATTTTCTTTATTGTGATTTTCACAGTAGTTTTATTAGCAATGTCAAGTGACGATAGGAAGGCACTCGAATTTTATAAAAATCAAGAGGAGTCAAAATCTAAGGATATTAATGAAGGNCTTAATAAACTTAAAACAATTATTGAAGCTATTAAAGAACCTACAATTTTGATTAATGAAAATGATGTTATATTAATTTTTAATCAAAGTGCTGATAAGACTTTTTTTTCATCAATTGCNAGAGACTCTCTTTTAAATTCTGAAAATGAAATTCCAACAGGACTAAGAATTCAAACTATTATTAGGTCAACTNTATTACTAGAAACTTTAAATCTTTATAAAAATAGTCAAAAAAATAGNATTGAAAAAATAGAAATTATNTTACCNGGTGAAATAGATAGNTCTTATGAGGTTGATATTTCAAGAGTGCCNAATTTCTCAAAAGATGAATTTAATTATTTATTAATGTTTAGAGANACTACAGAAGTAAANAAAATATTGACATTNCGTAGTGAATTTATTGCCAATGCAAGTCATGAATTAAAAACTCCAATNAGCGTAATAAAGGGAATNGCTGAAACCCTNGAAAAATATGGAGATGAAGATAAAGAGNCTTCTAAAGATTTTTTAAAAAAACTAATTGATCAATCAAATAGAGCGCAACTTTTAATTGAAGATTTATTATCCCTAAATCAAGCGGAAATGCGCCAACATATTTTGCCTGAAAATAANGTNAACTTAACGGCAGTACTTGATAATATTTTTGATGNATTAAATGAATTAGCNAAAAAAAATAAAATCAATTTAACGAGAGATATAAGAAAAAAGNANTNTTATATTTTAGGNGATGANGATGATATTAGNAGNNCTTTCATTAACTTGATAGAAAATGCCATTAAATACAATACNTCTGGCAAANAGGTTATCATNCACCTNTCAGATAATAGCGATANAGTCTTGTTTAAAGTAATTGATGATGGTCCNGGNATATCAAGAATTCATATACCAAGGCTTACTGAGAGGTTTTANAGAGTTGACCTTGATAGTAGCATAAAAAAAGGTGGAACGGGTCTTGGNCTNTCTATTGTAAAAAATATTATTACTCGTCATAAGGCCCAACTTGATATTGANAGTGAATTAGGNAAAGGTTCTTCTTTTTCNATTATTTTTAATAAAGNTTAAATTATANTTTTAAATATTTTCATTTCATAAAACTGTCATAAAAGTCACATATNATTTTCAAATAAGAAGTGTTTTTTTGTCCCATTATTAATCAATTTAAGGGAAAATTATGACTAAATTAAATTCTATNACATTTATTCTANTTATGGCTTTATTCGGNATTACAATTAACACCGATAAAGCTTANGCAAAAAATTCTATTTATGGACGCTTAGATATTGCNTTAAGCAGTGANGATACNTCAAGNGGCTCNTANACGGATGTAAAGTCACATGCTTCACGNGTGGGATTTAAGGGTTCACANANTTTTGATAATGGTGTTGCAGCTATTTACCAATATGAATGGCAAACNGATCCTATTGATGGCGATCCAACTTTTAAACAAAGAAATAGTTTTGTTGGTTTGCAAGGAGCTTTTGGTAAAGTTTTTNTAGGTATGCANGATACACCNACAAAAANAGCACAAGGTAAAATTGATNTATTCAATGATACTGCNGGTGATATTAAGAATATNTTATGGGGAGAAAATAGAAGNAAAAAAATTATTCANTGGTCATCTCCAAAAGTGAANGGATTTACNTTAAATGTTATGGGTATTGTNGAAAAGGCTGATGAAGAAGCATTTTCAGTTTCTTTAGATTGGAAAGGTAANATAGGTGGAAATAAATCACACTTTGCTGTTTCATTTGACTCTGAAGTTCCTCAAAAAGGATATTTTTTCGATACAACAAGATTTGCTGCAACTATCCCCCTTGGCAAACCTTTAACCCTTGGTGTTATTTGGCAGGAGTCAGAAGATACAACTGGGAAATATGATGATGATGGNTATGTNATATCTCTAAAAATGAAAATGTCTNAAAAGATTACTCTTAANGCTATGTATGGTGAGTCAGATATGGTTAANGCAGGAGGAGAACTTACTGGTATCGGCTTTGATTATAAAATTGCTAAACCTTTAAAGGTATACCTGAATTACGTTGATAAATCTTTCAATGACCCATCTAAGGCTTCAGAACATATTATGGCTGGAATTCAGTATAAATTCAGCTTTGATCTGTTTTAATAAATTATGAAATTGGAGAAAAATATGAAAAACTTATTTAAATCACTTGTTATTATTTTATCAATTGCTTTGATACCTGAGTTACAAGTAAAAGCTGAGGAGCAAATTAGAATTGTAGGATCCTCAACGGTTTTCCCTTTTTCAACAGCCGTTGCAGAAGAATTTGGAAGGAAAACTAAATATAAAACACCTATTGTTGAATCAACTGGTTCAGGCGGCGGTATGAAACTTTTTTGCGCAGGCAATGGAAAACAACATCCTGATATTACGAACGCATCGAGGAGAATAAAAAGTAAAGAATTTAAGAAATGTACTGATGCTGGTATTAAAATAATTGAAATTAAAGTTGGCTACGATGGAATTGTCTTAGCAAATTCAAAGAGAGCAAATGTAGTTAAACTTACTACACGTGATATTTATATGTCTCTTGCTGAAAAAGTTCCTGCAAATGAAGATGGATCAGAGCTTCAGGATAATCCATATCAAACATGGAAAGATGTAAACCCTAATCTACCTAATGTTAAAATAGAAGTTCTTGGTCCTCCTCCAACATCAGGAACAAGAGATGCATTTGTTGAACTAGCAATGGATGCTGGCGCAAAGACTTTCACTGCACTAAAGGAATTGAGAGGAAGTTCTAAAGCTGGAAAAAATGAATTCAAGAAAATTGCTCGTACCATTCGTGAAGATGGAGCTTTTATTGAAGCAGGTGAGAATGATAATCTTATTATACAAAAACTTGATCAAAATCCAAATGCTCTCGGTATATTTGGTTTTAGTTTTCTTGATCAAAATACTGATAAAATCCAAGGATCTATTGTTAATGGTGCCGAGCCAACTTTTGATAATATTCTTGTTGGTGATTATCCAATATCAAGATCTTTATTCTTTTATGTAAAAAAGAATCATATAAGAATGAAACCTTCAATTACTCAATTTGTTAAGGAATTTACAAGTTTAAGTGCTATGGGTGAGGATGGCTATTTAGTCGAAAAAGGTCTAATTCCATTATCACAAGAAGAATATAAAAAGTATAAAAATGCTGGTAAAAATCTAATTGAATTAGAGCTTTGATAAAACTGATTTTTCAAATGGTGGAGGATAGATATCAATACTGATCTTTTAATAAGTTTATCATTGATAATTGTTTCGGGGCTTCTATCCTTCACTTTAGCCAAACAAAGAGCAGTATTTTATCTCCGAAATAATGAACCTTTAAGATCAATGCCAATTTATCATGGCTTGTATGTCTCTTTATGGTCGACCTTACTGCCTATATTTCTTATTATTTTGCTTCTTTTCTTTAAGGATAGTTATTTAAATTATCTTGTTATACCCTTTCTTTCTGAGGAAACTATAGACCTAGGAATTGATGAAATTTTATATGTTAAAAGTTTTTTAATAAATAATATTTCAAGTTTAAGCACTCTTATTAGTAGCGGTTTTATCTCTGAAGGTGATGCAAATCTATTAGTTGAAAAGTATCAAGAAACAAGAGTTATTTCTTTCTCATCTTTAGTTTTACTTTCAATCATATTAAGTTTTGTATCATATAAGAATCTATCTGTTCGATATGATGCAAGAAGAAGAGTAGAAAGAATTTTAAAATTTATATTCTTCGTTTTTTCAACAATAGCAGTATTAACTACGGTAGGTATTATCTTTTCTCTAATCTTTGAAACCTTGAGATTTTTCTCCCAAGTAGGTTTTTTTGATTTTGTTTTTGGTACACATTGGTCTCCACAAACAGCCATTAGGGAGGATCAAGTTGGATCATCTGGAAGTTTTGGTGCTATTCCATTATTTACGGGCACGCTTTTAATAACCGCTGTAGCTATGTCGATTGCTGCTCCACTAGGATTATATTCTGCT
>PBNH01000010.1 GCA_002723035.1 Rhodobiaceae bacterium | reverse complement strand
TTTAAATTATGTAAAATAAAAATATCAATTTATTAAAAAGTATGGAATCATTTTAAATTATTAATGTTTATTTAGACAATAGGCATAGTTCTTGCTTAGTTATATGTATAATATTTTTTATAAATTTCGGGGTTGGTTATGATTTCATTTAAAACATTAAAAATTACTATTATTTTTTCTTTATTCTTTTTATTAAACTCTCAATTATTATCAGCTGATGAAGCTATCAATACTCAAGCTCAGTCAGATGAAACTAGTTCATCTATTATTTCTAATAATGAAAATTCTCTTACAATAGATGAAATAATTGTTACTGCTGAGAAACGAACAGAAAGCCTTCAAGATGTCTCAAAGGCTGTCACAGCTCTAGAGGCTGATGAGCTAGAAACAAAAAATATAGTTGACTTTGTTGGATTAAGCGCAATTGCGCCTGGTGTTACTGTTGCTAAAAACGAAGGTTATAAAACTGTCATTTCAATTCGTGGTGTCGGTGATGAAACAAACCAAAATGCAATTGCTGCACCTTCTGTTGCACTTCATATGGACGGAATATTCATTGCTTCTAAGTTTTCTTTAAGAACCGATTTCATCGATTTGGAGAGAATAGAAGTCTTGAGGGGTCCACAAGGAACTCTCTTTGGGCAAAATTCTACAGGCGGTACTGTAAATGTCGTTAGTAAACTTCCAAGTTTCAATGGTTTTGAAGGCAAAGCTGATATTACGCTAGGTAATTATAATTTATCAAAAGTAAGGGGTTCTTTTAATACACCATTGTCTGAAAATGTAGCTACTAGAAATTCTTTTGTCATAACTGATAGAGATGGTTTTACCGATAATGTAGTAAATGGGCAGGATTTAGATGATGCTAATCATATAAGTTTTAGGTCAGATTGGTTATTTGATTTAACAAGTAATTCTAGTTTAAGATTATTCTTTCAATACTTCGATGCTGATAATAATGGTGCAGCAATGAAAGGGTTAGATGATAAGACACCTGATCCCAGAAAATTAGCTCAAGACTCATTATCGGATTATCAGTTAACATCTGAAGTTTTTGGGGCTATTTACGAAGTTGATTTGGGAGCTGCAAGTCTTAAAATTTTAGCTAGTTCTCAAGAAGATGATATTTACGTTGTAAGGGATAATGATAGACATAACTTTGGTGATGTCCATGCTGAAGGCCCCCTTGCTGGATTACCATATATTGCTGCTGAATTTAGACCCGAAACTTCGCTTGTTGAAACAAAAACTTTTGAAATAAATTTAATTTCTAACGAACCCCTTTTTGGATCTATTGATTGGATATTAGGGGCATTTTATTTTGATCATGAAATTGAAAACCATATCTATGAAGTAAAAGATGTAAATAATGTAAAGCTTGTTGATCTTATGGATGGTAAATTTACTCCATACACTCATGCTCCAATATGTGCTACAAGTCCATTTGAAGGAATCTGTTTTGCAGCTTTTGGAGCTGAACTTGGATTTGTATCTGATGCATTTCCAACAAGAGAGTCTCAATCTATATATGGACAAGCAACTATTAATATTAATGAAAAAACACGATTTGTAAGTGGTTTTCGTTATACAGAGGACTCCTTTTCCAGTGATGTAACAAACTTCTTTGGTTTGCAATCTTATTTAATAGAAGATGATCTTGAAAAAACCACTGGAAGAATAGCTATTGAATATGATGTAGATGACGATACTATGACTTATTTATCATTTACAAAAGGATTCAAACCTGGAGGTAGTAATTTAACTTTTGGATGGCCTGTTGATAATGAACAGAATTTCGGTGCAAATCCTGCTCCTCAATTAGTTTTCCCTCTATTTGAAAGTGAAACAATTGATGCTTATGAAGTAGGACTTAAAACTGATTTATTAGATAGCAGATTAAGAGCAAATATATCAGCATTCTTTTACAAGTACGAGAATCTTCAATTCCAATCAACTGATCCAGATGTTTATAGAGGCGGAGTTGCTAATATACCTGAGTCAGAAATGAGTGGTTTAGAAGTTGAGTTTTTAGGAATTTTATCTAATGAATTCTCTTTTGATTTGAGGTTATCTTTCTTAGATACAGAAATTACTTCTGATTATGAAGCGCTGGATAATATTAGAGCAGAATTATATTTCTTTGGTGAAGAACCAATTAGATACAGTCTGAGAGAAAATATTAAGGGAAATAAACTTGCAAAAAGTCCTGAATTCAATGCAAATTTTGGTTTGATGTATGAAAAAATTCTTTCTTCTGGAAAATTACTAACTGCAACTGCTGAAGTGGTTCATCGCGGTGATTTTCAACAGAGAGTATTTAATAATCCTTTTGTTGATAACGTTGAAGATTATACTATTTATAATTTAAGTTTTAGCTATGAACTTTCTGAACAAATTGGTCTAAATATAATTGCATTAAATATTTCCGACGAGGACGGAATGAATTCAAGTATGACAGATGTCTTTGGAGTTGCTGGTACAGGAATTGAGCTAATTCCTCCAAGACAAATTATGGGTAGACTTAGTTACAACTTTTAATAATTTTATATAATAATAATTTTTTAAACTTTGGTTTGTAGATATATTCTTGACTTTAGATTTAGAATATAATGGTTAGAGTCATGAAAAAATTGTTTATAGATACAAATAAATTGTTGGAAGACTCTTTTCAGCTTGCATGGAATATTTATAAAAGTGGTTTCAAACCAGATTATATAGTTGGTGTATGGAGAGGAGGAGCACCAGTTGGAATTGCTGTTCAAGAATTATTGGACTTTTTAGGAGTTTCATCAGATCATATAGCAATTAGAACTTCCTCATATATTTCATTGGGAAAGAGATCCAAAGAGGTAAAAGTGTTCGGTTTAAACTATATAATTAATAGAATTGAGTCTGAGGATTCGCTTTTAATTGTTGACGATGTATTTGATACTGGACTTTCAATTAATCAGATTATTATAAATCTAAAAAAAGCCTGTAAAAAAAATACTCCACAAATTAAAATTGCTACACCTTATTTTAAGCCTTCGAATAACAAGACTAAAATAAAACCAGATTACTATATTCATAAATCTGATAATTGGTTGGTCTTTCCTCATGAGCTAGATGGATTAAGTATTGAAGAGATTAGAAATAATAAACCAGAAATGAAGAATTTAATTGATAAGATTACTTCTCTTTAATAAAAAATTCTTATATTCTTAATAATTTATTATCAAAAGAGTTTAAATGACTAAAATCTATTTTCATAAACATGATTTACCAGTAGAAATTAAATTTAGAGAATCAGTTGCTGTTGATTCTGAAACACTTGGGTTAAGACCAGAAAGAGATCCACTTTGTCTAGTCCAACTCTCATCAGGAGATGGAAATGCTCACCTTGTTCAGCTTAATAGAGATAACTACGATGCTCCAAATTTAAAAAAAATATTAAAGGACAAAAGCTGTTTAAAAATTTTTCATTTCGCAAGGTTTGATGTTGCTGTTTTTAAGAAGTATCTTAATATCGATTGTGAGCCAATTTATTGTACTAAAATTGCTTCTAAACTTGTTAGAACTTATACGGATAAGCATGGGTTAAAAGATTTATGTAAGGAGACTTTAAATATCGATTTATCTAAACAACAACAAAGTTCTAATTGGGGTGCTGAAGAGTTAACTGATGATCAAAAAAAGTATGCAGCTTCTGATGTTATTTATTTACACGAAATTAAATCAAAACTTGACCAACAATTAATAAAAATGGATAGGCAGGATATAGCTGATCAATGTTTTTCGTTCATAAAGACTAGAGTGGATTTAGATTTAAAGGGATGGCCAGATATTGATATATTTAGTCATTAATTGAATGATAAATAAAGACCAAGTTCAAAATATCCGAATTAAAAGATTAAGATTCATCTTCCCCTTGATCGCAATAGTAATAGTTTCAATGATATTTTTTCAGTCTGTAAATATTACGACAACAAAAGATAAAAATTTAAATTTTATTTTATCAGATCAATCTAATGATGGCGTTCTTAAGCCCTCAATGATTGGTGAAACTTCTTCAGGTCAACCTTTTGTTTTAAATGCTCTCAGGGCAAGTCCTTTAGGTCCAGATCTTAGAGATATAGAACTAGAAAATGTAAGTATCACACTTGGTCAAGAGGGAATTCAAACGATAAGCGTAAATTCAAGAAATGCAAAATATTTTGCCAAAAATAATATTGCCATTTTCTTTGATGATATTGTTTCTAAGACATCAGATGGTTATGACTTTATTGCCCAAGTTGTTAATGTAAATTTAGAAACTGGTTTTACTTTCTTAAATGGACCTGTTCAAGGGAGGAAAGGCGAAATTGAATTTGATGCTGGTCATGTAGAGATACATGAAAGAGGTAATAAGATTTTTATATCCTCGGGGGTTAAGTTAATTATACCCGCTAGCTTTATAAAACAAATTAATGAGGAATAGAGATGGAAAGTTTATTAAGAAATTTTTTAATTTTTACCTCTATTTTCATATATTTTAATGATCAATTATTAGCTAATGAATCTATTTCTTTTGATACAAATATTAATGCACCACTAGAGGTAGATGCTGATAAAATGTTTATTGATAAAATTGCTTTACAGGGTGGGCTTTCAGGATCTGTAAGTATAAATCAAGGCCCTTTAAATTTTAGAGCAGATCAAATGGAGTTTACTTTTACGAATAATGCCTCAATGCCTCTAATAAAAAATTTATATGCTTCTAATGGCGTAGTGATTTCAAATCAAGATATGACCGCAACTGGAAATAACGCTTCCTATAGTGTAAATAATAATGAAATTATTTTATTAGGAAGTGTTACCGTTGTAAATAATTATACAACCCTGAGGGGTGACAAGCTTTTAATTGATTTAGAGACTGGTGCAATTAATTTTATTGCTGATGATAATCAAAATAAAAGAGTTAAAGGTGTTTTAATGCAGAGTGAAAAAAAAGATGAATAGTGATATAATAACTAAGCCTTCAGTAATAACAAGTAATGACAAAGGTCTTGAAATAAAGCGTATTAGCAAGTCTTACAATAATCGTCCTGTTGTAAGAGAGGTTAGCTTTAATATAAATAAAGGGGAGGCTGTTGGTCTACTTGGACCAAATGGTTCAGGTAAAACTACTATCTTTTATACTATTATTGGTCTGATAAAACCAAACACAGGATCTATTTTTTTAAATGGTTTTGATGTAACAGATTTACCCATATATAAGCGTTCTAAAAATGGCATTGGATATTTACCTCAAGAAGCTTCAATTTTTAGAGGAATGAATGTAGAGGATAATATAAAATCTATCCTTGAAATTGTTGAAACTGATAAGCAGGTTATTGAAAGTAATTTAGATCAATTATTGACAGAATTTGATATTAGCCATTTAAGAAGAACTCCTTCATTAGCTTTATCGGGTGGAGAGAGAAGAAGAGTTGAAATTGCTCGGTGCCTTGCAGGAAAACCAAATTATATTTTGTTAGATGAGCCTTTCGCAGGTATTGACCCAATTGCACTTAACGAAATTAAAGAATTGGTCTCTCATTTAAAGAATAAAGGAGTTGGAGTTTTAATTACTGATCATAATGTTAGAGAGACTATGGGCTTAATAGATAGAGCAGTATTAATTCATGAAGGCTCCGTTTTAATTGAGGGTAAACCAGGAGATATTATTAAAAATGACGATGTAAGGCGTGTTTACCTTGGAGAGCGTTTTTCGATTTAAGATTATGATTTCAACTTTTTTTGACGACTTAATTAATTCAGTAATAAATTGCTTTAATAAATATTTTGATTTTGAGACCAGGTCATCAAGAAAGGAATTTTGGTATTGGCAGCTATTCAGAATTTTAATGTTTTTGTCTATTAACTATATTGAGAGTCTTGGTTTAAATGGATTACTTTTTATATCTAATTTTATATTTATAATTCCTGAAATTGCAGTTTCTATTAGAAGATTGCATGATATAAATAAATCTGGTTGGTGGATACTATTAACTTTTACTATTATAGGCATTATTCCCCTGGTTTATTTTTATTGCATTAGAGGCGATGACAATAATAATGCTTATGGTAAACCAAATTAAGGATTAAGATTTTGAATATTTTAAAAAATATTATTCGTAACCTTTTTAGGGCTTTGAGGTGGATATGGACTTTAATTTCTTATATTCCAACTTTTTTTATCAGAACACTGACTCTATTAATTATTTTTTTGATTATATTTAACTATTTTTCAAAATTTACTTCAAATATTAAGGATGGAACTGCATTACTTATACAAATGGATGGTATCCTTGTTGAGCAGGCAAAAAGTAAAAGTAGTTTAGACTTATTTATCAAGAGCAGTGATCCTAAGGAAATTGAAATAAATAAAATTGCTAAAGCCATTAATTTAGCTGAAGAGGATAAAAATATAGAAAGTATTGTTATTGATTTAAGTAATTTTATTGGCGGATATCCAGGGGATATAATTTACATCTCGGAGACTTTATTAAAATTCAAAAAAAATACAAACAAAAGTATTATTGCAATAGCAGACTATTATTCTCAGCCATCATATATTTTAGCATCCACTGCAGATGAAATTATTGCTCATAAAAATGGTGGGGTTTCTCTTTATGGATGGTCCTCCAAAAGAGTATTTGTAAAAAATTTACTAGATAAACTCGATATTGAAGTTATTCAGTTTTCAAAAGGTGAATATAAAAGTGCAACTGAAATTTTTACTGAGGAGTCAATGAGTGACGAGTCAAAGGAAGCAAATTTACAATTACAAAGTTCGATTTGGGAATTTACTTCGAATCTAATTGAGGAAAACAGAAACCTTGAGACAGGTAAAATTAATTTTTATATTGAAAATACTGATATACTTGCTAAAGACAATAATTTTGATTTTGCTAGTTTAGCGCTAAATTATGGATTGGTAGATAGTTTAAAAACTAGATCTGAAACTGAGCAATATTTAAGTGAAAAATTTCCACATCCAAAAGAAGATTGGCGATATATTAATTTCGATGAGTATTTAAAACCTGAAACAACTAATAGTGAAAATATAATCGGAGTAATTTCTGTTGCTGGTGCCATTATGGATGGGAATCAACCTAGGGGTATTGCAGGTGGGGACAATATTTCTTTATTAATTAAAAATGCGAGAAAAGAAAAAAATCTTAAAGCCCTTATTTTGAGAGTAAATACACCTGGGGGTAGCGCTTTTGCATCAGAGCTTATTAGAGAGGAGCTTATGGAGGTTAAGAATCTCGAGATACCAATTATTGTTTCAATGGGGGGTGTTGCAGCTTCTGGTGGATATTGGATTGCAGCTGAGACAGATTTTATATTCGCTCATGAAACTACTGTGACAGGCTCAATTGGTGTCGCAGCTATTTTATTCAATGCCCAAGAAACAGCCGCAAAAATAGGACTAAATGAGGATGGGATTGAAAAAACACCCTTTTCAAATGGTCTTAATAATGGTGTATTCCTAAAGACCCCCTCTGATAGATTAGTTAATCTAATCCAGGGTTCTGTAGATAGGCTTTATGATAACTTTACTGGTATTGTATCTAGAGGAAGAAATTTATCAATTGATCAGGTTAATGAGATAGCAAGAGGTAGAGTATGGTCAGGCAGCGATGCCTTAGATAAAGGCCTTATTGATGCAATAGGATCTTTTGAAGATGCAGTAAATAAAGCAAAAAATTTAGCAAATATTAAAAATTATAAAATTAAAAGATTTGACCAAAAAAAGAATGATTATACATTTTTAAAAAATTTTTTTGGACTAATGGATATTCAGAAAAGAGATAACTACAATAAGAATTTATTTTATAATTTAAAAAATGATTTTTTAAAAACTATGAAATGGCATGAAAACTTAAATGATCCTGATAATTTATACTTTCTTTGTGATGAATGTATAGTTAAGTATTAATCTAATTACTTGCCCCAAAGCATCTATAGGGTTATAAGTCCTTCAAAGAAATTAATATACTGAGCGGAGTATAAAATGGCAGTTCCAAAAAGAAAAGTGAGCCCTTCTCGAAGAGGAAAGAGGAGAGGTGGTCATCGATTAGAAAATCCTTCTTATGTAGAGAACAAAGACTCTGGAGAACTTCACAGACCACACCATATTGACCTAAAAACAGGTATGTATAATGGTCGTAAGGTAATAGAGACTAAAGAATCAAAATAAACTTTTATTTTGATTGCTTTATCAAATAAAATTTAACTTTTAGCTCTAAAGGTTAAAATATTTCACCATTCATTTCTAAGTTCTCTTAATTTTAAAAAAACTTCCTTTGTACTTGGATTTTTTGGTAGATCTGGAAAATCATCTCTTAGTTTATTTATAATTTCTTCATTTTTTAATCTAAAAAAGGAATTTATCTCTTTTTCAATTTTAATTGTTGATACTAATGCGTTATCAGGATTTTTTACGAGTGTTCCTTCCATCATCTCTTTAGCCTTAATATTTTCTGGTTCTCGGTCTAAGGTAAATTTTAAATTATTCTCCCAATAATCATGACCAGGATAGATTTTTGTATCATTTGGAAGCTTAAATAGCTGATTTATAAATGTATCGTATAATTCCTCAGGGTTACCGCCGCCTTTACAATGTCCTACACCAGCATTAAACAGTGTGTCGCCGCAAAATAAAGAGGGGTTATCGTTATTTGCAAATAAACATATATGGCTCATGGTATGACCCGGTGTATCTAAAACATTTAAAATGATTGAAGAGCCTATCTTAATATTATCACCAGCCGACAAACCTATATCTATACCATCTATTGCGTCTTTTGCATTTTTGTGAGCTAAAAGTTTTGCATTAGTGGACTCTATGATGATTTGATTACCACCAATATGATCCCAATGTTCATGAGTATTTAGTACTTTTGTAATTTCCCAACCATTTTTTTTGCAAATTGCTAGGCATTTTTCATGATCAAGGGGATCAATTGCCATAGTTTCGCCAGTTTCAGGGCATACAATTAAATAATTAAAATTACGAAATTGATTACCTGTCCATATTTGTTCTACAATCAATTATAACTCCAGCAAAATTATGAATTAAATTAAAGTATATAATATGAAGATAAATATTGAAAATTTTAAAATTTTTTATTCTAGTTTTTTAGGTAAATCTGTAGTTCAAATTATTTCAAAAAAAATTTTTTTATTGTGGCCAGATTTTAATAATTCAAAAAATGCTGTGATAGGCTATGGATTTCCTTTTTTGGAAATCTTTAGGTCTAATTTTCAAAGGTTATTTTTTCTTGTTCCTAGAAAATTTGGATTAATTAATTTTCCATTAGATAAAAAAAATTTAACAGTATCAGTTAACGAATACTCTCTTCCTTTAGACGATTTATCAGTTGATCGGTTACTTGTTGTAAATTGCATTGAATATCTATATGACCATAAAAAATTTTTAAGGGAGTCTTGGAGGATTTTAGAAAAAGACGGTGAGATTATAATTATAGTTCCAAATATTTTTGGCTTTTGGCGTTTCTTTTACAAAAAAAAATTAAACTCTTTAAGAACATTCAGTTCTTATGAATTAAGTTTATTATTACTAAATAATTTTTTTACTATTGTAGATATTGAATACTCTTTATTTCTGCCACCACCAAAAAGTAAGTTTTTAATTGATAAATTAAAATTATTTGAATTTCTAAATAATGCACTAACAAAGTATTTCTCTGGAGTGATAATTATAAAGGGTAAAAAAAACTATTTAGTTCCAGTTGCAAATGATAAAAAGTTAATTAATCAAAAAATGAAAAGTGATATAAAAGCTTAACTTTTTATCAAAAAAATTGCTTCTTCTCCAAAAAGATTTGACCAATTATTAGGATAACCATTAAATGATTTGGTTTTATTTGATGAAAGAACAATTGTTTTTTCAATTTTAATATTCAGGATCTTACATAAATCAACAAAATCTAGTATACTACACAAGTGAATATTTGGAGTATCATACCAATTATTTGAAAGTTTCTTTGTAATAGGCATTTTGCCATGAGCAGCAAAGCCAAATCTTACTTTCCAAAAGCCAAAATTTGGTATTGAGACAATTGCTTTTTTACCAATTCTAACTAATTCGATTAAAATATTTTTTGGGTTACTAGTTGCTTGAATTGTTTGGCTTAAAATTACGCAATCAAATGATTGATTTGGATAGAGGCTGAGGTCGCTATCAGCATTTCCTTGAATTGCTGATAAACCTCTTGAAACGCATTGATTAACTCTTTCTTGTTTAAGCTCAAGACCTTGACCTTTGATACTTTTTTTATCTTTTAAGGATTGTAATAACTCTCCATTTCCACAACCAACATCAAGGATTCTTGTCCTTTCGTCTACGAGAGATGTTATTAATTCAAGATCAGCTCTATTGTTATTCATTATATTTTCGCCTCTATAGAAATTGAATTAATAAACCCTCTCATTGCATCGTCAAATTCTGGCTCTTCTAAAAGAAAAGCATCATGACCTTTGTCAGACTCAATATTAACAAAACTAACATCAGCTCCTCCTGCACTTAATGCCCTAACAATCATTAAATTTTCAGATGGTGGATACAGCCAATCTCCAGTAAATGATGCTATTAGGAACTTAATATCAGTATTTTCAAAAATTTCTGTTAAACTTTTTTTATGAGTTTTTTCTAAATCAAAATAATCCATAGCTCTTGTAATATAAAGATAAGAGTTGGCATCAAATCTATCCACAAATGTTAGCCCTTGATGCCTTAAATAACTTTCGATTTGAAAATCAGCATCAAATCCAAAGCTTATTTCTTCTTTATCTTGAAGTCTTCTTCCAAATTTTTTCGTAAGAGAAGCCTCTGATAAATAAGTAACATGAGCTGTCATTCTTGCAATTGACAATCCTTTGTTAGGATTAGTGCCAACTTTTATATAGTTACCACCGCTCCAATCTGGATCAGCCATTATAGCTTGTCTCCCAAGTTCATGAAATGCAATATTTTGCGCTGTATGCCTAGAAGAGGTGGCAATTGGAATCGCAGAGAGAATACTAGATGGATAAGAAGCCGCCCACTCAAGAACTTGCATTCCACCCATTGACCCTCCAATAACTGATAAGAGTTTATCAATTTCTAAGTACTGAATTAGTCTCATTTGTGCATTAACCATGTCGGAAATAGTTATAACTGGAAAATTTAGTCCGTACTCTTCGCCGGTAGATGGATTTATCGAGGTAGGTCCGGTAGATCCTAGGCAGCCACCAAGAACATTTGCACAAATCACAAAATATTTATCAGTGTCGATTGGTTTTCCACTACCAACCATCCTATTCCACCAACCATCTTTATTAGTTAAAGGATTTTTACTCGCTAAAAACTGATCGCCAGAAAGGGCATGACAAATTATTATTGCATTTGATTTATCTTGATTGAGCTTACCATAGCTTTCATAGGCTACAGTAAGCTCATCTATAGTTGTTCCATTCTCTAGTAAAAGAGGTTTAGTATCTCTAAAGTATGAACATGGAAGCTTATTTTGATCAGTATTCATAGCAATAAGATAACCTCTTATTAGAAATATTAGAATTAATATTTAATTAATTCTTTAAAATCTCCACCCATAGCCAATACTTACTGCTATTGGGTCTAGGTCTACTGATGCAGTAGCAATACCAGCTGGCCCAGCATCAATTACTGTGTCAGTTGAAAGCTTATATTTTTTGATATCTATATTAAAATAGTTATTTTCATTAATAATATAGTCAAAACCTACATTTAGTGCAAAACCAACCTCATCCTTGTAGCTAATACCTACCGCGTCACCAGGGTTATCATCGTAGAAAAAGGTATAATTTATTCCAGCACCAATATATGGTAAGAATCTACTTTCACTATTGAAATGATATTGAAGAGTAAATGTAGGCGGTAAAACTTTTACTGTACCTAAATTAACATCCCCAAGAGCTGTTCCAATAGCCTTTACACTATGTTCAGTGGTCCCAAAAATTGCTTCGATAGCAATATTGTCAGTTAAAAAATATCTAATATCTAGTTCTGGCACAGTATCATCATCAACTTTTGCTTCGCCGCCAATTGAAGTTACTGATTTTTCATCAGGATCTAAATTTAAAACTTTAAGACCGACTAGCCATTTTCCAGCACTTTTAAATGCAGTTACTTCTTGAGATATTACGCTTAGCGGAGTTAAAGAAATAAATAAAACTAATACCAAAGATGATAATAGTGATAGGGTTTTTTTAAAAAATTGTTTTTTCATTTTTTCCTCTCTTTAGTGCTTTAAGGAAATCTAGGGTGCACAATCTGAAAATCAAATACCCAGCTTCTTTAGGAAGCTAAACTTAACTATATTTACAAATGAGAGAAAAAACCTTTTTTTGCCTAATAAGCCACATTAAAGTTACCACCTTCGCAGGTTATTGCAGGTTGGCAGGGATTACTCCCTCTCAAAATGTAGTTTGATACATAAGACTAATTTTTATAAATTGCAAATAAAATATGCTTATTACTGAATTTTAAAGTTTTGTTATAAGAATTTTATAAGTTATATAAAAAACTAAGATTTCTTTTTTTGAGATTTTAATAATATAACTATTAATCAGAATAATGTTGTTTAAATATGGATAAACCGATACCAAATAATTTTTTAAATGATTTAAAATCCTATAAGGGTGGCGCTAGTAATATTAATGGCGTTGATAAAATATTTAAATTATCTTCAAATGAAAACCCATTTGGGCCAAGTGAAAGTGTAATAAATGCATATAATGAAGCCGCTAAGGATATTACCTTATACCCTGATCCATCAAACTCATTATTAATAAAAAAGTTATCTCAATTCTATTCTATAAACGCAAATAATATAATTTGCGGATGTGGTTCAGATGAAATACTTCATTTGCTTGCTAGAGCTTATTTATCTGGAAATGACGAAGCAATTGTTTCAGAGAATTCTTTTGCAGTCTATCCTTTGGCTATTCAGGCATCAGGCGCAAGAATTGTTAGAGCCAAAGAGGTAAACTTTCAAACGCAGGTAAATTCAATTTTAGATTTAGTAAATAATTCTACAAAAATGATTTTTATAGCTAATCCAAATAATCCCACCGGAACTTTGGTTTCGTATCAAGATTTAACAGTTCTTCATAAAAATCTTCCACCTAAAATACTATTAATTATTGATGAAGCATATATAGAGTATGTAAATGACGATTATTCCTCTTTTATTTCCTTGGTTGAAGATAATAATAATATTGTTGTCACAAGAACTTTTTCAAAAGCTTATGGTCTTGCCGGCTTGAGAGTAGGATGGGCTTATTGCCCTGATGAGGTAATTGATGTTTTAGGCCGATTAAGAATACCTTTTTCAGTAAATTCCACGGCTCAAAAAGTTGCAGCAGCTGCTGTTGATGATCAAAATCATATATTAAAATCAATCGAACATAACAATTTATGGCTACCAAAAATTAAGAAAGAACTTGATAGCCTAGGTTATTTAACAATCCCAAGTCATTGTAATTTTATTTTATTTCAGGTTTCAGATAATCTGAGTTTTGATGCAAATTATGTTTTTAATTATTTATGCTCTAAAGGTATAATTCTTAGACAAATGCATGAATATAATTTACCAGATTTTTTGAGAGTAAGCATTGGAAATGATGAGGCAAATAATTTTTTAATTAAATGCTTAAAGGAGCTCTCACAGTAATATGAAAAATAATTTTGATAATGTTTGCATTATTGGACTCGGATTAATAGGAGGTTCAATCGGCCTGGGCATGAAGAAAAATAACTTTAAGTCGAAAATTATTGGTTATGCAAAAACAGAAAAAACTCTTCTTAGAGCGATTGAAAGAGGCCTTATTGATGATGCTGAAAAAAATCTAGTTAAGGCCGTTGATGAGGCTGACTTGATAATATTAGCAACACCTTTATCAACATTTAAACCAATAATTGAAGAAATAGCTCCTTTTTTAAAAAAAGGCAGTATTGTAACTGATACTGGATCAGCAAAGTTTACTGTTTTAGAGGAGCTAAAAGATTTAATCCCTAATGATGTGGAATTTATTCCAGGTCATCCTATAGCAGGTACAGAGGAATCTGGACCTGATGCTGGTTTCTCTGAATTATTTGAAAATAGATGGTGTATTTTAACACCAACTGAAGATAATTCAAAAGAAAGTATTGATAGTATTAAGTATTTTTGGGAGTCACTTGGCTCAAAGGTTGAAATCATGGATGCTTTGCACCATGACAAAGTGCTAGCAATTACAAGTCATATACCTCACTTAATTGCTTATAATATTGTTGGAACAGCAAATGATCTAGCTAACGTAACTGACTCTGAAGTTGTAAAATATTCAGCTGGTGGATTTAGAGATTTTACAAGAATTGCAGCATCTGATCCGAAAATGTGGAGTGATATTTTTACATACAATAGTGAGGCAGTTTTGGAAATGTTGGATTTATTCTCAAATGATTTAGTAAAATTAAAAAACTCTATTTTAGAAAAAGATACGAATATGCTTTTTTCTAGCTTTGAAAAAACAAGAAATGTGAGGAAGAAAATTATTGATGCAGGCCAGGATGAGGATAAAATTGATTTCGGTAGAAAAAATAAATAATTATCTAGTTAACAGCGCTTTCGATTAGAATCTTCGTTTCAGCTTCAATAACCGTTTCTAATTTTTTTTCAAATTCGTCTCTACTTAAGCCAGGTTCAATAGGCTCTATAAATTTTACAATGATTTTTCCCTTATTTCTTTTTAAGCCTTTAGTTTCCCAATATACACCGGAATTAAGCGCAACAGGAATACATGGTATATTTAAAAATTTGTATAAAGCTGTAACTCCAGGCTTATATTTAGTTTTTTTTCCAACTCGATTTCTTGTACCCTCAGGGAAAATAACAATTGGTCTTTTTTCTTTTTTGCATTTTTCTCCTTGATTAATCAACTTTTTAATAGACTTACTATGTCCTTTTCTATCAAGCCATATCATTTTTGCCTTAATGGCATGTAGCCCATAAAAGGGTATTAATATAATTATTCTCTTTAAAACCATTGCTGCATCAGAGAAAAAAGCAGTAAAAAAAATTGTATCCCAAACAGACTGATGTTTTGACGCTACCACAAATGGGCCACTAGGAATATTATTGATCCCTTGGACATCCCAATCCAGACCATCATAGCTTCTAAAAAATAATAACATTGTTCTAGACCAGAAATTAATTAGCTTAGCAGTATACTGTCTTGGCAATGCTAAACAGGGTAAACCTAAAATTGCAATAGCTGCAGTAATTAAAATTAGCAAACTAATTGAAATAATTGAAAAAATTTTATTTTTAATATTCATAATTGCCATTTGTTTTAAACAAATATTGTAATCTTATAAAATTAAATTTCAAATATTCGATAGTTAATTTTTTTAAATTATTAAAAGTTGTTTTTTCTTTTTCGGCTATATTCCAAGGGTATATTATAATTTTTGGAGCATTTTTTTTAAATTCGTAAATACTTCTTGGCATATGAGATGATGATGTAACTAAAAAAATTTCATTATATTTATTTTCAGTTAACCACTTATTTGCTTCGATGGAATTTGATTGGGTATCTTTTGATTTTTTTTCATAATAAACACAGCAATCAAATAAAATATTTTTTTTTTCAGAAGTATTTGTATGTAAGATTTTTTTTAAGTCTTTTTTTGTAACTATTGGATTTACTCCTGAAATAAAAAGAACACTTCCCATTTCCCTTTCCAGTAACTGAAAACCCTCTTCTAATCTTCTAGACCCTCCTGTTAAAACTACAATGGCTTTTTTATTTTCATTGATTATTTTTTTTTGATTACCTAGATTTAGAAAATTGAAAATATCAAAACTTAAAAGAGATACGAGTATAAGTAAGTTGGTGATTTTGATTTTTGTTGAAATAAAAATTTTTTTTCTCATTAAACAATAATTAAAGATATATATATTTATTTTTTCTACCTTAATAATCATTCTTAGTCTATTTAAAGAATATTACTCGACTAAACTTTTAGGAAGAATTCTATGAAAAAAACTTTTTTTAATTTTTTTACTAAACGAAAAAATTAATTTTGTAATTGGCTTTGGTTTAATTTTTATTACAATAGGAATATGGTCAATAGAGAAGAGGTAATATTAATATGTATTTAATAAAGCTTTTCTCAAGTTTGTTGATGGCTCAAATACTTTCTGCCATTTTAACTAGTTTTTTTATACTTTTTCAGAATACCATATGGAATATTCTTTGGTTAAAAACTCAAGGATTTAACATCTCATTTGTTATTTTATTTCAATCACTACTTCATGATCTTCGTGGCGGTCTATCACCAATGTTGATTCAATGGGGCATTCCTATAAACATGTATGGCATAATTTTTATCGCATTATCTTCAGGTTATCTTTTAGCGGCTATAGTTAGACTAATTATACCTATTAATTCTATTTTTTTATATGGCTTTGCTGGCTTTGCAAGCGTTTATGGAATTATTTTTTTTACAAAGATAACTTTTGATGAAATTGTATTGATTTCTAGCACACGAGAATTAATGGGTCTATTAATCTTTTGTTTTATTGGTCTCCTTGGCGGAATAATTTTTAGTCAGTTCAAAGAATTTTTTTTAAAGGTACTAACATATGAAAAAAATAATTAAATATTTATTAATTTTTATAATCTTTTTCTCTCTAACTTATTCAGTGGATGCTAAAGATAAAATTTATAAGCTAGAAACTTTATATGACGGTCTTGATATGCCTTGGGATATTGATTTTCTTCCAAATGGAGATTTTTTAGTTTCCGAACTGACTGGAAAATTAAAAATCTACAATCCCAGTTTTAAAACATTAATAACAGTTTCAAATGTTCCTTCAGTATTAGCTAGAAGTCAAGGAGGTCTATCCGATATTGAACTTCATCCTGATTTTGAATTAAATAACCTTATTTACTTATCTTACTCCATTAAAACCAGAGAAGGAAATACTTTACAGGTTTCAAGGGCTAAGCTTCATAAAAATACTTTAATTGACATAGAGACAATTCATACTGCGCAAGCTTTCAGAAAAACATCAGCCCATTATGGTGCAAGACTATTATTTTTAAATGATAATACTTTGTTAATTTCATCAGGGGATGGTTTTAATCATAGAGAAAAAGCACAGGAATTAGATAATCATTTTGGTAAAATATTAAGAATTAATGATGATGGCTCAATTCCAAACGATAATCCAATTTTTAAAAAAGATAATGCTCTTAAAGATATTTTTACTTATGGTCACAGAAATCAACAGGGTCTCACAAAGGATATTAACGGGATTATTTACAGTCATGAGCATGGCCCAAAAGGCGGTGATGAATTAAACATTATTTATCCAGGTTTAAATTATGGCTGGCCAGCAATAACATATGGTATTGATTATAATGGTTCTATAATTTCACCATTTAAGAAAAAAAAGGGAATGGAACAACCTATAAAATATTGGACACCTTCAATTGCCTTATCCGATATGACTTTTTATTACAGTAATTTGTTTCCTGAATGGTATGGGAATTTATTTATTTCAGCTTTGTCATCCGCTGACGTAAGAAGACTAGTAATTAAAGATAAAATGGTCGTTTCTGAGGAAATTATGTTTGAAGAAATTGGTTCTAGAATTCGAAGTATAAAATCATCTAAGGATGGTAATTTAATCATTCTGACAGATGGTAGAGGAAAGAAAAATTCTGGTAAAATTATTAAAGTTTCACCAAATAATTTATAGGTAGCAAAAGCAACTAATGATCATTCAATGTCCTTCTTGTAGAACAAATTTTTTCTTAGATGAAAAAAAATTCAATGGCCTACCAAAAAAATTAAAATGCTCAAGATGTTCACTAATTTGGACCTCGTCTTCAAAAGGAGAGCCAATTGATGTTCCTAAATTATTTGAACCATCTTCTACACAAGGCTTAGCGACAAATGAAAAAAATCAAGAAAAAGTTGATAAAAATAAGAAACCTGATCATCCGTTACCAGTTGTATTTAATAAACCACAGACAAAAAAATTAGATTTTATTTTTTGGATTTTTTTACTTTTACTTTTTACCTCTTTGATTATTGGTTGGAATAAGAGGGTTATAATTGTAAATAAATTCCCAAGCTTATCACCCGTAATAGAAATTTTTGACTCATCAATAAAGTTTAGAGGAATAGAAATTAATAATCTATCTAGCAGAATATCCTCTAATGAGAATGGCTCTCCGTTAATTGTTTCTGGCTCTCTTATAAATCAAGAAAATTATATAAGAAAAGTGCCATCTATAATGATCATTATAGAAAGCATTGATAGAACAGTTTTAATGAAAGAAACTATAAAATTTAATAATGAATTTTTTGATTACCTAGAAATTAAAGATTTTGAAGTTAAATTTAATAATTTTCCAGAAGACGCTACTAATATTTTTGTTGAAATTATTGAGTAATTATACCCATTTTGAAATTATATCTTTATCAATAATAATATCTTCATTTATTCTTTTTCTAATAATTTCATATTCACCCTTATTTATCAATAACTCACCTATAGTCGGCCTTGTATTATAATTTGAGGATTGAACTGATCCGTATGCCCCCGTAGAGCATATTGCAAGAAAATCATCTTCATTTATATCTTTTAGGTACATATCTTTAGCGAAAAAGTCACCAGTTTCGCATACTGGTCCAACAATATCACATTTTAGATTTTCTAATTTTTTTGGCTCTTTCAGGGGTATTATATTGTGATGTGCGTTATATAAGGTTGGTCTAATAAAATCATTCATCCCCGCATCAACAATAACAAAATTTTTAATATCAGATTTTTTTATATGAAGAATCTTTGTCACTAATATTCCTGCATTAGCAGTTAAAAATCTTCCTGGCTCAATAATTACTTTACAATCTAAATCCTCAAATTTTTCTGATAATAATTTTCCATATTTTTTTACATCAATTGGTTCTTCATTTTCTTTGTATTTTACTCCTAGACCACCACCAACATCTATAATATCTATTTTATGACCTTTATCTTTTAACATAGATGTAATCTCTTTTAATTTATCAAATGAATGACTAAAAGGTTCGAGTCGATTTATTTGACTGCCAATATGAGCATCAACTCCTTTAATTTCTATTCCAGGAAGATTAGATGCATATTCGTAAATTTCATAAGCATCTTTCCAGCTTATTCCAAATTTGTCTTGAGCTTTACCAGTTGATATTTTTTCATTTCCACCTGCAGTAATATCTGGATTTATTCTAATTGCAATCGGAGCTCTCTTTGATTGGATTAAAGCCTCATCTGAAATTTTTTTTAATTCACTTGCTGACTCTACATTAAACATTAAAATATCATTATTTAACGCAAATTTAATTTCGTTGGGATTTTTACCAACTCCCGAAAAAACAATTTTATTTGGTGGTATATTGGCTTTAAGAGCACGTTTCATTTCACCAATTGATACAACATCCGCCCCTGCACCCATATTTGCAAAATTTTTTATTATTGACTGATTTGAATTTGATTTTATAGCGTAACAAATTTCATAATCTCTAAGATTAATAGAGTTATCTAATGATGAATATTGATTTTTTAAATAACTCAAAGAGTAACAATAAAAAGGGGTCTCAATTTCTTTTGCAATATTTTTAATGTTTAGATCATCAAAAAAAAGATTACCTTCTATATAATTATAATCAATCATTATTTACTGTCCGTGACAGAATTAAAAGATAACATTGAAGTAAGATTTGGGGGTGGTAATAAATCCCCTTTTCTTCCGCAACCTCCTAAAGTTATTATAATGATAAAAATAATAAAAAGTTTTTCTTTATTTATCATTTTCAAGCCTCTTAATCCACTGATTAGCCTGTTTTAAAACGTTTTTTGGTGATGTGCCACCTTCAGAAATTTTTCTTTCAACAGAGTCTCTCACATTTAAGGCTTTGTATATTTTTTTATCGATTCTTTTGTCTATTTTTCTCAGTTTTTCTAAATCTATTTGCTCTAAAGTAATGTTTTCATCAACACATATTTTTATGATTTTACCCACTATTTCATGGGCAGTTCTAAACGGAATATTTAAATTTTGGACAAGCCAATCTGCTAAATCAGTAGCAGTTGAAAATTGAGAGGCTGCAGCCAATTCCATATTTTCTTTATTAGCCTTGAGGGAGGTAATCATTGCCGTCATTGATTGAAGACATAACTCAATATTTTCTATGGCATCGAAAGTTGGCTCTTTATCCTCCTGAAGATCTTTTGAGTAAGCGAGAGGTAATCCTTTCATTACAATAGACATATTAATAAACGAACTAATTAGTCTTCCAGTTTTACCTCTTATAAGTTCAGCAAGATCAGGATTCTTTTTTTGAGGCATTATTGATGACCCCGTGGTTAAATTATCGGGTAGATCGATAAAATTAAAACCACTAGACATCCACATCACTATTTCTTCAGCCAACCTTGAAAGGTTTATTGAACAAATAGTTATTGATGAGATCGTTTCTAAAACAAAATCTCTTGATGAAACTGCATCTAGTGAGTTTTGCATCGGTTTGATAAATCCAAGTGATTTTGTAGTGATTTTTCTATTTATTGGAAAAGAAGTACCAGATAATGCTCCTGATCCGAGAGGATTTTCATTTAATCTTTTATTGCAATCAATAAGTCTACTTTTATCCCTTGATAACATCTCGACATATGCAAGAAGATGATGACCAAAAGTAATTGGCTGGGCGGTTTGCATATGTGTAAATCCGGGTATTAAAATATTATATCCAGATTTGGCTTTTTTTGATAATGCGTATTGTAAGTTTGATATTTCTTTTATTAATTTGTCATTTTTTTTTCTTACATAAAGTTTTAAATCAGTAGCAACTTGATCATTTCTGGATCTGGCAGTATGTAACCTTTTTGCAGGATCTCCTATTTCCTTTTGCAATTGAGCCTCAATATTCATATGAATATCTTCCAACTCTGGATTTAATTTAAAATTTCCTTTTTTAAATTTATTATTTATTTTTTTTAGACCTGTAATGATTGATGAAGAGTCTTTTTTAGAAATTATTTTACACTCTGCAAGCATTATAGCATGTGCAATTGATCCTTCAATATCTTCTTCAAATAGTTTATAATCAAAATGAATTGATGAATTAACTTTTTGTAAAAGATTTGATGGCTTTGAGGTAAATCTTCCTCCCCACATCTTATTCTTTGACGGTTTTTTTTTCATTTTTCCGAACCTGTTAACAATCTAAGGTAATACCATATGAATATATCAAAAAAATCACTCTTAATAGGTCTAATCTTTATATCTTCTTTTGTTTTCTTATTTTTTATTCCTTTTGGCATCAAAAAAAATAATACTGATTATGATAAAGTATTTCTTGAGCCTAATAAAGAAGCAAGTCTGAATGAAATTAATTTTTATAATATAGAAAATAATCAGTTTTTTCTAAAAGACTTTAAGGGAAAAGTTTTATTGATTAATTTATGGGCAACATGGTGTTTGCCTTGCAAAATTGAAATGCCAGCTCTGGATCGTTTACAAGCGTCTATTGGAGATGATAATTTTGAGGTTATAGCAATTGCGGTTGAGAAAACTAATATCCTTAAAATTCAAGAATTTTATCAAGAGATAGGACTAAATAATTTAAAAATATACCATGATAACTCTACTAAATCAGGACTTTTTTCAAAAGCAAAAGGTCTTCCATTAACATTTTTAGTTGATCATAAAGGTAATGAGGTAGGTAGAAGAGATGGACCTTGGGAGTGGGATGATGATGAAGTAATAGAAATAATTAAAAGTTACAAAAAACTATTAATTAATTAATCTAAAGCTGCATTTAAATCAGGTATAGCAGTAAATAAGTCTGCTACTAATCCATAATCTGCTACTTGGAAAATAGGCGCTTCTTCATCTTTATTAATTGCAACAATAATTTTTGAGTCTTTCATTCCTGCCAGATGTTGAATTGCTCCCGAAATTCCTACAGCAATATAAAGTTCTGGTGCAACAACTTTCCCCGTTTGCCCAACTTGATAATCATTAGGAACAAAACCTGCATCCACAGCAGCTCTTGAAGCGCCTAGTGCGGCTCCAAGTTTGTCAGCAACTCCCTCAAGAATTACAAAATTATCTCCTGATTGCATACCTCTACCACCAGAAACTATTACCTTAGCTGAGGTAAGTTCAGGTCTATCTGATTTAGTAAGTTCATCCATTACGTGTTCGGATAAACTTTTATTTTCGCCACTGTTAATATTTTCAATATTGGATGGATCTTGATCTCCTACTGCCTGGAAAGATGGAGCTCTAACCGTAATAATTTTTTTATTATTCTTGGACTTTACTGTTTGAATTGCATTACCGGCATAAATAGGGCGTTCAAAAGTCACTGAGTCAATAACATTAATAATTTCTGAAATTTGCGGAACATCTAATAATGCAGCAACTCTTGGCATAAAGTTTTTTCCAGTTGTTGAGGCAATTGCCATGATAGTATTATAATCAGCAGCCATTGAAACAATTAAATCAGCATATGTTTCAGCTAAATGATTCTGATACAATTCATCATCACATAACAGAACTTTTGATACACCTTCAATTTTAGACGCATCATCAGCAATATCTTTGCAATCTTTTCCGGCAACTAGTATATGAATATCCTCACCAATTTTTGTTGCAGCATCCATGGCTTTTTTATTTGCATCAGCAAGTGTATTATTATTATGTTCTGCGATTAAAAGTGTTGTCATTTATATAACTCCTGCTTCATTTTTTAATTTATCAACTAGTTCTTCAACTGTTTCTACTTTAATACCAGCTTCTCTTTGTGCTGGTTCAGAAACTTTGACGATCTCAAGCATAGGTGAGATTTCTATATTATAATCTTCTGGAAGTTTTTCATCTATTGGTTTTTTCTTTGCTTTCATAATATTCGGTAATGAAGCATATCTAGGTTCATTTAATCTCAGATCTGTAGTAATAATCGATGGTAATTTAATTTCTAAAGTTTGAAGTCCTCCATCAATTTCTCTCACAACATTTGCTTTACCATCATTAATTTTTAATTCAGATGCAAATGTACCTTGCGACCAGCCTAATAATGCTGCAAGCATTTGACCAGTTTGATTGCTATCGTCGTCAATAGCTTGTTTACCTAAAATTATTAAGTCAGGGTTTTCCTCCTCACTAACTGCTTTTATTATTTTTGCAACATTTAGTGGTTCAACTAATTCATCAGTTTTTACTAATATACCTCGATCAGCACCCATAGCTAAAGCTGTTCTTATTGTTTCTTGTGATTGTTGAGGGCCTATTGATAAAACAACAATTTCAGAGACAGTACCTGCCTCTTTAAGCTTTATTGCTTCTTCAACAGCTATCTCATCAAATGGATTCATTGACATTTTAACATTAGATAATTCAACACCCGAATTGTCAGATTTGACACGAATTTTTACATTATAGTCAACTACTCTTTTTATAGGTACTAAAACCTTCATTTTTAATCTCCAATAAATTCAATGTATCAGGTTGAAGAAATTAAAACCACTAATTATTTGTGTCAATATTACAATTTAAATAGATAATATTAATTTCATGAATTAGTTTATCTTCTATTACTCTTTCTTTGTTTTTCCTGGTCTCCATAATACATCACCTTGACCTCCACGCTCAGTTTGGTTTGCATATCGTGCAGCAACAAAGCATAAATCTGATAATCTATTTACATAAGCAAGTGACTCTTTTGAAACAGAATTTTTTTCTTTTACTGAAAGCTGAACCATTAATCTTTCTGCTCTTCTTATTGTTGTTCTTGCTAAGTGAAGAAATGAGGAAGCTGCAGATCCACCAGGCAAAACAAATGATTTTAAAGGATTTAAATTTATATTTAGTTGATCAATCTCTTGTTCTAGCCTATTAATTTGTGATTTGGAAATTGATAACTTTCTATTTTCATCTTGACTTGGGGTTGATAATTCAGCTCCTAAATCAAATAATTCATTTTGAATAGAGCTTAAGAAATTATCCAATATAATTAATTCTGACGTTTTTGTGTATGATCTAACTATTCCAATAATAGAATTTGCTTCATCTATGGTTCCATATGCCTCAACTCTAATATCATTTTTAGATATTCTTGATCCATCACCAAGACTTGTTAAGCCCTCATCTCCAGTTTTTGTATAAATTTTATTTAATATGACCATTAGTTTATTTTCCAAGCTAATCTTAATCCAACACTAGTTAGACCTTGATTAGGGTCACAAAGACTTCCATTTGACATATGTTGCGCTGAAATTTGTAAAACTCTATTTTCAGCGATTTGATAACCAAAGGCAATCATTTCTCTAAAGTTAACGCTACAACCAAAACCTAATTCATCTTTTTTTATTTCATTTTTACCAGAATGAAGTGCGGCACCAAAAGCTAATTCACCCGAAAATTTTCCTTTTTGGAATAGATTCCATGTTGAGCCAGCGTATAATAAGTGGGTATTATTAGCTAAACTTATATGAGTACCTAGATGAGGTCTTCCTGCATAAGAATGCCACCACTCTGGACGTTCAAAAATTTTTTCGAATGATAGAGCTGCTCCACCCTCTATTCTTCTTTCTACGTCATGCATTAAAAGGCCCAATCTATATTCAGCCGCATTAATGCTTAATACAGGGACCATACAAAAGATAAATACTAAGATTAATTTACTTTTAACCAATTTGAAACTCCATAAAGTTAAACAGTTTAATTATAGTTATTTATAGGATTCAATCTAATTAAATATAAAAATTAATTTAATTATCTGTTAGCACTTTCCATAAGTCTTCTTGCTATTACTTGTGCTTGAATTTCAGCGGTTCCCTCAAAAATACTTAATATTCTAGCATCAGCCAAAACTCTACTTATTGGAGTTTCAGTTGCGAATCCAATTCCACCATGAATTTGTAAAGCATTATCTGCAGACGACCAAGCAACTCTTGCTCCTAAGAGCTTAGCCATACCTGCTTCCATATCGCATCTTTGTTTTAAATCTTTTATATTTGCTGCGTGGAATGTTAATTGTCTGACAATCATTGTTTCAGCAAACATCATTATCAATTTTTCACTAATTCTAGGAAAATTTATTAATTTTTGACCGAATTGTTCTCTATCGTTTGCATATTGCAGTGCTAAATCACAAGCATTTTGAGAAACTCCAATGGCCCTAGCTGCTGTTTGAATTCTAGCAGACTCAAAAGTAGACATTAAATGAACAAAACCTTTTCCTTCTTCATTACCGAGAAGATTTTCTTTAGGAACTTCAAAATTATCAAATGCTATATCAAATTCTTTCATTCCTCGATAACCAATTACATTTATTTCACCTCCACTCATTCCGTCGGCTGGAAAGAAATCATCTTCTGTTTCTCTTGGTTTTTCAGCTAAAAACATTGACAGGCCTCTATGATCAGATTTTTCAGAATTTGTTCTAACAAGTAGTGTCATCAGATCAGCTCTAGCGCCATGTGTTATCCAAGTTTTATTTCCATTTATTAAATATTTATCTCCTTTTGCATTTCCTCTGGTTTTTAAATGAGCTAAATCTGATCCTATGTCAGGCTCTGAAAAAACAGCAGTTGGGAAAATTTCACCACTTGAAATTTTTGATAAGTATTTTTGTTTTTGTTCTTCAGTTCCACCTATTAAAATAAGTTCTGCGGCTATCTCTGATCTTGTACCCAGCGAGCCAACTCCAACCCAACCTCTAGATAGTTCCTCTGAAACGATACACATTGCTTTTTTTTCTAAACCCAGACCACCATATTCTTCAGGAATAGTTAGACCAAAAACACCCAGCTCTGACATTTTCTTAATTATTTCAAGAGGTATATAATCATCATTCATGTGCCATTCATGAGCGTGAGGGGTAATTTCATCATCGACAAAACGTTTAAATTGATTTTTAATTTCTTGATATGTTTCGTCTAAACCATCATCAGGTTGAATTCCTGACTCAATACTTTGTTGAAGAATAGTCATAACTCTATTTTTCTCAAAACTTGTTGATCTTTGGGTAAGTGATACTGTTACTTTTTTAAAATCTTCTATTATTTCACTTGGAATTCCCAACTCTTCAGGTCTTATAGTTTCATTCTGACTCATAGGTATTCCATGCATAATTTGAAGACAGTATTCACCAGCGCCAACACCAGCAATACCCTCTTCTAAATCTGTCAAGCGGTTGTGTGCTTCCAAATATTCTATCCACTTAGATAATTGCAATAAAGACTCAACATAGGTTGCATACCATGCAAGACCATGGGCGATATGTTGATTTTGGTTAAGAGAATTAATATCGCTTAAATTATTATTATTATTTCTAGCATGTGTAAAAATTTCTCTTGATTTACTATATGCATCTTTAAGTTCAGTAACTAAAGAATTTTTAATCATATTTAACTCCAAGATTATTAGAATGTTGTTATCACATTTTTATAAATTATGGCTAGATCATTTTGTCACACTTTAATTCATCAGGAAATGCTTCAATTGATTTAATTATAGAAAAAATTTCATCTTTTTTTATTTTTCTCTCTCTAAGAGATTTAATCGAAGTTGATTGATTAGTTTTTGATAACTTATCTCCATTGCTTTCTCTTAAAAGATTGTGGTGATACCATTGAGTTTCTGGAAGATTAAGAATAATTTGTAATAACTTATGTATCGATGTTGCTGGATAAATATCAAGTCCTCTGGTTACTAAATTAATACCTTGTTCAGCATCATCTACAGCAACTGATAAGTGATATGAAGTTGGTATTTCTTTCCTAGCAATTATAAAATCTCCATATAAATTTGGCTCTAAAACTCTATTTCCTTTTGGCTCTAAGCCGAGCTCATTAAAAAATATTTTATTTCCAAATTTTTCTTGAGCAAAGTTCATTGCTTTTTCAATATTTAATCTCCAACAAAAGTTTGAACCACTAAGCATTAAATTAGATTTTTCTGCTTTTGATATATTTTTGTAAATTTGAGGATATATATATTGACCGTCAGGGTCAATTGGCCATGAAGATTTTCTTTTTGATTTTTTTAAGATGAATTTTTTAATCTCTGATCTTGAAGCCCAGCAGGGATAAATTAGATTTAGATCTCTTAACTTCTTAATATATCTTTCATACTTTCCAAAACATTCTGATTGTCTAATTATATTTTTTTCATATTTTATTTCTAACCAATCTAAATCTTTATAGATATTCTCTTCAAATTCTTTTTTACATCTACCTAAGTCAATATCCTCAATTCTAATGAAAAATTTTCCATTACTTTTTCTGGCTAAAGCACTTGATATCATTGCAGAGTAGGCATGTCCTAAATGTAAATATCCATTTGGACTTGGAGCAAATCTGGTATTATATTTAATCATTATTTTTCATAAAAAAATTTGTGTTTTGTGTCGATTTATAATTAAATAATAGTATGAGTAATGCAATAAATTTAATTTCAAATAAACATCCAGATTCTTGTCCAGCATTAGTTCTCAATGCTGATTTTAGGCCTCTATCATATTATCCATTGTCACTTTGGTCTTGGCAGGATGCTATAAAAGCTGTTTTTTTGGATCGAGTAAATATTGTATCAAGCTATGATAGAGCAGTACATTCTCCAAGTTATGAAATTAAACTTCCTTCAGTTGTATCTCTAAAAAATTATGTTAAGCCTCCGCAATGGCCTGCTTTTACTAGATTTAATTTATTTCTAAGAGATAAGTTTAGTTGTCAATATTGCGGTGAAATGTCAGATCTTACTTTTGATCATTTACTACCGCGCTCAAAGGGAGGAGAAACTACCTGGGAGAATGTTGTCACTGCTTGCTCAAAGTGTAATATAAAGAAAGCAAATCATCTATATCATGTAGCAAATATGAAGCCTATTCAATGGCCATATAAACCAAATGTTCATGAGCTTCATAAGAATGGTAAATTATTTCCCCCCAATTATCTTCACGAGAGTTGGATGGATTATTTATATTGGGACTCAGAACTAGAGGCTTAAATTTTTTCTGATAGATTAATTGCGACTTTACACCCTACTTTAACGACTTTTTTGAAAGTATTTAATAAGGGCGTATTTTCAGATATCTCACTTTTTGCTATTTTTTCATGCTCAAGTTCATCTGCATGAAATTTCTTAATTACTTCCAATATTTCAGGTTCTTTTCCTGAATTTTCAAGTTCAGAGATTTGATCAGAGTAGTGTTTGTCTATGACCTCTTCAACGGCTTCAGTACAAGCCATTAATGAGTTTCTTCCTCCTAGAGCAGAAACTACACCCAATGTAAAACCACTTAAATGCCATAGTGGCATTAAAGCAGTAGCTCTAGTTTTTTTCTTATCAACTAATTCATCAAATTTTTGTGCGTGTACTTTTTCACCTTCAAGCATCTCATATATAATGGGTAGAGTTTTTTTATCCCCTATTAGTTCTAAGGTTTTAATTTGACCTCTATATATTGCTATAGCTCCATGCTCTCCTGCATGATCTACTCTAATAATTTCATTTAGTCTCTTTTGATCCATTTTTTTTCCTTAATGTTATTAGAACAAAAATAGAGGTTAATAACGATATGATAAAATTATAACCAGCTAGAGAAATTCCAAATATTCTTATAGATGCATCATCACAAACTGGAACTGAACCCTCTTTTAATGTTTCAACAAGATTATTATTATCAAATATTGCACTAGAATTGCAAGTAGCTAAACCACTCCATAGATCCCATTCGATACCAGCATGCCAACCTGCAAAAATAGCATTACAAAACAAAACAATTGAAATTATCAATAATAAGATTTTATTAAAACTAATAGTTACAATAAAAGGTATTAATGCAATAATTAAAACTAAATACCATGCCCATCTTTGTTTTAAACAAAGATCACATGCTGCAAATCCTATAAATTCTATTATATGAACAGATATTAAGACTATCAGTGAAACAATAGTAATTATTCTATTTGTCATTATAAAATCTCTTTATAAACGATTATTAATATAGACAATATTAAAAGCAAAATAGTAAACAAAAAGGAATAATCTTTTATAAATTTTTCAGCTTTTTTTCCAAAAAACCTGCATAATAATGCTTCTGCGATAAACCTAGGACCTCTTGAAATAAAGCTAAAGAAAATAAAACCCACAAGCGATAAATTCACTAATCCTGAGGTTATTGCAGCTATTTTATAAGGAATAGGCGTAAACCCAGCTATAAAAACAAATAAATATCCATACTCATTAATTGATTTTGAGAATAAATTAAATTCATCTATTAAATTAAATTTTTCAACAATTTGAATTCCAATCTCATCATAAAAAAAATATCCGATCATATATCCAACTACCCCCCCTAAAACAGAAAAAATAGTTGTATAAATTGCCAATTTTAATGCTCTTTCTTTATTAATAAGAGCCTTTGATATTAAAAAAATATCAGTTGGGATTGGAAAAAAGATACTTTCAAGAAAAGATATTAAGTATAAATAAAAATCACTTTTTTTATTTTCATAAAAATCAAAAATATTTTTATTAAATTTCTTCATATAATTACCAATGGTGCGGGTGGGGAGACTCGAACTCCCACTCAGTTGCCTGAACCAGATTTTGAGTCTGGCGCGTCTACCGGTTCCGCCACACCCGCAAAATTTTGATTTACTAAAACTATTATTAGTACTTTGGATTTAATTATATTTGAAATCTAAATATACTTTGTTTAAGATAAACCATGAAAAATTTTCTTGTAAGTTACATTTATAGACTTTGGGATAATAGGGTCAAGCCGATAAAAGCTATTAAAGCTATAATAGCCCTTAGCAAAGATAACGAGGATACGACACAAGTCTTTCATGTTATTGATGCTTTAAAAGGTAGCTCAGATAGAAAGTATTTTAAAATCTTTTCTAAATCTAAAATCGGTAAAAAAATTTTAAAAGAAAGAGTTCATCTTGTGAATACTTTAAAAGATAAAGAGGCTCTCTCTAAATTACCGAAAAATACTCTTGGCTATAAGTATTACGAGTTCATATATAAAGAAAATTTATCTCCTGAAGAGCTTATCGAAGCAAGCGAAAGCAGTAAAAAAGAATTTGGTAATAGAACTGACGACGAAATATTTTTTAATACTCGAAAAAGAGACATGCATGATTTATGGCATGTAACAACTGGTTACGGTCGTGATCCGTTAGGTGAGTTATCACTTTTAGCATTCACTTATGCTCAGGAACAAAATAGAGGTGTAGGAGCTATAGCTTTATATGGTTATTGGAAGGTTGGAAGAGAATTTCCAAATTTTAATCTCAGAAAAGTTATCCGCGAGGGTTATAAAAATGGAAAAAATGCAACTTTGTGGTCATGTGAAGATTGGGAGAAACTTATTAAATTACCTATAGATGAGGTTCGAGAAAAAATTAATGCCAAAAAACCAAAACTTTATTTTAATGCATTAAATGACATAGGGGCAAAGCAGATAAAATTTAACAATGATGAAGTTTTGGTTAATTAACTTATTATGATCACTATTTATGGATTAAAGAACTGTGATAGCTGTCGAAAAGCATTCAAATGGCTAAATAATAATAGTTACAGTTATAATTTCTTTGACTTTAAAAACTTTTCTTTACCAGACACATTATTATTGAAATGGATTGAAATTCATTCTTTAGAAAAAATATTAAATAAGAGAAGTACAACTTGGCGAAACCTAAATGAGATTTCAAAAATTAATTTTGAAAAAAATTATATTAAAATTATAATTAAAAATAATTCTCTCATTAAAAGACCAATTTGGGAATTTAATAATTTACCAGAAAGAGAATTAACCCCTGGTTTTGACGAAGCTCATCAAAGTTTTATGTTGAAAATTAAATAGGTAAAAAATGTTACAGAGAATTAAAAATGAATACATTTATATTTCTACATTTGGTAGAATTTTTAAAGCTCTAAGATCTATAGAGGCTAAACCAGATCAAATTATTCCTTTACAAATTGCTGAATTTTCAAAAAAAACTCCTGATGCAATAGCAATTTTTTATGAAAATAAGGAGATCAGTTATAAAGAGCTAATTGATAGATCCAATAAATATACTCAATGGTTTTTGAATAATAATTTATCAAAAGGTGATGTTGTTGCATTAATGATGGAAAATAGACCCGAGTTTCTTGCTTGCTGGATTGGAATAACACAAGCCGGTGGTACCGTAGCCTTAATCAACACCAATTTAAGTGGTCAACCACTCGATTATTCTCTTGGTATATCTCAAGCAAGTAATTTAATTCTTGGAAGTGAGTTATTAGAGAGTTTTTCAACTGCCAGTGATAAAACAAAGAGTAATTTTAAAACATGGATTCAAGGTGACTATAATGACTCAAACTACCTTGAAGATTTGGATAAGTGTCTAGATGATCTCTCAGCAGATAAACCTGAACTTGATTATAAAATAACAAATGACGATGATGCTTTGTATATCTATACCTCAGGTACGACTGGTAACCCCAAGGCAGCAAAGATTTCCCATAAAAGATTAAGATTAATGATGCTTGGTTTTAAAGGTGCTATTCAGCCAAATAAAAATGATAGAGTTTATAATGTTTTACCTCTTTATCATTCTGCTGGAGGAGTAATAGCTGTTGGTCTAGCCTTAACTTCTGGGGCTTCGTTAGTCCTAAAAAGAAAATTTTCAGTAAATGAATTTTGGGATGATGTTCATAAATATAAAATTACTATTTTTCAGTATATAGGTGAATTATGCAGATATTTATTAAATGCTCCTTATCATAAGCATGAAAAAGATCATAACTTGAGGATGGTTTCAGGAAATGGTTTGCGACCTGATATTTGGGATAATTTTAAAGAACGTTTTAATATTAAAAACATTCTTGAATTTTATGGTGCAACCGAGGGTAATGTATCTTTAATGAATTATGACGGAAAGTCTGGGGCAATTGGTAGAATTCCAAAATATATGCAAAAAATTCTAAATATTCACATAATAAAGTACGATGTTGAAAAAGAGGAACCGATAAGAGACGAGAATGGTTTTTGTATTCCTTGTGGTGTTAATGAGGTAGGCGAAGCGATTGGTGAAATTATTTTACCAGGAAGTTTTGAAGGTTATGTTGATAAGACTGCAACTAATAAAAAAATACTTGTTGATGTATTTACTAAAGGCGATCAATATTTCCGTTCAGGTGATTTATTAAGCAAGGATGAATTAGGTTATGTTTATTTTATAGATCGAATTGGTGATACTTTTAGGTGGAAAGGTGAAAATGTTGCAACCTCAGAGGTTGCTGAAGCATTTGCAGATTTTGATGGAATTTTAGAGACAAATGTTTATGGAGTAAGTATTCCTGGTAGTGATGGAAAAGCAGGTATGGCTGCATTATCAACTGATAAAGACATAAATTTAGAAAATTTATATCAGTCCCTATCTTCATCTTTACCTTCGTATGCTCAACCACTTTTTTTAAGAATAAAAAAAGAAATTGAAATTACTGGTACTTTTAAACATCGTAAAGTTGAGTTAGTTAAAGATGGATATAATCCAAAAGAAATTAAAGAACCAATGTATTTTTGTGATCATGAAACACAAACTTATTTACCTTTAGATCAAGAACTTTTTGATAAAATACAAAATAAAGAATTAAAACTTTAACGAAATTTATCATAGATAATCATGGAATATAAAATAATTTTAATTCTTATTGTAATTTTGCTTGGGACATTAGGGCCAATTCAAACGGGCGTTAATTCTACCTTATCAAATTACCTCTCGCATCCATCTCAAGCTGCATTTATTAGTTTTTTAGGTGGAGTTGTAATATTTTCAATAATATTAATTTTTTTAAAACCCTCTATTCCTAATATTGTTGATTTAAAAAAGGCTCCTTTTTGGTCTTTTTCAGGTGGTTTGATGGGAGCATGTATTGTTTTTGGTGCTATACTAATTGCTCCCAAAATTGGGGCAGCTACATATGTAAGTACATTTATTACTGGCACCATTATAATGTCTCTTATTTTAGATCACTTTGGTTTGATGGCCTTTCAGATAAAACCAGTAAATTTGTGGAAACTATTCGGATTATCATTAGTAATTTCTGGAATGATGATAGTTAACTTTAAATAAATTTTAGAATTTTCTTAAAAAAAGATAAATTCTTTTCCATCTATAAAAAGCTAGTATTATTGATGTTATGAGACCTGAAAATGCACCTGTAAAATGCCTTCTTATAAAATAATATTTTATAAAGCTTAGTGGAAATTCAAAAAACAATCTTAAAAATAGAAGTAATTTGTTTTTCTTTTTAAGTGACTTAATTTGCATCTTTACATAACTATCTTCTTTTTCAATTAAATGTGAGAGAGATCTTACTGACTCATGGAGTACAGGATTTTTAAGCCTAATTATTTTATTTGAATTTGTTTGTACAGAGTCATGCACTTCTGAAGTTGAAAATCTTCCAAATTCAATATTATACAATCTTACGCATAAGTGGTGGGCAGAAAATAATCTTGGTTTATTCCAATTTGGATATATTGGAATAACCTTCATTGAAAAAAAATTTGACTCTAATTTTTTTGCGAATAAATCTCTTATTTCATTTTTAAGTTCATTTGATAAATATTCATCTGCATCTAGATTTAATAACCATTTATTTCTTGCTTTATCTTCACCAAAGCGCTTTTGAGGACCAAATCCATACCACTCATTATGATAGAGTTTACATCCAAGTTTCTTTACTAAATCTTGTGTACCATCCGTTGATCCTGAGTCAATAACAATAATTTCATCGACAAGATCATCTACAGACTGAATTGTTTTAGTTATTCTATCTGCTTCATTTTGTGCAATTATAAAGCAGCTAATTGGAAGTTTATTCTTCATTTTTTTTCCTAAATATTTTTAATAATAACATAAAATTTATGATGGATTATTATTTTATTATGTCTTATTATTTCGAAAAATATGAGGATATTTATGAGATTAATTATTTTATTTTTTTATCTAACTTTTTCAACTTTTTTAAGTGCAGAAACTATAAGAAATGAACAAGACTATGTGATTGACGAAAATGCAAAGGTAAGAGAGTCTACTGATGAGTTGATAGTAAGGGAAATAACAATTGACCCTGAAACACATCCAGGTAACGTACTTTATCAGGATAACTGTGCAGTTTGTCACGATGGATCGATTGAGAAAGCCCCTGCAGCTAATTGGCTTGAGATGTTAATACCGCAAGCTTTATTAAGGACTATTAATAATGGAATTATGGCTGAACAATCTTCACATTTGACTGAGGAAGAAAAAATCCAAATTGTTGAATATATTGTAAGAAAAGATAGAAAAGATTTCCCAAAGGAGGCAGAGCTAAATTATTGTGACAAAAGTAGAATGAAATTTGATTTAACTGAGCCTCCAGCGCCCTATGGTTGGGGTTACAATACATCAAGATTTATTCCAAAAGAAACTGGTAAAATTGATTCAAAAAATATTAAAAATTTGAAACTCAAATGGGCCTTTGGTTTTCCTTATTCACAAAGAGCGAGATCTCAACCTCTTTTTGCTATAGGATCAATTTTTGTAGGAAGTCAGTCTGGTGATATATATGCATTGGATGTGAAGACGGGCTGTGTAAAATGGAATTTTGCTGCATCTGCTGAAGTGCGAACTGGAATTATTATGGATGAATGGGAAAGTGGAAAAAAACCAGAAAAACGTCCATATATTTATTTTGGTGATATTCTTGCCAATGAATACGCAGTAGATGCCCAAACCGGTGAGCTAATATGGAAAATAAAATCTGATGCCCATCCTAATGCAACCAGAACAGCGACTTCGGCAAAATTTGAAAATATTTTAATTATTCCAGTTTCTGGTTTAGAAGTTATTCCTGCTTTTAATGACGATTATGAATGTTGTACTTTTAGAGGTGGACTTCTAGCAGTAGATGCAGACTCTGGAGAAGTTTTGTGGAAAAAATACTCGATCCCTGTTCCCGCAAAGTACTCAGGTAAAACATCAGTTGGAACAAGGATGTTTGGCCCATCAGGGGCACCAATTTGGACATCACCAAATATAGATAAGAAAAGAAGATACGTTTATATTGGAACTGGCGAGAATTATTCAACACCTGCTGATGACTCTTCTGATGCAATAATTGCCTATAATATTGATACAGGTGAAGAGGTTTGGAGAAGACAAACTCTTGCTGGAGATGCTTGGAATCTTGCATGTATGGGTAAAGGCTTACCGAACTGTCCAGAAGAGAATGGCCCAGATATGGATTATTCCGCAAGTTCAATTTTAATTGATCTGGGTGATAGAGATATATTAGTTGCAGGTCAGAAATCTGGTTTTGTTTATGGAATAGATCCTGACACTGGTGAAATTATTTGGTCACAAGAAGTATCTGGTGGAGGAACACAAGGTGGAATTCATTTTGGAATGGCCTCTGAAGGAAAAACTGTATACGTACCATTGAATGATATGAAAGACACGCACGATGGAAAAGTATGGTTGAATAGAAAGCCAGGTATGCACTCACTAAATTCAGAAAATGGAGAAATTTTGTGGTCTTCAATTACTAATAAGGAATGTAAAGAAATTGATATTAATTGTGATCCAGGAATTTCAGCAGCTGTTACAGCTATTCCTGGAGCAGTTATTGCAGGACATCTTGATGGAATGATAAGGGTTTATGATAAAGAAAATGGAGAAATTTTGTGGAGCTTTAACTCCTTAGGAAATTATGAGAGTATTTCCGGAACCCCTGCATCAGGTGGTAGTTTTAGTGGCTCAGGGCCTTCTATACGTAATGGTTACATGGCTATAAACTCTGGATATGGACTCTATAATCATATGCCCGGTAATGCATTATTATTATTTTCAGTTGAATAGATTTATTTAAGAAGCAACATTCCCATGTTTTTGGAAGGCTTTTTCAATTTCATTTTCTATTTCTTCAGTTAAATTAACTTCTATTGAAGTTACAGCAAGTTTTAACTGTTCTAAACTAGTAGCACCAATAATATTTGACGTAACAAAAGGCCTTGTTGTTACAAATTGATTGGCTAATTGTGATGGATCGATGCTATATTTTTTTGCAATTAAGAGATAATCCTCTATTGCCTCCTCAGCATATGGGCCCTCATATCTTTGTAACCTATTAAAAAGCTCTTTCCTGGATCCCTTTGGAAGTTTCCCATTTTGATATTTTCCAGTTAAATAACCTTGAGCGAGGGGAGAATATGCTAATAATCCAACATCCTCTCTGTGCGCAATTTCTGAACCACCTATTTCAAAGGTTCTGTTTAAAAGGTTATAAGCATTTTGAATAGATTGAACTCTTGGAGTAGATGAAATATTTGAGTGATGAAGAAATTTCATTGTTCCCCATGGAGTCTCATTTGAGAGCCCTATATATCTAATTTTACCCATTTTAACTAAATCATTTAATGAGTCTAAAATTTCATGAATTTCATTGGAGGGTTGATCAATATGTTCATAATTAATACTTCCACCAAACAAATTCATTGGTCTATCAGGCCAATGAAGCTGATAGAGATCTATGTAGTCAATCCCTAGCCTAGATAGGCTCTTATCAATTGCTTCAAAAATTTGATCTCTTGATTGTTCGGTTGGCTGTTCTTTATTTCTTAACCAGTTCAATGGCGATCTACCTGAAACTTTTGAAGCAAGAATAACCTTGTCTCTTGATTTTCTCTCTTTAAACCAGGATCCAATAATTTTTTCAGTTGAACCCTGAGTTTCTTTTCTTGGAGGAACAGCATACATTTCAGCTGTATCAAAAAAATTTACCCCCATATCCAATGCATAGTCCATTTGTTCATGGCCATCTTTTTCAGTATTTTGTTCTCCCCAAGTCATTGTGCCTAAACAAATTTCACTAACATTTATATCTGTTTTCCCTAGTTTCCTTTTTTTCATATTATCCTCTACTTAAATTTGAAATATAATTTCATTTTTAAAAATATTACCAGTCAAATAAGTGCTGGTTTGATATTAATCATTCTTTAATCTCTTTATAATTTGTAAGTTTTTTGCTTACCTCCCTCCAGTAATTTCTGGAATGATTAAAGTGAATTAAATGACACAATTCATGAATTATAACATATTATATTATTTTTTCTGGTGCCATTATTAGTTTCCAATTATAAGAAATAACTTCATTATATGAACAACTTCAACATCTATTTTTGTATGATCAAGCTTTAACTTCTTTTACTTTTAGTTTCATTTTTTTAGATTCAATAAGCGTTTTTTCTTTTAAAATTATCTTTGATAAACTTACATAGAAAAGTTAAAGCTCCTTTTTAATTTTTTCTTTATTATTTCTTGTACCATTTTTTATATCTAAACAAATATAATCATTTTTTATATACGCTTTGTTTGTATCACCTTTGCAAATTTTAAAATTCAGGTCTTTGCCAAGAAATTTAAAAGTCTCTCCATTGATAAATTTTTTTTTGGGAGTTATTTAATATTTCTTTGAAGAAAAATTTTATTTTTAATCCATTTCCTTTTTTTTTAAAATAAATGCGTCTTTTTCATTTTGACTTAAATTAAATGCTGCTTTTACCTATACATTTCCATTTTAATAATTATTGAAATTGTTTTTTTTCTTTTAGTTCTGGTGATCAAGATGTTCATACGTAAATAATTAATTTGGTGATCCCGACAAGATTCGAACTTGTGACCCCCAGATTAGGAATCTGGTGCTCTATCCTGCTGAGCTACGGGACCACAAATTAAAACTATAAATTAAGCATATAAAATCAAGTATTTTTATAAAATTTCTAAATCTTAAATTGGCGCCCAAGCCAATAAACTAGTGTCATTCAAAATAGTATTCGGAGCTAATTTAACATCAGCGGAATTTTCAGCCATAGTTTTGTAATCTAACCAAGAAACAACTGCCTCAACAGGAGTTCCTGGGCCAGAGTTAAAAATTAATGTGCCATAAATATTTGCAGTATAAATTAAGTCCTCATCAGTTACTCTTTGCGTGGCTTCATGTCTAGCGCCTGCTGACTCATAAAACCAAATACCTGGATCTAGTTGTTGCAGATAATTTACTTTGAGGATAATTTATCTACCCATTTATGATAATGTTGTTGTATGGGTTCATTTCTTCCAAATAAAAATTCTTTATTGGCCTTAGAGTCTATAAAATCCTGTATTTTGAAATTCATTGGATAATCTTCATCTACTATAGCCGCTCTACTTAATTCTGCAAAATCTTCTGCATCTTTAATTTGTTCTTTTGTTTTAGGTTCATTCAGACATAAAATATATTGGGTTGTGGTAGTACCTTGTAAATCAGGAGTTGGAAAAACTATACTCACTAAACAATGTTGGTTTTGAATTGCTGAAATTGAGCCATTTGGAAATACTGAGTGAATTAACCTTATATGGTTTTCAGGCTCCCAATCTTCCTCATCAATCTCAGCAAGTTCGTTAATGTTTTTTAAGCCAAAGGCAAATCTTTGATGAGGTCCATATGTATCATGAGCAATAAGGTTGACAATTGTGTTTTTGCCGACAGTTTCAGGATGAACCATATGATGATGGTAACCATCTAAATAACCATCCCAACAAATTTTCCATCTAGGTCCATTTAGAGTTGTACTTTTAAAAATATACCAGTTTTTTAAGTCTATATCATCCAGTTCCGAGTCAAATCCATTCATCCATTTAGAGAGATCATAATTAATATCCGGGTTTAGGCATGTCCAAATAAATCCGGATTTTTCTTCACAAAATAATTCGGTTAATTTTATATTTTTTATATCAATATCACCGAAAGTATTTGATTTAAAAATATTAACTAAACTTCCCTTATTATCATACATCCATCCGTGATACGTGCAGTTAAATCTTGATTTTTTTCCACTTCCTTCTGGGCAAACAGGAGCACCTCTATGCTTGCATATATTGATAAAAGTTCTTACAACCCCATTTTCATCTCTTGTTATTAGTAAAGGCGTATCAATTACTGTGTAAGCTTTATAAGAATTATTTTTTTTAAGTTCCGCACTTAATGCTATGGGTACGGGATGGTCATAGAAAATTTTGTTAACTTCTGATCTAATAATATTATTATTAGTATAATCATTAACTGATTTAATCATAATTTCATCAGCTTGATCCGTAGAACCATTTAAATTATGATTTAGCAATCTTTTGGCAAGATCTACTAATTTTTTTCTCTGATGACTCAATAAGTTTCCCCTCTTAAAAATATTCTTAGTTTTCAGTACTTAGTTCTTCGTTTCTAACATTTGAATTATTTAATATAGTTTCCATCTTTTCAATAGCTTTTTGTTCATCAGTTTTTTCAATAACAGCCACTTCTCTTGATAATCTCTCTCTAGCAGCTTCATATAACTGCCTTTCAGAGTAAGATTGTTCTGGCTGACTGTCACTTCTAAATAAATCTCTTACTACTTCAGTAAGAAGCTTTATATCACCAGAATTTATTTTAGTTTCATACTCTTGAGCCCTTCTACTCCACATCGTTCTTCTAATTTTTGCTTTTCCTGTTAATATTTCAAAAACATCTTTAAGTTGATTTTTTGTAGAAATTTTTCTAACTCCAATTTCTTTGGTCTTTTCTATAGGTACTCTTAATGTCATCTTTTCTTTTTCAAACTCTATCACATACATTGTAAGCATTTGTCCTGCTATCTCTTTTTTTTCTATTAATAAAATTTGACCAATACCATGAGATGGATAGACAACATATTGTTCCGGAAGAAATTCCTCTTTCTTAGCTACATTTCTCTTTTCTGATGAATTTTTAGGGGACTCCTTTTTTTTAATTATTTTTTTCGTTGCAGTTTTATTAGGTGTAGCTTTTTTGGGTGCAGCTTTCTTAGGAACAGCCTTCTTCGATGAAGTTTTCTTAGGTGCAGCTTTCTTGGGTGCAGCTTTTCTAGGTGCAGCTTTCTTAGGAACAGCCTTCTTAGATGAAGTTTTCTTAGGTGCAGCTTTCTTAGGTGCAGCTCTCTTTTGAGAAGCTTTTTTCGTAGAAGCTTTCTTAACCATATTTTTTTTTACTACTTTTTTTTTACTTATTTTTTCTGCAGCTTTTGATTTATTTTTTTGTGCCCTTTTTTTTACACTCATCAGAGGTATCCTTAGTACAATGAAGTTAGAAAAAAGCCTTTAGCAGAATAATCAAGCTTTTACAAGATTTTAAGGTTAATCACCTTCCCCAGGCTCTTCGCTAAAATATTTTTCAAATTTATTTTCTTCACCATTAAAATCTTCAGCATCTTCAGGACTATCTCTCATTACAGTTATATTTGGCCATTTATCAGCATATTCGGTATTTATTTTTAACCATTTCTCCATACCGTCCTTTGTGTCAGGATGAATAGCTTCTGCTGGGCACTCAGGTTCGCAGACACCACAATCAATGCATTCTTCAGGATGTATTACAAGCATGTTTTCGCCTTCATAAAAACAATCGACTGGACAGACATCAACACAATCCATAAATTTACACTTAATGCATTCCTCTGAGACAACGTAAGTCATTACATACCTTTGTTATTCATAACTTCTTTTTTGATTGCACCTGCATCTTTATCTGAAATGTAAAGTAAACCAGATAGTCTTCTAATTAGGTTTGACTCAAAAGGATCAACTAATCCATCTGCACAAATTATTTCACACATCATGCTAAAAACAATTTTTTTACTATCTAGATCATAATGATCGTTAATTATTTTAGACCACTCAAACAGATCTGCAGAGTTTTCCTCTTTCTCATTTGCTGACGTAATAAGTGTATCTGCCCTTTCTTCGTCATAATTAAATTGTTTAATAATTAATTTTTTAATTGACTCAACTTCCTGCTCATCTTTATTACCGTCAATATTTGCCGCCCGGAGTAATAATACTACCACAGCCTCTTCAATAACAGAACTATTGGGCTCGTCCTGATTTTCTTTATTTGAAGTTTTCTCACTAAAAAACTTTTTTATAAATTTTTTCATTAACAAATTTTCCTATATTATTTTAATTTCTTTATACAATTTAATAGCCTCTTTAGCATTAAGTCTATTTTTTGCAAAATCTTCTACTGATAATACAAAGACACTATTAAATTTAGTCAGTGTTATAACATCTCCAATTTTAATCTTAACTGATGGCTTTGATGTGCGTATTTTATTAATTTTAACATATCCATCAAGGATAATTTTTTGAGCTTTAGCCCTCGATTTGATCAAACGTGACCTAAAAAGCCAATTATCTATTCTTTGTTCATCAACAACTTGATTTTTTTCATTTTTATTAATTCTATTCAAATTTTAATCTTTCTTTTAACTTTTTGAGATCATTGTTTTCAGCAAAAAAATTTGAAGTAGTTTCTTTTTTTGATTTCTTTTTAAATTTTTTAGATTTTTTCTTAATATTTGCTCCATAATTATATTTCTTTTTGTACCAAATTTCAGGATCCTCAGAAATAATTCCATTGTCATCAGGCTTGTGTATTTTTTTATTATTTTTAATGAAGCCAAGATTTTTTATAATTAGCTTCATATTTTCTCTAGAACATCCTAATAAAGATATCATTTCGTCGTTAACTAAAAAGCTTTTGTCTTTTGAATCCTTATCAATTTGATTATAGATTATTTTGTCGAGTCTCTCAATAATATCCGCTCTTATAACCATTTTGCCAATAACTAAATAACCAAGTACTTTATATATCTCGTGCGATATGTTTTGATTTAAAGCACATGAAGTAATACCAGGTTTCGGTAAATTTTCTCTTATGAGTCTAATATCGTCTTGACTATAGTTTTTTTCTGAATAATTAATCCACAAAGATATTAATAACTCAGTGGCTTTTGGCTTAACAGTTGCAGGAAAAAATATTGAGAACTTTCCAATTTTTACTCCCATTTTTCTTAATTCTTGTCTCGATTTTTGATCTAAAATTTTTATTTCATTTTTAATCTTGCTTCTTATTATAAGGCCAAGTTCTTCAAGTAATCTAAAGGCAATACCTTTTGTGCCTGGAGACAAATTATCGGTATTTTTTAGTGAAAGGATTTCTTTTAAGTTAAATTTAATATAATTTTGTATCCATTCAAGAAATTTATTCTCGAGCTTTTTTTTAATATTTGAGTCTAAATATTCATCACAAATTATATTAATACTTGGATTAAGGGGATTGTTACCAGGTTTTAATCCAGCAATTTTTTCATCATTAAAATAAATAAAAAGATCTGAGTTTAGAGTGAACATATCAAACTCTGACGATAAAATTTTAAGAGATTTTTTTTTCATTTCTATTTCTACAGGTTTAGATATCGCTGATCTGATTTGTTTAAGATATTGTTCAGAGTAGGATTTCTCAGTAATTAATTTGAAACCGAGTATTTTTCCAAAATACTCGCCTTCAACTGTAATATCTCCATTATCATTGATTCCAGATAAAATATCTTTTTTATCTTTGTACTTAATTCTTAATTTATTTGAATTTTTTTCAACAAACCTTTCAGTGAGTGAATTGTGAAGTGCGTCAGATAGTTTATCTTCAATTTCACGAGTTTTTTTCTGCCATAAGGCTGGATTATCTAACCATTTTTCTTTTTGAGAGACATATGTCCATGTTCTTATGCCAGATAGCCTCATCATTAGAGAATTAATATCACCATAATACTTATCAAAAGATTTAATATGCGAGTTTAGCCATTCATCAGATAATTTATTGTTTAGGCATAATTCTTTAAAAATTAAAGAAATAATCTTTGAATGTTCGCCTTCACTTATATTTCTAAAGTCAGGGATTTGAGATGTTTCCCATAATGTTTGAATAGTTTTTTTATTATTTGCATTTTCTAAGATTTCTTTGTCTTGGCTTAACCTTATTAAAGCTCTTAAGTCATCGGCTTGCCTAGAGATCCCAAGCTCAGTTTGATTTGGGATGGCTTTAAGACTTTCTATTAATTTATTAACAGAGGAAAAATTAAGATTTTTATTTCTCCATTTTGCAGAGTTAAGAGGTATAAATCTATGATCCTCTATTCTAGCAATAACTGCATTATCAATTTCAATTGCTTGACCTGTAACCCCAAATGTTCCATCTCTTTGATATCTCCCTGCTCTGCCTGCAATCTGAGCTAATTCATGTGGATATAATTTTCTGAAATTCTCTCCGTCATATTTTTCAGTTTCAGCAAAAGCTATATGATTTAGGTCTAGATTTAAGCCCATTCCAATTGCATCAGTAGCAACAATGTAATCGACATCACCATTTTGGTACATTTTTACTTGAGCATTCCTTGCTTGAGGACTCAATGATCCCATAACTACAGCTACACCACCTTTTTGTCTTTTAATAATTTCTGCTATTGCATATACAGATTGAATTGAGAAAGCTACTACGGCAGACCTTTTTGGTAGGTGACTAATTTTTTTATAACCAGTATAGGTTAGTTTTGAGTATCTCTCTCTGTCATAAAATTTTACATTATTAATTAGCTTTTTAATTACTTTCTTTGAGATACTTGAACCCATAAAAAGGGTTTCACTCATTCCACGAGCATTTAAAATTCTATCTGTAAATATATGACCTCTCTCTGGGTCATCTATCAATTGTATTTCATCAACAGCCAAGAATTCTACGGGTATATTTATTGGCATAGATTCTACTGTGCACACCCAATATTTTGGATTATCAGGAATAATTCTCTCTTCACCTGTAATCATAGCTACTCTTGAAGGGCCAACTTTTAATACCATTTTGTCATATACTTCTCTTGTGAGAAGTCTTAATGGTAAACCAATCATTCCGGATTTATGCGCGGCAAGCCTCTCGATAGCATAATAAGTTTTACCAGTATTTGTTGGCCCTAAAGCAGCAATTACAGTCATAAATTCTTTTACAAAGTTTTTTTGAATATTTGAATTAAATAAAAAAATAAATTATACTACATATAGTATTTATATTAATTTATAGTTTAGATCACTTTAAGAACATATCATGATCGAATCACTTACATGGTTAATTTCACGTTATGTTCTATACCATATATATGCAAAAAATATCCTCAATACACAATGCATAAAGAATAGATTTTATGATTAAATAATGTAAATATTCAATTTTTTATGAATACGGAGGATTTAAAATGGATTTCTCAATTCCAAATGAAATTTCTGAATATCTTGATACTCTAGATGATTTTATTGAGAAAAAAATAAAACCATTAGAAAATGAAGATGATAATATTCGTTTCTTTGATCACAGAAGAGAGCATTCAAGAACCAATTGGGATAATGGGGGTCTTCCTACCGAAGAGTGGGAAGAGCTTTTAGGTAAAATGAGAAAGCTTGCTGATGAAGCTGGTCATTTAAGATTTGGATTACCCGAAGAATATGGTGGAAAAAATGGCTCAAATTTAGCGATGGCAATTATTCGAGAACATTTAGCAGCTAAGGGTTTGGGTTTACACAATGACTTACAAAATGAGAACTCTATAGTTGGAAATTTTCCCCAGGTTTTAATGTTAAGAGATTTCGGTACTGTTGAGCAAAAAGACGAATTTATTAATGGAATGTTGAATGGATCACATAGGATTTCTTTTGGTTTAACTGAACCTGACCATGGATCAGACGCTACTTGGATGGAAACCAATGCAGTACCAGAGACCAGAGATGGGGTTGATGGGTGGCTTATAAATGGTCAAAAAACGTGGAATACTGGAATTCATAAGGCTAACTATGATATGATTTTTGCAAGAACAAGCGGTGACAATGGTTCTGCGCTAGGTATAACATGTTTTTTAGTTCCTTCATCTGCACTTGGCTTTGAAGTTGATGAATTTATGTGGACATTTAATATGCCAACTGACCATGCATTAATAAGTCTTAGAGATGTTTGGGTGCCGAATACTTCTGTATTAGGAAAACTTGATAGAGGATTGGAGCTTGCTCAACATTTTGTTCATGAAAATAGAATAAGACAGGCAGCTTCCGGAGTTGGCGCTGCCCAGTATTGTATAAATATGAGTGTTGAATACGCTAAAGAGAGAAAACCCTTTGGGAGAGCTTTGTCAACAAATCAAGCAATACAGTTTCCATTAACTGAACTTCATACAGAGTGTGAAATGATTAGAAATCTGGTTTATAAAACCGCTTGGCAAATGGATCAAATGACAAAACCTGAGGTAGCCACTCACTTATCTGATAAGGTATCTATGTGTAATTATCGGTCCAATAGACTTGTTTGCCAAGCAGCTGACCAAGCAATTCAAGTACATGGCGGTATTGGTTATTCCCGTCATAAACCTTTTGAGCATATTTATAGACATCATAGGCGCTATAGAATAACCGAGGGATCAGAAGAAATTCAGATTCGTAAAGTTGCTGGATATCTTTTCGATTTCTTAAAAAGACAAAAATAAGGAATTAATCAAAATGCGATTTTTACAATCATTAGTCCTATTAGTTATTATTATATTGTTTAATGATGAGACTAAATCTGAGCTATCAATTGATACAGATGTAAAAATTTTAATAGCCCAATCTGATGAAGGAAACCCTGATGCTAAATTCTATTTAGGTAGTATTTACTATATTGGTAAGGGATTAAAACAGGATTATTCAAAAGCTATTGATTTATTTAAAGAGGCATCAGAAAGGGGAAATATAGCTGCAACATTTAATTTAGGAATTATTTATGCAAAAGGTCGTGGAGTTGAAATTGATGAGAAAAAGGCCTTTGAATATTATAAAAGAGCAGCTTTTGGGGGACTTCCTCAGGCTCAATATAATTATGCACTTTGGTTGAGAGAGGGAAGAGTGGAAGATCCAAAACCAGTAGAAGCAATGGAGTGGTTTAAAGTATCTTCTAACAAGAATTTTGATAGATCGTCAATTGAGGTAGCAAAAGGCTATGAAAATGGGACTGCTGGCAGAAGAGATTATAGAGAAGCAGTAAAGTTATATAGAAGAGCAAGGGCGAATGAAGATTATAGGGATAACTCGCCATATTTTAATTCAACATTTTATCTTGGTAAGCTCTATCTTAGAGGTTTAGGCGTTACTAGGGATGAAAAAAAAGGATTAAGATTTGTTAGGGATGCCGCCAATGGAAATGTACACGAAGCCATAATTGAAATGGCAAAAATTTATGAACAAGGTAGGTATGTAAAAAAAGATCTTAAGGTTGCGTTAGATTATTATAATAAATTACAGAATAATGATTTAATTGATGTAAAAGATGATATTGATAGAATAAAAGAGGCTTTGAATTATTGATAATAAAACTATCTTGACGTAATCATTTAGTCTATATAAACCTCAATTAAAGTTAACTAATAATTGGTATTAAAAAATGTCTAGACAATGTGAATTAAGCGGCAAAGGCGTAATGACCGGTAACAACGTTAGCCATGCAAAGAATAGGACGAAAAGAAGATTTCTTCCTAATTTATGTAATGTTAGTCTTGCAAGCGATAAACTAAATCAAACAATCCGTTTCAAAATAAGTGCTCACGCATTAAGATCCGTAGAGCATGTTGGTGGTTTAGATAATTACTTAATTAAAGCTAAAAATTCAGATCTTTCCCTCAAAGCAAGAAAAATTAAAAAGAAAATTTTAAGAGCTTAATTATTTACTTTTATTCTTTTTCTAACATTAGAAGTCTTAAACTCTTCATCGAATAGTCCGGCCAGCTGCTCAGTTATAGCACCACCAAGTTGTTCGGCATCAACAATTGTTACCGCTCTTCTGTAATATCTGTTTACATCATGACCAATGCCAATTGCAGTCAATTCTATTGAGGGGTCTATTTCTATTTTTTGAATTACCTGTTTTAAATGTCTTTCTAGATAGTTTCCAGCATTTACCGATAATGTTGAGTCATCTACGGGTGCTCCGTCTGAAATAACCATCAATATTTTTCTTTGTTCAGATCTTGTTATTAATCTACTGTAAGCCCACTCAAGTGCTTCACCATCAATATTTTCTTTTAACAAACCTTCTCTAAGCATTAATCCTAAGTTTCGTTTTGATCGTCGCCAGGGTTCATCGGCTGTTTTATAAATGATGTGACGTAAGTCATTTAATCTTCCTGGAGCAGGCTGTTTACCGCTTTCAATCCATTCTTCTCTTGATTTCCCACCTTTCCAAGCTTTTGTAGTAAAACCTAGTATTTCAGTTTTAACTGAGCATCTTTCAAGTGTTCTAGCAAGAATATCTGCGCACATTGCAGCAATTGTAATTGGTCTTCCTCTCATAGAGCCAGAATTGTCAATTAGCAGTGAAACAATTGTATCTCGAAATTCAATATCTTTTTCCATTTTGAAAGATAATGGTGAGGTCGGGTCTGTAATAACCCTGGTTAATTTCGATACATCCAAAAGCCCTTCTTCTAAATCAAATTCCCATGAACGATTTTGTTGTGCTAACAATTTTCTTTGTAATTTATTTGCAAGTCTTGTTACTGCACCTTGAAGATGATTTAATTGTTGATCTAAATATTCTCTCAATTTATCTAATTCATCAATTTCGCATAAATCAAAAGCCTTAATTTGTTCATCATTTTTCTCTGTAAATATTTTATATGGTAATTCTCTTCTAGCTTCATTGTCGTTTCCTCTGCCTTTGGCAGCCTGAGCCATAGTATCATCGTCAATATCAGTTTCTTCTCCCATTTCAGACATATCAGCATCCATAGACTCATCTTCCTCTGGAATGCCATCATCAATATCCATGTCTTCAGACTGGGATTCATCCTCAGAGGAGGAGCTATCTTCTGTCTCCATTGTCTCCTCTTGAGTATCTTCCTCTTGATCTTCATCTTGATCATCATCATCTGGATCTTCNCCNAATTCATCNCCTAGCTCTAAGTCACCAATAAGNTTTCTTGTAATTTTTGCGTATTCAGATTGATTGTTAAATGATTTAACAAGTTGATCAATTGAAGTATNTGCCCTTTCNTCNATCCANTCTNTCCAAGGTTCAATATANTCCTGNGCCTCNTCTATTTTATTACCAGTTAATCTTTCNANAACNATGTATGATAANGCTTCAATCATTTTTGNNTCNGGATTATCATTATTAACAGATAGCATTTTNCTTTTTATTTTATTAATTTCCATTTGNTGTAAATTTTTTGAAACNCCAGACATAGAGTTAGCACCAATGGCATCACATCTNACNTTTTCNAGNATATTATATATTCCTCTCGCATTTTGCCCNTGTGGCTCATATTTTTTATCNANTATNTCTTTNTGGTGTCTCANGTAAAGAGCNAGNGAATCTGCTTCACCTCTNANAGANTTAATNTGATCATTATCCATATTTTTNTTTGGCATNGGTAATCTNGCTTTTAAACCACTAAGATTNCCNTTATCAGCGCCAAAACTNACTGTTAGCTCATCTTGCTTAGAAATTGANCGCATGGCCATTGTCAANGCACGTTTAAATTCATCTATATCAGAATANTTATTTNTCACTTTTNCCTTCAGGGTTTGAAATTGGAGATTCTAATAATTCTTCCCCAAAACATCTNTGATAAAATTCAGNGATTGTTTGTCTTTCNAGNTCATCACATTTATTAAGNAATGTTANTTTAAAGCTNAGACCAACATCACTTAAAATTTCAGTATTTTGCGCCCATGTTAAAACNGTCCNNGGACTCATTACTGTTGATATNTCACCATTAATAAAGCTATTTCTNGTTAAATCTGCAACNCTAATCATTTTNGAAATAGTCTCTTTACCNTCTTTATTATTGAAGCTTTTTGCTTTTGCNGAAACTATATTTANNTCATCNTCATGTGGAAGATAATTNAANGCGCTNACTATAGACCATCTATCCATTTGNCCNTGATTNATTTGNTGTGTNCCNTGATACAANCCAGAGGTATCNCCAAGTCCAACNGTNTTGGTTGTTGCAAATAATCTAAAAAANTTATGGGGCGTAATAATTTTATTTTGATCTAAAAGAGTAAGTTTACCNGAGATTTCTAANACTCTTTGAATAACAAACATTACATCAGGNCTNCCTGCATCATACTCATCAAAAACAAGAGCAACNGGATTTTGAATTGCCCANGGNAATANACCTTCNCTAAATTCAGTAACTTGCTGCCCATCTTTAAGAGTNATCATNTCNTTACCNATNAGGTCTATTCTACTAACATGACTATCAAGATTAATTCTTATGCAAGGCCAATTTAATCTAGCNGCAATTTGTTCAATATGNGTTGATTTACCTGTTCCGTGATAGCCTTGAACCATNACCCTTCTGTCATGAGCAAACCCNGCCAAGATAGCAATAGTTGTTTCATGATTGAATAAATAATCTTCATCTACTTCGGGNACATATTCATTTTTTTTTGAATAAGCNGGAACTTNTANNTCTGTATNAAGNNCAAAAANTTTTTTAACAGATATTTCTGTATCTGGACTNCCTATATCNAAGGNTGATTGTGTNTCAGTNNTCATAAATTATTCCTTTAAATTTTTATTCTTNAGTTGTGTAGCAAATTAAAATTAAATTTAACAGTGCCCTTGTGATTTTAGATATTTATAAGCACTTATAACTTCTTTTAAAAGGTCTTCTTGTGAATTATCNCCGCCATTTGTATCTGGNTGAAGCTTTTTAACGACTTCTTTAAATTTTTTTCTNATNTCAGTTTTAGAGGAATTAGGAGTNTATTCTANNATTTCAAAGGCTTCATTTGATTTTTTATNTTTTTTTCTAACATTTCTTTTTTGNTTTNTTNTCTCCTNTTCATCAAAAAAATTAAAAGGATCATTAAAAGCACTNCCATCTTTTCTTGCAAAATTAGANAAATAATTNGNTTGAGGGTTTGTCCCTGACTTCCATGTTGGCCTATGCCCGATAATTGATGAGATTTGATAATCTATTATCTCCTCTTCACTCATTCCTTCNAAAAAATTGTAATTTTTATTAAAATCTTTTATGTGATCAAGGCAGTANTAATATTCATGCGATGTTTTAGTTTTNGCAAGAAACTCTCCATTCTTTNNGCANCCACCATATTCGCANTTTCTTTTAAAGGCTTTTTCCTTAGGCTTTATTCTTAAATTATTAAAATATTTTGAATTTAATTTCANTTAGAATTTTTTCCTNTAATTAAGTCAGTTAAATTTAGTTTTNTTATGTAACCTGNTATAGTAAAAAAATTAAAATGGAAATTAAAGCAAATATTATAAAAAAACTTTCTGATACATTTCTGCCAACAGAANTNAAGGTAGAGGACCANTCNCACTTGCATGCAAANCACAANGAGGATGCTAAAAAAGGAGGGACTCATTTTAAAATATTTATTCGTTCCGAAAAATTTATTAATATTAAATCNATAGACAGACATAGAATGGCTATGGAAGCTNTAANTGATGAGTTTAAAAATGGACTTCATGCAGTTTCGTTTGATTTAAAGGCCACAGATGATTAAAAGTTCTTATTNTTTATTTTTGNGGNNTAAATGTTNTTTTTAAAGGGTANGTTTTATAAATTTTTCTTATTAACGACTTNTTTATGTCTATCGCAATTTTCATTTGCNCAGCAAGANNTANTTGAAGAGATTGTCGTNACGGGATCATATATAAAAACAAGTTCTAAAAATGATACNTCTCCNGTTGATATTATTCNTCGTGATGAAATTGANGNTATTGGTGCTTTTTTANNATCAGATATAACAAAAAATCTNTCTATTAACTCAGGATCAGAAAATAATACTGATGCCTTTACCTCTGGNANNACNCAAGGAACATCAAATATTAATTTAAGNGGGNTTGGNTTNTCNTCAACATTGGTTTTAATTGATGGAAGAAGACAAACTGTTACNGGTGCAACAGCNAATGATGGAAGCGTTTTCGTTAANACATCAACAATACCATTAATTGCTATNCAAAGNGTTGAGGTNCTCAAAGAAGGNGCTGCATCAATTTANGGNTCAGATGCNGTTGCNGGGGTTGTGAACTATATTTTNAGNAGAGATTTNGANGGTTTTGAGTTNGATATTTCNGANAAGAGAACAGANNCTGGTAATCAAAAAGATCAATCAATAAGTTTTATTTTAGGTAATCANAGTAATTCTTTANNNTGGGTTTTAGCNGCAAGTNTTCTTAATCGAACAGCTATGNAAGGGATTGTTAAACCAGAATTATCACAATTAGCTGTCAGNGGCCTNGGTAATAGTTTTCTTTTATTTGGTCCATCAGAAGTTGATCAAGGANCTTATGCNGGAACCTATAGTNCTTATGAAAATGTTCCNGATGCAAACTGTATTNAAAATAATGGTATTCTTATTCCACAATCCAGTGGCTNCAGGTGTGGGTTTCTNTATGGTCCAAGATTTAATCTAGTAAATNANGAAGATCATGAAAATTTATATTTTTCNNTANAAAGAGAATTTAACAGTATCACNTTAGATNCAGACTTAATGTATGCATCAACAAATGTTAATGATAATCCACAGTCACCTTCATACCCTGCTTTATCATATCTCAGCCCAAGNAATTTAATAATGCCTGGGGTAGCAGGAAATCCTTTTGGTGTTCCTGTNATGTGGTTAGGAAGACCATTAGGTTCGTCATACCCATCACCATTGGCTCCTAGAGAGATAGAAACCTTAAGATTATCAATAGGNATTAGCGGTCAATTNNGCAATGNGTTTGATTGGGATCTTCATTATACNTNNAGNGAAGATGATGGTTATATATCTCANCCAGATACAAGTACAAAAAGATTCACCTCTGCAATAAAAGGTGAGGGTGGAATNAATAAAAACCAAACCTGGAATTTATTTGANTCTTCAAAAAATAGTCAGTCNTTAATTGATTGGATTTCNACAAAACAAGAAACTTGGACAAATAATAAACTAGAAGTANTNGATTTTGTTTTNTCTGGTGAAATAAATACTAATTCTTTAGGAGTTGTTGGATTAGCTGCAGGTCTCCAGCTTAGACAAGAAGAGTTTTCCGTATCAAGAGATAAGGACTCAAGAATAGAATTTGATGATCAAGGGAATATTTCTAAGCCAGCTGATTTATTATTTTTAGGCGGTGGTATTGAGGCGCAAGCAAAAAGGGATGCTTATGCAGCATTTGCAGAACTTTCGATTTCTCCAAGTAATAATTTCGATATTAAAATGGCTGCAAGATATGAAGAACTTGAAAACGATAGTACTTTTGATCCTAAACTATCACTATTATACAAATTAACGGATTATTTATCGTTCAGGGGGTCTATAAGTTCATCTTTTAGAGAGCCTTCTTTATCTCAACTGTATTCTGGTCAAGTTGGCTTACAAGGTATTCAAGATTATTTAAATGGAGTTCCAAAAGGTGGGACCTCATTCATAAGAATTGCTCAAAATGGAAATAATGTTTTATCTCCCGAAGAGTCTGAAAATATAAATTTAGGAATTTTATGGAGTCCAACTGAAAATTTTGACATAAAGTTAGACTATTGGTCCATTGACTATTCAAACGTTATAACAATTGAGAGCGCTCAGGGTAAAGTCATTACTGACCCCTCAAATAGAGATATTAAAAGAACTATTGAT
>PBNH01000009.1 GCA_002723035.1 Rhodobiaceae bacterium | reverse complement strand
TTTCCAAAGATTCTTAATTGTTTTTGAAACTTTAACTATATAACCCTCGCTTAATAGAAAATCTGAAGTTACCAGCTGAATTGACTCATCATCCTCTAGCAATAGAACTACTTTTTTTGTCATCCTTACCCCGCTGAAGCTAAGTTGATTGTAAAAATTGTACCTTCTGAATTTGTTTCAAAACTAATTATCCCGTTATGATCATTAATAATTTTAGCTACCATTGCTAAACCAAGACCGCCTTTTGATGACTTTTTAGATGAAACAAATGGTTCAAAAATATTTTTTTGAAACTGTTCTGGTATTCCACTACCATTATCTTTAATCCTAACCTCAATAGGTAAATTCTTTCTTTCTCCTGAAAAATCAGCTTTAACTATAGAGCCATGTTTATATGANGTATAAATTTCAATCGAACCTTTATAATTTTCATTTTTTAAAAGAAGATTATTTTNAATTGCTTCNCAAGAATTTGTCATTAAATTCAAAAAAACNTGAATCAATTGATCTTTATTACCTNTAACTTCTGGAATAGANGGATCAAAATATTCTTTTATTTCAAATTCAATTTTTTGAGAGTTTTTTAGAACNTCNCANGTATGACGAATTACTGAATGTATATTTAAAGAATTTAAATCACTAAATGGAAGATTATCAAAAACTTCAATATTCTCAACAAGTCCTCTNATTCTATCAACCTCAGTACAGATNAGATTTGTNAGTTTTTTATCTTCGAANCCTTTTTTTTCAATAAGTTGTGCAGCACCNCTNATACCTGCTAATGGATTTTTTACCTCNTGAGCAAGCATNGANCCAAGAAATGACATAGTTTTNCCAGAAGANTCTTTACTTGATGAAAAAANATCTTTTTCNAAATTATTATCGATAAAAATNATCATTATTTTATCNTCAGNNATTGGTGTTATTTGAATATTAATATCTTTTTTATTNCCNATTCTNGGATTACTCAAATCTAAACCATATTCATTAAAACCAGAATTTTCATTAATNCATTTTTCAATTANATTGATTATNGGTGATGAAAAAGGCATAAAATCNCNTATATCTTTACCAATTAACATTTTGGAACTTGTTCTCAGAAAATCNTCACCNGAAATATTTATAATGGTAATTTTTTTCTGCAAGTNTATAATAACCAAAGGAAAAGTCATTGAGTTTACNATTTGATGATATATATCGTTTTGTATATTCATAGATNTTTGCCTATTTTTTGTGCAACTATATAATATGCCTATTAATTAGGCAAATATCTTTTNAANCATAACTTGTGAGTCTGATTAATGGTCCATTTTTTAATATTAGCTGGAGGTAAGGGAGAAAGAGCAAAAAAAACTATTAAAAACCCTCCTAANCAATATATNGAATTTAATAATATATCNCCTTTAANGTATTTNTTAAAAAATATNNCGAAAATNAAAGAAATTTCNTCAATTACAGTNGTTATTTCAAAAGAAAATATCANAGAATATAAAAGAGATATAAAAGGAATTAAAAATNTAAGAAAATATGTTNTNGGGGGTAAAACAAGAAGAGAGTCATCCTTTAAAGGATTNANAAATCTTAAAAATGAATTTGGGAATAAAAAAAATCAAAAAGTATTAATTCATGATGCAGCNAGACCATTTNTTTCAAAAAAAATTATTCTTCAAAGTATTAAAAATTTAAAAAANTATANTGCTACTTGNCCTTATATAAATACAGAAGACACNATAAAATCGANTGATTATCAAANTAAAATTAAAAATATCGACAGAAATAAATTAATNTCTCTTCAAACTCCTCAAGGTTTTGATCTTNATAANATATTTGAATTACATAAAAATAATAAAGAAGAATATACTGATGATTTTTCTNTAATAACNNATAAGGAAATTTCTTTTAAATTAATAAAAGGTTCCAAAGAAAATTTCAAAATTACAACTTATGAAGATTTATNAATTTTTAATAATATAATTTTAAGTAAGAAAAAAAACCTNGTAGGGATTGGTTTNGATATTCANGCNTTTACAGCTGGAAATNAAATAACTCTGGGNGGGGTTAAACTTAAATCAAAATACAAATTACTNGCCCATTCAGATGGGGATGTNCTTCTTCATTCAATAACTGATGCNATTCTTGGCGCCACTAATAAAAATGATATTGGTGTTCATTTTCCTCCATCTAAAAGTAAATACAANAATTNAAATTCANTATTATTTTTAAATAAAGCTATGGATTTTGTNAGAGAATGTAATGGAAAAATTATTAATTTAGATATAAATNTNATATGTGATTATCCTAAAATCAATCCTATCAAANTAAAATTAAAAAAAAATATATCAAATTTAATAGATGTAGAAATTNATAAAATAAATATAAAGTCNACTACAACTGAGGATCAAGGTTTTATAAATTTTAAGAATGGAATTGCATCACAGGCAATTGTTTCTATTGAGGNATTTAATGAAGAATAGCTTTATAACTNTTCTAGTAACNTTTGGTTATATCGGTAAGGTAAAATATTTTCCAGGNACTNTTGGATCNNTTGCAGGTATATTAGTTGGAGCANTTATAATAAAATTNACAAATTATAATGTTTTTATGTCCTNTTTCTTTNTTCTNACNGTGATNAGTATTTTTGCAGTTGATGAATATTTAAAATCNTCGGANAATCTAGATCCNCAGGAGGTGGTTGTTGANGAGGNTTTAGGTCAATGGATAGCTATTGCNTTTATTCCATTCAATTTTAAATCCTTTTTGATAGCTTTTATTCTTTTTAGATTTTTTGATATAAGTAAAATATTTCCCATAAATAAAATTGAAAAAATTAAAGGTTATTTGGGGGTTATTGGNGATGATTTGTTTGCTGGTATTATTACGGCTATAATAATTTTAACGCTTACATATTATGGACTTATTTAATGTATCAGGATGAAATAAATAATTTAGCAAAAGAAATAATAGCTGTTGGACCAAAAAATAAAGTTATAATTTCTACAGCAGAAAGCTGTACTGGCGGAATGATTGGAGCAGCAATTACCTCTGTATCAGGATCCTCAACAGTTTACGATAGAGGCTTTATTACATATTCAAATAATTCAAAGGCTGAGTTATTAGGTATAGATATTAATAAAATAAACCAACATGGAGCTGTTTCAAAGGAAATTGCAAAATTAATGGCTGAGGGATGTTTAAGAAAGTCCAATTCAAATTTATCTGTATCTGTTACTGGAGTAGCTGGCCCAGGAGGCGGAACAAAAGATAAGCCAGTTGGTCTTGTTTATATGGCAATCGCAAAAAAAAATAGAGATACAATTAATTTTAAATTTTTATTCGGTGAAAAGACCAGAGATGAGATTAGAAACCTAACCACATTAAATGCCCTAAAAAATCTATACGAAAATATTTAAATTAGTAAATAAGATCTATTCTTTCTTCAAAACTCAAAATGATTTGTGATAATATTTTATTAATATTTCTCTTTAGTATTTTCTCAAAAATTTGATTTTCTAAATCAATTGAAATATTTAANATAACAATACTTCCGTTTCCGTCTTTTTTAAATTGCCATTTATTTATTAATGAATGGAATGGACCTTCAATACCTTTAGAAATAATAGTTAAATTTTTTCTATTACAATGAACTTCACTAATAAATTCTCCTGACATCAATAAGTATTGTAAACTAAGCTTCGCTATAAATTTATCATCACTGCCACTGATTATTTTCGACGAATTACAACCAGGTATAAATTTTGAATAGCTCTCAACATCACTCATGACATCAAAAAGAAATTCTGATGGAAATTCTAAAAATTTTTTATGTTCAACATCTATCAATTTAGATTACTGTTGACTCATTCTTATTTTTTTTAATTTTATGAAATCATCACCAGCATGATGAGATGATCTTGTTAAAGGGCTTGATGAAACCATTAAAAAACCTTTTGATTCAGCAATTTCTTTATATTTTTTAAAATCATCAGGAGATATAAAATCTTTTATTGGGGCATGTTTTCTAGTTGGCTGAAGGTATTGACCTAAAGTTAAAAAATCAACGTTAGCAGCTCTTAAATCATCCATAACTTGCATAATCTCATCTTTTGTTTCTCCCAAGCCTAGCATTAAACCAGATTTGGTAAAAACCTCAGGCATAATTTCTTTAGCATCGGATAAGATTTTAAGAGAATTAAAATATCTTGCGCCTGGTCGAATTGATAAATACAGTCTTGGTACAGTTTCTAAATTATGATTGAAGACGTCTGGTTTAGAAGCTAAAACAACCCCTAAAGAATTATCTTTTCTTAAAAAATCTGGAGTTAAAATTTCTATCGTTGTTTTTGGAGACTCTCTTCTTAGTAACTCAATTGTTTTTGAAAAATGTAATGCCCCACCATCATCAAGATCATCCCTATCCACTGATGTAATCACCACATGATCAAGGCCAAGCTTTTTTACTGTTTGTGATACTCTATATGGTTCAAATGGATCTAAATCCTCGGGTTTACCAGTTTTAACGTTACAAAAAGCACATGCCCTTGTACAGGTATCACCCATAATCATGAAAGTTGCATGTTTTTTTGACCAACACTCACCTAAGTTAGGGCAATTAGCCTCTTCACAAACTGTAACAACATTACCTTTTTTTATAATATCTTTTGTAGCTTCGAAAGTTTTTGAACTAGGTAATCTCGATCTAATCCATTTTGGTTTTGGCAAAATAGATGTTTCTTTATTGTTAATCTTTTCTGGATGTCTAACTTTTGTCAAATCTTTACTTCTTTCTAAAAAACTAATGATAAACTATTTACTATTCAAAAGAAATATCAAGTATCAATAATTTGATGAATTTTTAAAAATAATTATTTTTTCAGAAGCTGAAGAATATCCAAGATTTTCTCTTATAACCTCATCTATAAGATCAAGGTTTTCTTTTGATTTACTGGAAAATCTTAAAATCTTATCTTCAAGTGCTGCATTAGTTTTTTTGATTAAATTTAAATCATAACCGTTTCTTTTTATTTGATGGTTGATTTCTCTTAATTTCAAAATTCCATTTTCACTATTAATTAAATGAAATAATGCTGAAAAATTTAAAGTTACCATAATAAAGGAAATCACTACATACAGACCAACTCTCTTGTAAAAAGGTTTGTAAGAGTAATTATTTATATTATTTTGTTTAAAACGAATCATTATCAAAAGAATCACAAATCGTAGTAATTGGTCAAGAATTAATTAATAAATAAATTCACTTAAGTATTGATTTACCAGCATATTTTGAATTTTTATCAAGAAATTCTTCAATTCTTATTAACTGATTATATTTTGAAACTCTATCAGATCTTGTTAATGAGCCTGTTTTAATTTGACAAGACTCAGTAGCGACTGAGAGATCTGCAATAAAATTATCTTCGGTTTCCCCAGATCTATGAGAAATTATATATGAATAATTATTTTTTCTAGCTATATCAATTGAGTGAAAAGTCTCTGATAAAGTTCCTATTTGATTAACTTTTATCAAAATAGAATTAGCTGAATTTTGTTCAATGCCTTTCTCAAGTCTTTTTGAATTAGTTACAAATAAATCATCACCAACTATTTGAATTTTATTGCCCACCTTAGAATTAAGTTTTGTCCATCCATCCCAATCATCTTCGTCTAAAGGGTCTTCAATAGAAAAAATTGGAAATTTATTAATTAAAATCTCTAAATAATCAATCATTTCATCTGAATTAATTGGGCTATTTTTATTTGTTAAATTATAAAAACCATCCTTGTGAAATTCTGTAGCAGCAACATCTAAAGCAAAAACTATATCATCTTCAACTCTATAACCTGCATTTTCAACCGCTTTACACAAAAGAGATAAAGTTTCTTCCGGAGAAGCAATATTTGGGGCAAAACCACCTTCATCTCCAACACTTGTTGGTTCTCCCATTTCTGAAAGAATTATTTTTAATGAATGAAAAATTTCAGAACCCATTTGCATTGCATTTTGAAATGATATTGCTGAAACAGGCATAATCATAAATTCTTGAAAATCTAATGAATTATTTGCATGGGCACCGCCATTAATAATATTCATCATAGGAACTGGTAATGTATATGAATTATTTTTATTAAGGTATTCAAATAATTGAACTTTATTATTATTTGCTGATGCCTTTGCAGCTGCTAAAGAAACACCTAAAATAGCATTAGCTCCAAGTCTTGATTTATTTTCGGTCCCATCAAGGTTGATTAATAAGTTATCAATACCATCCTGATCCTCAGAACTTATGCCACTTAAATTTTTATTAATCTCATTATTTATATTAGAAACAGCTTTAGTTACTCCTCTACCAAAATAATCACTTGAGTGATCTCTGAGTTCATGNGCCTCATAAGCTCCGGTTGATGCACCAGATGGTACTGCCGCTCTTCCTAAAACTCCATTTTCTAAAATAACGTCAACTTCAATGGTAGGGTTACCTCTGCTGTCAAATATTTGTCTTCCAATGATTTTATTAATATTTGTCATATTAAACCCCTAGATTATAGATGATGCTCTTGCTATCAATTAAAATAATATGAATATTTGATAAATGCTAAAATCTAACAAAGCAATAAGATAATTTCTAATAAAAAATTTTTTTATAATCAAAATTTAAATTGGCATTTATATCTTCAAAAGCATAAAATATTAAATATTTATTAAAGAGAAAAATATGAAACATTTAGGAAAAAAATCAAAGCAGCCAAAGAACCCAGATATAAAAATTCTTGATAAAGTTAAAAATCCAAATGTTGGAAAAAATTTTGTAGTAAGATTAACTCAACCTGAGTTTACTTGCTTATGCCCTATCACAGAGCAACCAGATTTTGCTCATATCGTAATAGACTACATTCCAAATAAATGGATTGTAGAGTCAAAATCACTTAAACTTTTCTTTAATAGTTATCGTGACAAAAAATCTTTTCATGAAAATACNACATTAGAAATTTCNGATACCTTAAATAAACTTCTTAAACCNATCTGGATTAGGATTGGTGGTTANTGGTATCCNAGGGGTGGAATTCCAATAGATATTTTTTGGCAAAANNCNGAACCTCCAAAAAAAGCATGGATCCCTCCTCAAGAAGTTACCCCATATAGAGGNAGAGGTTAAATTCAATTTAATTTTTATCGTCTTTTAAGNCGAATCATAANTATAATTTTTTNANNNTAATGGAGGGTATTATGGATATTGAAAGAACTATGTTTTGGGCNGGTTTATTTGCNATTTTATTNATTTATTTAGCATTTCAAACTGCATTAGCTAGAACCAGAGAGTCTTCAGTAGGTGAAGGTAGCGGNGATCTTTTNAAAAAATCAAGAGTTGTNGGTAATTTTGCTGAACATGTTCCTNTNATGTTAATTNTGATGATNTTTTTAGAAAATGATGGTTNTGANGNCTTNGTAACTATATTGGGTTTATTATTTTTTGTTTGTAGATTAGGACATNTTTATGGAATTCTNTATCAAGATGGATTTGGTCCAANAGAAAATCCTGCAAGAGCTGTNGGTGCNATGGGGTCATGGGCATTAATNGCAATAGCAGCTTTAGCTTGTATTTTTTAAAAATTAAAATGATTTTACTNTATCNTCTATAGACTTNACTNTANTTAAGATATTTTCAATTTCATCTAGTCTTGTTGCTGATGGACCATCACATANTGCTTTTCTTGGATCAGGNTGAACCTCAATGAAAAGNCCTGCTAGTCCTATAGCTGTTCCAGCAAGAGCTAAATCAAGTGCCTGATCAGATCTTCCNTCAGCNGCATTTCCTTGACCACCAGGTATCTGAAGAGAATGAGTTACATCTAAAATTATAGGTTTTTTATAATTTTTTAACTCTGAAACACCCAAAAAATCAACNATAAGGTTATTATAACCAAAAGAAGATCCTCTTTCACATAACATTATATTTTTATTATTAAATGAATGGCATTTATCAATAATATTTAACATTTGACTTGGTGATAAAAATTGTCCCTTTTTAATATTCAAAGGCAATTTGGTTTCGCAAGCAGCTCTTATTAAATCGGTTTGCCTACACAGAAAAGCTGGTATTTGAATAATATCAGCAACTTCAGAAATTTTTTCTACTTGTTCTATCTCATGAATATCAGTAATTACCGGCACACTTAATGCTTCCTTAATTTTATTAAAGATTTTAATTCCTTCTTCTAATCCAGGGCCTCTATAAGATTCAACCGATGATCTATTGGCCTTATCAAAAGATGCTTTGAATATAAAAGGCATATTTAATTTAATGGTAATTTTTTTTAATTCTGATGCAACCTTTTCCGCCATATCTAAATCTTCAAAAACATTTATGCCAGCAATTATTGCAATTGGAGAGTTATTTGATATTTCTATATTTTTAATATTTATTTTCATTTCATTACTTCTTTTTATTTACTTTTATAGATGCATTTATAAAAGATGAAAACAATGGATGAGGATTAAAAGGTCTTGATTTTAATTCTGGATGAAATTGGACCCCAATAAACCAAGGATGATTTTTAATTTCAATTATCTCTGGTAAAAGGCCATCTGGAGAAATGCCAGCAAAATTCATACCAATTTTTTCTAGCTTTTCTTTATAATTTATATTTACTTCATAACGATGCCTGTGTCTCTCATTAATATTTTTTGTATTATAAATTTTGTAAGAAAGAGAGTTTTTGCTTAATACAGCAGGATAAGACCCTAATCTCATAGTACCACCATAATCACTATTACTATCTCTTTGAAATTTTTTATTATTTTTTTCCCATTCAGTCATCAGACCAACAACTGGATTTTCTGTATTACTTAATTCAGATGAATTAGCATCGTCAATTTTTGCTAAATTTCTAGCAACCTCAATTACAGCTAATTGCATACCAAAACAAATTCCAAAGAAAGGAATCTTGTTAACCCTTGCATAATTAATTGCTAATATCTTACCTTCAGAGCCTCTTTTACCAAACCCTCCGGGAATAAGAATTCCTGAAATGGATTTTAATAAGCTAATATCTTTTTTTGTTTTAATTTTTTCTGAGTCAATCCAATGTATTTTAACATTTGTGTCATTCGCTATACCGCCATGAGTAAGAGCCTCGGACAAAGACTTATAAGCATCTTTTAAATCTACATACTTTCCAATTACTCCAATATTTACCTGGCCTTTTGGATTATTTAAACTGTTAACTACTTTATTCCATTTCCTTAAATTAATTTTTTTTGGTCTTTTAATATTCATCGAGGCAAGAACCTCGGTGTCAAATCCATTTTGCATATAAATCTTTGGAATTTCATATATAGTTTTTACATCAGTAGCCTGAATAACTGATTTTTCTGAAACATTACAAAATACAGCAATTTTCTTGATATCAGATTGATCTAACCTTTTTTCACTTCGGCATAATAAAACATCAGGTTGAATACCAATTGATCTCAACTCTTTAACTGAATGTTGAGTGGGTTTTGTTTTTATTTCTGCCGCAGCTGCAATATAAGGAACCAGTGTTAGATGAACAAAACATGTTTGATTATCAGGAAGCTCATTTCCCAATTGCCTTATTGCTTCAAAAAAGGGAAGTCCTTCAATATCACCTACTGTCCCACCAATTTCACATAAGCAAAAATCAACGCCTTTATTATTATTCAAAACAAATTCTTTAATTTGATCTGTAACATGGGGAATAATTTGAACAGTTCCACCCAAATAATCACCCTTTCTCTCCCTCTCGATTACTTTGTTGTAAATTTGGCCTGTAGTAATATTATCCTCTACTGATGAGTTAACATCGGTAAACCTCTCATAGTGTCCAAGATCTAAATCAGTTTCAGTTCCATCCTCAGTTACAAAAACCTCTCCATGTTGAAATGGGCTCATAGTTCCAGGATCAACATTAAGATACGGATCTAATTTTCTTAATTTTACAGAATAGCCCCTAGCTTGAAGTAATGCTCCTAGGGCCGCAGATGCAATACCCTTTCCTAAGGATGAAGCCACACCACCAGTAATAAATATATACCGTGTCATGGAATAATAATATAGCTAATATAATTAATTAATGGAAGAGAGGAAAAATTTTAATTTAGATCTGGTAAATCATTAAGGTCAATCTCTTCAATTTGATCAATTAATTCAACCTCATTTAAATCATTAACAATAGAATCTGAGTCACTTACACTAGATATAACAGCTAGAAGTAAGCTTGTAGAAAAGAAAATAACACCAAATATTGAAGTTAATCTTGTTAAAATATTGCCAGCTGAACGACTCGACATAAAGTCACCTGTACCGCCAACAAGACCTCCACCTTCAGATCTCTGAAGAAGAACAAGGGCGATTAATGTAACAGCAACAATTAAATGTATAACTAGAATAAAAGTATTCATATTATTTCTCTCATCATTTTAAGCTTGTATACGAAGAAACATAATAATTCAAACTTCTTAATTACAAAAATCCAAAATAGATTTGAAATCTTTGTATTTTAAACTTGCCCCACCAACTAAAGCCCCATTTACATAATCTATCGATAAAATTTCCTCAGCATTTTTTTTATTTACAGATCCGCCATATAAAATTTTTATTCTTTTTCCTTTAGCACCATACTTTTCAACAAGTTTTTTTGAAATAAATTCATGAACTTTAAAAATATCTTCATTATTTGGAATAAGACCACTCCCAATAGCCCATATAGGCTCATAAGCAACAACTAAATTATTTGATGAAATTTTATCTGGAAGAGATTTTTTTAATTGATCACCAATTATTCTGAGTGTTTTACCATTTTTTTTCTGTGAAAGACTTTCTCCAACACAAATAATAACATTTAATTTATTTTTTAATGCATTAATAGCCTTTAACTTTATAATATTGCTTGTTTCATTATGATATTCTCTTCTTTCAGAATGTCCTAAAATAACCATTTCTAAATCTATATCTTTTAACATTTCTGGAGAAATATCACCTGTAAAGGCCCCAGAAACTCTATCAGAACAATTTTGAGCGCCTATCATTAAATTTGATTTTTTTGAAAGTGTTGAAAAAATATTTGCAATTGTAAATGGAGGACAAATTAGAATATCGGTATTTTTAAATTTTCTATTTTTTATATATTTCATTAGATTAGAAATCATCAAAGAATTTTTTCTTAATCCATTCATTTTCCAATTTCCTGCAATAAGCAACTTTTTATTCTTTTTCATTTAAACCCTCTTTGAAATAATTTAAAAATTAGATATTTATATAAATAATTTTATAAAGTTTATACCAAAATCTTGCCTTTTATTGATCAAAGATACACTATGCAGAAAATTTTAGTAAAATATTTCGGGGTTCAGAAAAAATGTTAGATCTTTTAAGAAAAAATGCAACTGGTCCTTTGGGTATAGCTTTAATAATTCTATTGGTTTTTGCTTTCTCAATTTGGGGAGTTGGTGATATTTTTAGAGGATACAATGCAAATGTTTTGGCAAAAATTGGTAATAGAGAATTAAACGCTCAAAACTATCTTTTTAACTTTAATAGAGAGGTTAATAGAATATCAAACCAACTTGAGAGAATTATTACAACTGAAGAGGCAATTAATTCAGGCTTACACTATCAAATTCTTGATAGGTCATTAGTTGAGCTTTCTGCAAATGCGGCATCTGATGAAATTGGGCTTGTAGCCTCAGATGATGCAATTAAAAAGAGAATTTTATCAACAAAAGCATTCAAGAATGCATTTAATCAATTCGATAGAAATATCTTTGAACAAATAATTAGACAAAATGGTTTAAATGAGGACAGCTTTTTAGTATTAGAAAGAGATTCTCATGTTCTTTCTCAATTATCTAAATCAATTTTTAAGGATATTACCCCTCCAAGCGTACTAAATGATTTACTGTTTAAATATCAATTTGAAAGACGAAATGTTGACTATATCATAATTAGTCCAGATGAAATTTCACAAGATGATGAAGTAGAAAAAAATGAAATTGAGAGATTTTATAATGAGAATATAAATCTCTATAAAACAGAAGAAACAAGAGATTTTACTGTAATTTCTCTAAATGTTTCAAACCTATCGAAGCTGGAAAATGTATTGGATGAAGAAATAAATATTTTTTATGAGGATAATAAATATAATTACTATGAACCAGAAAAACGTTCATATTACCTAATACCCTACCTTTCAGATGAGAGTGCTATTAAGGCATTAGAAAACTATAGCTCCAATGGCGATATAGAGAAAATTTTAATTGATAGAAATTTGAATGTTAACGATGTCGATCAAGGGTTAATTTCTTTTGATGAGGGTATTTCTGAAATTGTTTCTAAAGCAGCATTTAATGCTGCTATAAATAAACTATCTGGTCCAACTGAGAGCCCTTTTGGTCCATCTTTAATTTATGTTAATGAAATAATACCTGAGAAAGAAATAAAAATTGAAGATATAAAAAACCAAATAATAATTGATATTCAAAAAGATAAAGCAAAAGATAAAGTTTATAGTTTGTATGGAGAAATTGAGGATCTTAGAGCTGGAGGAAAAACTCTTGAGGAAATCGCTGAAGAAAAATCTTTGTCAATTGAGAGCTTTAAAAATATAAATGATGTTGGGCAAAGAATGGATGGATCTATAATAAAAAATCCATCCCTAGGAGAACTAATAAACCTAATTTTTCTTAATGATGTTGACGAAGATTTGGAGCCACATGAAGACAGTGAGGGTAATTTAAATTTTTTTAGAATAGATAATATTAATTATTCTCAACAAATCCCTCTTAATGAAGCAATGGACAATATTAAACTTTCTATTTTAGAAAATAAATCTATAGAAAATGTAAAAAATAGATCCAAAGAAATTTTTGATAGATTGAAAGAGTATAATAATAACCTAGATTTTATTTCTGATGAGAACAATTTAGCAATAGCAAAAAGTGGTATTTTAAGCAGAACATCCTCAAATGAAATATTTACAATTAAAGCATTAAGTGAAATTTTTAAAACTGAAAAAGGTTCATCCTTTATTGTTAATGCTGCAATAGGAAATAGTATTGTAATAGGAAAAGTAATTAATATTGATCTTCTAGAAAAAAGTGAAGAAAGAATGGAAGCAATTAATGGGATTAATAAATCAAGACTTGAAAACGATCTGATTATTTCTCTTTCTGAAGAACATCAAAAAGAATTATCATCAGAGATATTTTTGGACAGACTTAACCTACTCTTTGAGAGTCGAGAGGCTGAAGGGTCATTCTAAGAAATGAAAAAAATTAAAATCGAACAAAATTTTGCTGATTTCAAAAAAAACTATAATCAAAATAAAACTCAAATAATTAGCAGCAAACTAATTAATCAAGAGGAAACTATCATTTCTGCTTATTCAAAAGTTGCAGAAAAACTCGAAAACTCATTTATTTTTGAGTCCCTTGAGGACGGAGAAGAAAAGGGAAGATTTTCTATTATAGGACTTAAACCTGATAAAATTTTAAAACTTAAAAACCAATCCATTACTATTGAAGAGAATGATAAAGAAATTATCAAGAGTGAGGGAAATGTTAATCAAATAATTAGTAATTTTATAAATGAAAATATTTTTGAATTTTCTGATAAATTTCCACCAATAGCTTCAGGAATTTTTGGTTACATTGGTTATGATTTTGTAAGAAATATTGAAGATCTTCCAAATCAAAATAAAGACTCCTTAGGTTTACCAGACTCCATTCTGCTAAGACCATCCCAGATAATTGTTTTTGACAATAAAATAAAAGAAATTTTTCTTATCACTTTTTCTAGACCAAAAGAAGATACCTCTGCTGAAGATAGTATAGAAATAGCTAAAAAAAACCTATGTAATCTTTATGACAAATTAGAAAAAAAAGAATTTATTAAAACAAATAAAACAAATCAAATAGCTCTTGAAGCACCAAAGTCAAATACTTCAAAAGAGGAATATTTTGAAATGGTCAAAAAAGCTCGTGATTATATAAAAGCTGGAGATATTTTTCAGGTTGTACCTAGTCAAAGATTTTATGCTCCATTCAAAATACATCCATTTGAATTATATAAATCACTAAGAAAAATAAATCCCTCGCCTTACATGTATTACTTGAATTTAAAAGAATTCTATATTGTTGGATCAAGCCCAGAAACACTAGTTAAAAAAGAAAAAAGAAAAATTACTATTAAACCAATAGCAGGAACAAGATTAAAAATACAAGGATCTAATAGAGAGATTGCCGAAGAACTTTTATCAGACCCCAAAGAAAGAGCTGAACATTTAATGCTATTAGATCTAGGAAGAAATGATGTAGGAAAAGTTTCTAAAATAGGAACTGTTAATGTCAAAAACCCTTTCAATATTCAAGAAACTTCTCACTTGCTTCATATTGTTTCCACAGTTGAAGGAGAATTAAGAGAGAGTGAAAATGAAATAACTTCTTTATCAGCTGGTTTTCCAGCAGGTACTGTTTCAGGCGCTCCAAAAATAAGAGCAATGGAAATTATTGATGAATTAGAAAAAGAAAAAAGAGGAATTTATGCAGGAGCTGTAGGATATTTCTCTTCAAATGGAGATATGGATACAGCAATAGCCCTCAGAACAGCTATTGTAAAAGATGATATAATGTATGTTCAGGCTGGAGGAGGAGTTGTTTATGACTCAAACGAAGAATATGAATATAATGAAACAGTTAATAAATCACAGGCTCTTTTTTCTGCCGCAAAAGATGCTATTAAGAGAAATTTAAAATAAATGATTATTTTAATAGATAATTACGACAGCTTTACATGGAATTTGTATCATTTTCTCGGCGACTTAGGTTGTAAAATTGAAGTTCACAGAAATGACAAAATTTCTGTTTCTGAAGTTATAAAATTAAAACCAAAACAAATAGTTATATCCCCTGGTCCATGCGATCCTAATTCGGCTGGAATATCAATGAACCTTGTTAATGCTGCAATTGAAAATGATATACCTATTTTAGGTGTTTGCTTAGGTCATCAATCAATTGCACAAGCCCTAGGAGGAGAAGTTACTAGGTGTCATGAAATAATTCATGGAAAAACAGACAGTATTTTTAATGATCAAAAAACTATTTTTAGAGGATTACCTGATAATTTTAAAGCAACCAGATATCATTCTTTGGTTGTGTCTAATAATAGTTTGCCTAAAAATATAGAAATATCTGCAACGACTAATGATGGAATAATAATGGGGATAAGACATAAAGAGTCAAGAGTAGAAGGTATACAGTTTCATCCAGAAAGTATTGCCACTGATTTTGGTCATAAAATATTAGAAAACTTTATAGGACTATAAATGAAAGATTTTAATAAAATATTATCTAAGGTTTCATATAAAGAGGGTTTGTCTGATGAAGAGAGTTATTTTTCCTTTAATTATATTTTAGACGGTAAGGCAAGTGAGAAACAAATAGAAAAATTCCTTCTTGGTTTGAGATACAGAGGAGAAAAAATTGAGGAAATAACTGCTGCGACTAAAGTAATGAGAGAAAAATCCTCGAAAGTCTCGGCGCCTGATAACGCAATTGATACCTGTGGAACTGGAGGAAGTGGATCTGGTAAATATAATATATCTTCAGCTGCTTCATTAGTTGCCGCTGGAGCTGGAGCTATTATAGCAAAACATGGAAACAGGGCTTTATCATCAAAATCTGGTTCATCACAGGTTTTAGAGGAGCTTGGTGTTAAACTAGATATAGGGCCAAAAAAAATTACTGAATGTATAGAAAAATCTAATATTGGCTTTATGTTTGCTCCAAATCATCACCCTGCAATGAAATATGTTGGGCCTGTAAGGCAAAGACTAAAAGTAAGGACAATTTTTAATATTCTTGGCCCGCTATCAAATCCTGCAAATGTTAAAAAACAATTAATTGGCGTTTTTGATAAAAAATGGCTGAAACCAATGGCTGAAACTTTGAGGAATCTTGGATCTCTTAGGGCCTTATTAGTAAACGGTTCAGACGGTTTGGATGAACTGACTACAACTGGAGTTTCATATGTTGCTGAATTAAAAGACGGTAATATCAAAACTTATGAAATTAGTCCTGAGAGATTAGGCTTAAAATTATCAAAATTTGATGATCTTATTGGTGGTGATCCAAAACAAAATGCAAAAAAGATCATTAATCTTCTTGAAGGAGAAAAAGGACCATATAGAGACATAGTTTTATTGAATTCAGCTGCTGCCTTATATGTTGATGGAAAAGTAAAAGACCTTAAAGATGGAATTTCTATGTCAGAAAATTCTATAGAAAATGGAAGTGCTAAAACTGCTCTAAATAATCTAGTAAGGACTTCAAACTCATGAAAAATATTTTAGAAAAAATTGTAAATTATAAGAAATTAGAGGTAGAAAACTGTAAAAAACAATTTCCAATAAAAAATATTGAAAAAAAAATTATAGAAATAGATCCTGCAATTGATTTTAAAGAAAAACTTCAAGAAAAAAATAATATTGGTAAAGCAGGAATAGTTGCTGAAATTAAAAAGGCAAGTCCTTCAAAAGGAGTAATAAGAAAAAATTTCAATCATATAGAAATAGCTAAAGAATATGTTAAAGGTGGTGCCGCTTGTTTATCGATCTTAACTGACAACCCTTCTTTTCAAGGTTCACCTGAATATTTAAAAGATATAAAAAAATTTGTTAAGTTACCAATTTTGAGAAAAGACTTCATGATTGACACATACCAGGTGTTTGAATCTAGATCTTGGGGTTCAGATTGTATTTTAATTATAATGAGGATTTTAAGCGACTCAGAAATTGATAAACTTGTAAGTACAGCAAGAGATTTAAAAATGAGTATCTTGTTTGAAGTTCATTCAAAAGAAGAGGTTATTAGGGCTCTAAAGTTCAATCCTAATTTGATAGGTATAAACAATAGAAATCTTAAAAACTTCAAAACAGATATTAACAATAGTATTGAGATTAAAAGAATTATCCCTGATGACGTCTTAATAATAAGCGAATCTGGAATAAAATCTCATGAGGATATAAGTTTTCTTGTAAAAGAGGATATTAATAATTTTTTAATCGGCGAGTCCCTTATGAAATCAGATAAAATAAGTGAGGATCTCAATCTGTTAGTCAATAGAGGAAAATAATGTCTAAAATCTCTCATTTAAATGAAAAAGGTGAAGCGCACATGGTTAATGTAGGTGAAAAAGAAATATCAAAAAGATTTGCGATAGCTGAGGGTATAGTAAGAGTTAAAAGCACTACAATTGAAAAAATTAAAAAAAATAATCTACCTAAGGGAGATCTTTTTAATACTGCTAGAATTGCAGGAATTATGGCTGCAAAAAAAACTTCTGAATTAATACCTCTTTGTCATAATTTGCCTATATCATCGGTAAAAATAGAAATTAAATTAGTTAAAAATGATATTTATGTATTAAGCACTGTCAAATGTGAGGGTAAAACTGGTGTTGAAATGGAGGCTTTAACTGGTGTTTCTGTATCATGTTTAACTATTTACGATATGTTAAAGGGACTAGATAAGAATGCTTTTATTACTAATATTCAACTTTTAGAAAAAAGTGGGGGTAAGTCTGGTGACTGGAAAAGAAAATAATCCTATTTCAGTAAAGGATGCAAGAGAGAGAATTCTAAAATCAATAAAACCAATTAATAAAACTGAAAAAATAGATATAAAGGACTCTCTCAATAGAATTTTATCAAAATCTATTAAAGCAAAAAGAACTCAACCCGCTTTTAATACGTCTGCTATGGATGGTTACGCAACTAAAAAAAAATACTTAAAAGTAATTCCAAAATTTCTTGATATAATTGGAGAAACCAAAGCAGGTGATAAAAATAAATTTAAATTAAGGAAGGATCAAGCTGTTAGAGTTTATACAGGCTCATTTTTGCCAGAGGGTTGTGATAAGGTTATTCTTCAAGAAAATTGTGTAAGAAATGAAGATAAGGTTCAGGTAAAGGAAATGAATACTGAGAACTTTATAAGAAAAAAAGGAGAAGATTTTTTTCAAAATGATCCATGTTTACTTAAATCCTCAATTATGAACTTTGGTAATATAGCGCTTGCAGGAGCAATGAATTACAAATTAATTGAGGTTTATAGAAAACCAAGAATAGGAATTATTGCCAACGGAAATGAATTATTTGAGCCTGGGAATAAAAATCAACAAGTAAAGCAACCTGCATCAACAAAACCGTCAATAATGTCATCAATCAATGCTTGGGGTGGAGAAGCCGTTGATTTAGGTATAGCAAAAGATACATTAAATTCCCTTAAATCAAAATTAAAAAAAGGTCTGTCTTGTGACATGATCGTTACTATTGGTGGAGCATCAGTCGGCGATTATGATCTAGTGTACAAATCACTAAAAGAAATGAATTTTAAGCTAAATTTTTGGAAAATAAAAATGAAGCCAGGAAAACCACTTATGTTTGGCTACTTAAAAAATAAACCAATAATTGGTTTACCAGGAAACCCTGTTTCATCTATGGTATGTGCCCAATTATTCTTAAAAGAATCAATCTATAAACTTCAAAATCATAATTACAGTGAAAATATTTTTGATTTTCGTATAGGAAAAGATCTACCAAAGAATAATTGGCGAGAGAGTTATTTAAGGGGTTATATATCAAAAAATACTAATGATCAGATTGTTGTGATGCCAATTACTAATCAAGATAGTTCATCTATATCTTCCTATGCTAAGGCTGATTTACTTATTATTAGAGAGCCTAACGCCAGAAAAATTAAAAAAAATTCACTAGTGAAAGCTATTATTCTTAATTAATTCTTAATAATACTTGACGAAAATAGAGAACAAAAGTAAAACATCGTTCTACTTTAGTTCTTTATTTTAGTTTGAGATGGGGATTGAGAATATGTTAACAAAAAAGCAAAATGAGTTATTAATATATATTAATCAAAACTTAAGAGAGACAGGTGTTTCTCCCTCTTATGAGGAAATGAGGGAAGCTCTTGATTTAAGGTCAAAATCTGGCATACATCGCCTAATAAACGCACTCGAAGAAAGAGGATTTATCAGGAGATTACCTCATAGAGCTAGAGCTATAGAGGTTACGAAACTACCATCAGCTTCCTCCCATAATAAAAAATCAAATTTCAATCCAGAACTCATAAATGGTAATAAGGAAGATTTTAAAGATGAAATTTTTGAGAATCTTCTAGAACTTAAAATGATGGGTAAAATTGCTGCAGGTACACCCATTACAGCAATCGAATATGAGAAAAATAAAATATCTGTTCCAAGTCATATGATTGGATCAGGAGAGCATTATGCCTTAGAAATTGAGGGAGACTCTATGATTGGTGCAGGTATTTTAGATGGTGATACAGCAATAATCAAAAAAGCTGATGATGCATACTCAGGAGAAATTATAGTTGCTTTAATTGATGGTGAAGAGGCAACCTTAAAAAGATTAAGAAAAAAAGGAGAGACTATAGCTCTTGAACCAGCAAATAGTGCTTACGAAACAAAAATATATGGCCCAGATAGAGTACAAGTTCAGGGTACTTTAGTTGGGATACTAAGATCATACTAATTCATATATAAATTTACTTGAAAAATAGTATCTTTTCCTAAACAATTAAGACGGTTAAAAAGTCTGGAATTTAATTAAAGTGAATAATAAAACTCAAGTAGTAACTCGATTTGCACCGTCGCCTACAGGATATTTGCATATTGGTGGTGTTAGGACTGCTTTATTCAATTGGCTTTATGCAAAGAAAAATAAAGGTAAATTTCTTCTTAGGATTGAGGATACAGATCAAAAAAGATCCAGCTTAGATGCTATTAATATAATTTTAGAAGGTCTTGAATGGCTTGGCATAAGTTTTGATGACGTCCCAATTTACCAAAACAGTAAGATTAATAGACATAAAGAAATCGCTAATAAACTTTTAAATGAAGGTAAAGCATATAAATGCTGGACCTCAGAAGAAGAGTTATTAAAAATGAAAGAAATAGCTGAAAAAAATAACTCTAATTTTAGATATAATGGACTGTGGCGCAACAAAGAGCCTACTGAGAATGAGCATGGAAAACCCTACACAATAAGATTTAAATCAAAAAAAAATGGTGAGACTATTGTTAATGATAAAGTTCAAGGTGATGTTTTATTTCAAAATAATAGTATTGAAGATTTTATTATCCTTAGATCTGATGGAACACCAACATATATGCTATCTGCTGTAGTAGATGATTATGATATGAGGGTTACCGATATTATTCGAGGTGATGATCATTTGAACAATACCGCAAAACAAATTCAAATATATAAGGCTTTAGACTGGAAAATACCTAAGTTTTCCCATATTCCTCTCATTCATGGGGCTGACGGTTTAAAACTATCGAAACGTCATGGGGCATTGGGCATAGATTATTATAAAAAAAAAGGTTTTCTACCTGAAGCAATTAAAAATTATTTATTAAGATTAGGTTGGAGCCATGGTGATAAAGAGATATTTACCGAAGAGGAGATGATAAAACTATTTAATCTCAAAAACATCAGAAAATCCTCATCGAGATTAGATATTGAAAAATTAAAAAGCGTTAATAACTTTTATATTAAAAATAAAAATAATTATGATTTATTAAATCTTATAAAACTGAAAAATGTAGACTGTGATAGATACGAAACATCAATCCTTAAAATTTTACCAGAAGTTAAAAATAAAACAAAAACAATAGATGAGCTAGTTGAATCCTTAGAATTTATTTTTCAAATAAGGCCAATAGCGTTAAATGAAAAAGCTACAGAAATTTTAACAGTTGATGCAAAAAAAATATTATTTGAAATTAAAAAAAATTTAGAAACTCTTGATACTTGGGACATTAATAATATAGAACAGTTGTTAAAAGATTTTTCTCATTCTAAGGGTATAAAGTTTAAAAATTTAGGCTTACCTCTTAGAGCAGTATTAACTGGAACTCTGAGTTCGCCAAGTATATATAATGTTCTTGATTGTTTGGGAAAAGATGAAGTATTAAATCGTATAGATGACGTTATATAATAAATAAAGGAATAAATTATGTCAGATAAAAGCTCTGAAAATGCTAAATTAAAATTGGATAATAATGAAATAGATTATAATATTGCCGAAGGAACTATCGGGCCTGATGTAATTGATATTTCCAAACTTTACTCTGATACTGGCAAATTTACCTATGACCCTGGTTTTACTTCAACAGCTAGCTGTAAATCATCTATTACTTATATTGATGGGGAAGAAGGAATATTGCTTTACAGGGGTTATCCAATAGAACAATTAGCAGAAAAAGGTAATTATTTAGAAACATGCTATTTATTACTTAACGGAGAACTTCCAAATAAAAAAGAATTTGAAGAATTTGATAGTATAATAACAAATCATACAATGGTTCATGAACAATTGAATAGATTTTTTGGTGGTTTTAGACCAGATGCTCATCCAATGGCAATAATGTGCGGAGTTGTAGGAGCTTTATCTGCCTTCTATCATGACTCTACAGATGTTAATGATCCGGAACAAAGAAAAATTGCTTGTTTTCGATTAATAGCAAAAATGCCAACATTAGCTGCTATGGCTTATAAGTACTCATTGGGTCAGCCAGCTATCTATCCTAAAAATGATCTTAGTTATGCATCTAACTTTCTTAATATGTGTTTTGGGGTTCCAACTGAAGATAAAGGAGTTAATGAGACTATGTCTAGAGCTATGGATAAAATCCTAATTCTACACGCTGATCATGAGCAAAATGCATCTACCTCAACCGTAAGACTTGCTGGATCATCTGGTGCAAATCCCTTTGCTTGTATTGCTTCCGGAATTGCATGTTTATGGGGGGCAGCTCATGGTGGAGCTAATGAAGCTTGCTTAAGAATGCTTGATGAAATCGAAAATGTAGAAAATATTCCTAAGTTTATTGATAAAGCTAAAGATAAAAATGATCCTTTTAGATTAATGGGATTTGGTCATAGGGTATATAAAAACTATGATCCAAGAGCTAAAGTTATGCAAAAAACTTGTCATGAACTCCTCGATCATCTTGGTCTAAAAAATGATCCAAAGCTAGCAATTGCTATGGAATTAGAAAAAATTGCATTGGAAGACGATTATTTTATTGAAAAAAAATTATACCCTAATGTAGATTTTTATTCAGGAATCGTAATGAAAGCTATGGGATTCCCAATGGAAATGTTTACAGTTTTGTTTGCTGTTGGAAGAACTGTTGGATGGGTTTCTCAGTGGGACGAAATGATTGAAGACAAAAGTCAAAGAATAGGAAGACCTAGGCAGCTATATATTGGAAACCCTGGAAGGGATTATCAAGATATTAATAATAGATAATTTAATCTTTTAAATATTCTAGAATTTTATTTGCCGCTTTTTCTGAAGGATTTTTTTTATCCCCAATTATAATTTTTTTAAACTCTTTTAAATCACTAAGCTGATTTTCAAAAATATCTTCATCAAGAAATAAATCTAAAACTGACTTGGATATATTCTTTTTGTTGCAATTACTTTGTATTAATTCCTTAACTGAGTTTTTATTTAATACAAGATTAATTAGGGAAATGAATTGAACTTTTGCAAGTCGGCTAACTATAGACCATGTTAAAAAATCTAATTTATAAATAACAACCATTGGAATTAGAGACAGCCCAAGCTCTAAAGTTACGGTTCCAGATGAGGCACAAGCAACATTGGCCTCTTGAAATAAACAAAATTTTTCTCTTTCGTTTGTTATAATTATTGAGTCTCGAAATTGATCTTTTATAAAATTATAATTTTTTTCTTCAGTAGGTATCGTTAATACTATATCGGGGATTTTCTTTTTAATATCTTTGTACGCGTCTTTGAATGGCTTAATATGTCTTTTAATTTCAGATTGTCTGCTTCCAGGAAGAAATATAAGAATTGGTTTTTTCTTTAAATTATAACTTTCTCTAAAGCTATTCTTATTAGAGGTTTTATCTAGCTTGGGAATAACAGGGTGTCCTACGTAGGTTGTTTCTAATCCATATTTTTTAAAAAAATCTTTCTCAAAAGGAAGTAATGAAAGGAGGTGATCAAAGTTTTTCGACATAGACCTCACCCTATTTTGTCTCCAGGCCCATACTGTTGGAGCAACATAACAAATTATTGGTGATTTAAAGGAATTTTTCTTTAATCTTTTTGCTACCCTGTGATTAAAGTCTGGACTATCGATTAATATTACTAAATCTGGTTTTTTATTTAATATATCATTGGTTACCTGAGTAATCCTTTTCAATAATTTATTTATTTTCATGAGAACTGGAAGAATTCCCATTACTGTGAGATCGCTCATTGGAAAAATAGAACTAAAATCATGGTTTTCCATGAAATTACCTCCTACACCATCAAATTTTAAATCTGAATTTTTTTTTATCAGCTCGGTTATAATTTCTGATCCGATAAAATCTCCAGAGGGTTCTCCAGCAACTATGTATATTAATTTATCTTTAATCAATTTTTATAGCTCTAAATTCCATATATAAATAAATTTTTTTGATTTGCGTATTCTATCATTTTTTCTTTATCAACAAGGAAGGCTTTTTTATCCTCAAGAACTATTCCATCCAAGCCCAACTCATTTATTAATTTTAAAGTATTTAAGCCAACTGTTGGTAAATCTACCCTATTATCCTGAATTGGCTTTGGCATTTTTATTAAAAAGCCACCTGAAATTTCACGATTTTTTTCTTTTATTGCCTTATAGAGCATAAAATCAGTACCATTAATATCTTCAACTATTATCGCTTTGCCATTTGAAATTATACATGCTTGGCCGGTGTCACTATTACCAATTTCTAAGCAAGTTTTTATAGCTAAATCAATATCATTAATATTAGAACTCTTAATATAAGTATTTGTTAAATTTCCCTTTGTCATAAGAATTTCTTCAAGGAAATTATCTGCTCCAACTATTTCTATTTCAACTTTGTTTTCAATATAACTAATAATTGTTTTTATAATTTCTGCATCACCTCTTTTCCTGATAGTAAATAAAGAGAAAAAAAGTTTTAAGCCAAAAAAATCTGGAAAAAGAAAAAAGAAATTTGGTATCTTTGCTCCACCAATAATAACTAATTTTTTACAATTATTTTTTTTCAACAATTTCATTGCTAAACCAATTTGACCAAATCGTATCCATTGATGAGGGAATTTTTCTATATTTCTATCTGTTAAGCCTTTAATCGCAATTATAAAAACTTTTTTATTAGACTTAACTATATTCTCAGCAACCTTTACAGGAAGTATTCCATTTCCTGCGTATATTCCTATTCGCTCGAGAGACATTATGAATCTTGAGGTAAACAGTAACTTCTGCTTCCTTTTTGAGTGATAAAACTAATTAGCTCTTCAACCACAGAAGATTTAATATTTTCAGATTTAAGTTTTTCAATTCGATCATTAAATTCATTTTCGTCGTTTTCAAATAAAACTGAATAAGCTCTTTTTACTTTTTTGATCTCTTCGTTATTAAAATTTCTCCTTCTTAAACCTGTTAAATTTAAACCTTCCAATGTTGCTCTATTTCCTACAGCTAAACCATAAGGTATTAAATCTTTTGTTAGTGCAGAAAAGCCACCTAAAAAGGAATGAGCACCAATTCGAGTCCATTGATGAACAGCTGATAAGCCACCTAAAATTGCCCAATCACCAATTTGAACATGACCAGCAATCATAACATTATTAGCAAGAACACAATTATTTCCAATGTCACAGTCATGAGCAACATGCGCTCCAGCCATAAATAAATTGTTGTCACCTACTTTCGTTTCTAAGCCGCCCGCTTCAGTACCAATATGCATTGTTACGTGCTCACGAATATTGTTATTTCTTCCAATTTTTAAAGATCCTTTCTCGCCCTTAAATTTTAAATCTTGAGGGTCACCTCCTAAAACAGTAAAAGGCCATACTTTTGTACCAGAACATATTGTTGTTTTTCCTTGAATAACTACATTTGATAAAAGCTTTACATTTTCCTCAATAACAACATCAGGTCCTATTAAACAAAAAGGTCCAATTTCTGCATCAGGGTGTATATTTGAAGATTCGTCTATTATTGCGGTAGAATGAAATAAACTCATTTTAAACCTCACCCAAACGAACAACCATTGCTGTTATTTTTGCTTCTGAGACTAAATTTTCATCTACATAGGCTTTTCCATTAAATTGCCAAATATCTCCTTTATTTTTTTCTTTTGTTATTTTCATTATTAACTGATCACCAGGTAAAACAGGTTTTCTGAATTTTGCATTATCAACTTTCATTAAATAAACTGATAAATCACTGGTATCACCATCATACCCATAGACCACTAAAGCACTAGCAGTTTGAGCCATAGCCTCAATAATTAATACTCCAGGCATTATCGGATGCCTTGGAAAATGACCAGGAAAAAATGGTTCATTAATGGTAACATTTTTAATTCCAATACAATATGATGTATCATCAATATTCTCTATTCTATCAACTAATAAAAAAGGGTACCTATGAGGAATAAGATCATGAATTTCTTTTGAATTTATTGATTTTTTATTTTTTTTCATTTTTTTTATCCTTCGATGCCTTTCTTAGCATAGAAACTTCTTTTCTCCATATATCTATCTCTCTAATAGGAAAGCCAGCCCAAATTTTTCCTGGAGGTAAAGTTTTACTTACACCAGCCTTGGCTGCAATTTGTGAACCTTTGCCAATTGTTATATGGCCAACAGCTCCTGATTTTGCCCCCATTACAACAAAATCCTCTAATGTTGTAGAGCCTGCAAGACCAACCATGCCTGCAATAACACAATTTTCACCGATTACACAATTATGAGCAATTTGAACTAAATTATCAATTTTCGTTCCATTTTTAATAATAGTGTCTTGAAGACTTCCCCTATCAATGGAACAGTTTGATCCAATTTCTATATTATTTTCAATGATAACTCTTCCAACTTGAGGAATTTTCTCATGCTTTTCTGATGACATTGAAAAACCAAAACCGTCTTGGCCAATAGAAGTCCCCTGATGAATTATATTATTATTACCAATAATTGAATGAGTTATATTAACATTAGAGCCGATATAACAATTAGAGCCTATTTTAACACCAATGCCAATTACACTATTTGAAGAAATGGTAGTTTTATTACCTATAACAACATTTTTACCAATAACCGCACCTTTTTCAATAATTACGTCTTTACCTATTTTGATACTATCATCAAAAATATCCTGTGAATTAACCCCTGTAGTTGATTTAGGTAATATCTCAGAGGGATAAAATTTTTGTGATATTTTTGTAAAATCCATATAAGGATTTTCTGAATAAATTAAATGTAAATTTTTAGGAGCATAATTACTGTGTTCTTTTTTTAAAATACACACACTTGCTTTGGTGGTTAAAAGATCATTTTTATATTTCAAATCCTGAAAAAAAGTAATATTACCATCTTTAGCATTGCTTAAAGAAGCTATATCAGAAATGAGATAATCTTTGATGACTTCAATATTTGATAATTCTTTTCCTAAAAATTTATTAATATCTTCTAGGGTAAAAGGTCCTGAATTTTTAAAAAATCTAGGGTCACTCATATAAATAACCCCTATTCGTCAGAAATAGTTACCTTTATATCAGGAAGCCTTTTATTCAATCTTTTTACAACTTCAGCAGAGATATCTAGCTTAGGATCACCAAATAAAATTGCCTGTCTATCTAAGAGAATTTTAGCTCCTTTTTCATTAACAATTTCAGTTAAAATGGGGCTCATAACAGAGTCTATTGATGCAGACGCTCTTTGAATAGCTTCTTGAATTCTTTGAACTTTGGTTTGAAGTTCTTGTTGTTTACCCTCCGCCTCAGTTTGAAGAGCAGTAAGTCTTTCCTGAAAAACCTCTGGGGCTAATAAAGTTTTATCTTCCTCCAGTTTCTTTCCTTTCGCTTGAAGGTCTTTTGTTACCTCATCTCTAAGATCGATTACTTCTTTATTAAGAACCTCACTTTGCTTTCTTAAGGATACTCCAGATTTAGACTGTGAAACAACGTATTGTAGGTTTACAATTAATACATCCTCTGCTGCATTAACCGGTGCCGATAATCCCATAACAAAAGCTATAGTAGCTATAATAAATGACTTTTTCATATTTTCCTCCAAACATATGATGTATCTAAAATTTTTTAAGTAGAATATATAAAAATCTATACACTAATTGAACATAAAATACATCAAGACTTTAATAGTATTTTTAAACCTTAAAATCTAGTACCCCCGCTAAATCTAAAGAATTTAGCATCATCATAATCTTCACTTACCACGTCTCTTCCTATATCAAACCTTATAGGACCAAAAGGTGAATTCCAGTTTAACGTAATACCAATACTTGCTCTAAAAGTTGCGTCATCAACAAATCGAGTGCATAAAGTTCCATATTTCTCATTAAGACCAACGCTATCAATAGCACAAGCATCATTAAGACTACTGTAATCTGAATTGATTACAGCAATAGGATCATAAAATGGATCATTTATATCCGAGAGTATTTGTTGAGCTTGCTGATTATTAAGAACTCTGTCAGTATCATCATTCTTACCAATGATACCAAAATCGCTAAAAACAGAAGTTTTTAATCCAAATTCATCTGGAAGGCCTATTGGTACTGTTAGCTCAATTGTGCCAATGGCAAAAAATTCTGCACCTCTAGGTCTGTCAGTGATTAATTCTTTTGGACCAACACCAGCTCTATCAAAGCCCCTAAATGTTGTTCCACCTTTAAAGAAACGATCATTAATTCTTAATTTTTTACTTGAGTAATTATAAACATAACCAGCATTAGCGCCTACATTTACTACCCAGTTTTGAGCAATTTCATAATAATACTTGCCACCTATTGTAGATCTAATATATTCAGAGTCACCTAATAAAGCAGCTAAATCTTGTCCAAATGAAAAAGTCCAACCTGAGGTAGTATCTATATAATCATCACGAGTGTCTATTACATAACTATAACCAATTTCTGACTTATCGGCATTGTAATCATCAGCAAGATTATAACCACTATCAAATAAATAACTCGAGACTTCCTCTTGAAAATAGCGATAGAAAACAGATAAATTTGAAAAATCAGACATTGGCCAGGCAGCTCTTATAGATGCTCCAGATTGCATCGATCTATAAGAGGAGTATCTCCTATAATCATTATCTATATGGAAAATATCAAAGCCTGCAGACATCCTTCTCCCAAGAAAATAAGGTTGTGTAAAACCTATTTCAAATTGTTTTCTTCTTTCAGAATTAGCTATATTAAATTTAATAGATTGACCTCTTCCCAATAAATTCCTCTCAGATATTCCAATTTCCAATAATAAGCTCTCAGCAGATGAAAAACCTGCCCCAATAGATAATTCACCTGTAGGTTGTTCTTCAACATCAAAATCTACAATCATTCTATCTTGAGTTGATCCTGGTCTCACATTTACTTCAACTTCTTTAAAATAACCAAGTGATTTAATTTTTGTCTCTGATCTATCAATTAAAACTTTATTATATGCATCACCCTCAAGAACTCTCAACTCTCGCCTAATAACTTCATCACGTGTACGAGTATTTTGATTAATATTTACAGTTTCAATATAAACCCTTGGGCCCTCTTCAATAATATAAATTATATCTATGATAGCCTTTTCTTTATTTCTTTTCACTCTTGGCCTAACATCTGCGGAAGCATAACCATCTTCTCCAACAGCAAATGTTATATTATCAATGGAAGAATCTATATCCGTTGCTTTATATTTGTTACCTTTTCTATGATCAATTAATGTTAATAAAGTCTCAGTATCCATATTTGGCAAACTGCTTCTAATTGTTGCTTCACCAAATTTATACTCAATCCCCTCATCTAAAACGTAAGTAATAATGAAATTAGAACTATCTTTTGTTAGCTCAGCTACAGCTGATAATACCTGAAAATCTGCATAGCCTTCGTCTAAATAAAACTTTCTTAGTTGCTCTCTATCATAGGCAAGCTTGTCAGGGTCATAAGAGTCTTCGGATGAAAAAAATTTCCACCATTTTGACTCTTTCGTAACTAATTTTCCTTTCAATTTTCTGTCTTTGAATTTCTTATTACCTAAAAAATTTATAGATGAAACACCGGTTGTTGGCCCTTCACTTATCTCAAATATCAAATCAACTCTATTTTGTGGCTGACGAATAACCTTAGGTTCAATCTTTGCAGAAAATCTCCCAGATCTTCTATATAATTCTACAAGTCTCTGTACATCTGCTTGAACTTTTGATCGTGTATATACAGACCTAGGTCTAAGCTCAACCTCTTCTTCAAATTTATCAGTTTTAAGAGCTTTATTTCCTTCAAAATCAACTCTATTAATAATTGGATTTTCAACAACAAAAACTATAAGGCCTGAGTTTTCATATCTAATAGCAACATCTGCAAATAAACCAGTGTTAAATAAAATTTTAAGGGACTGATCAACAACCTCTTCATTATATAAATCGCCAGGTTTAATAGTCATATATGAACGGATTGTATCAGGTTCTATTCTTTGAGACCCTCTTACCTCGACGAATAAAATTCTCTCTATACTTTGGACTATTTCATTTTCTTCCAGCGCTTGGGATTCTTCTTGAGCAGAAACATTGTAAAAATTCGAAAAAAATAAGAAAGATATTAAAATTAATAATTTATTGTTTTTCATATTTTTTCCAAGAAAATAATTTCAAATCTATAAACGACTTATATCAAGAATGGTTACAAAAACCATAAGAGCAATTAACAGGCTTACACCAATTTGCATACCATATTCCTGAATTTTAGGATTAATGGGTTTTCCAAAAATAATTTCATATGTGTAAAACAATAAATGACCACCATCTAAAACTGGAATAGGTAATAAATTTATAATACCAAGATTCACAGAAATAGCGGCAATTAATCCCAGCAAAGGGATAATTCCGTATTCAGCGACCTGACCTGAAACTTGTATAATTTTAATGGGTCCACCCATTTGATCAACTGACTCCCTACCTATAATTAGTTGACCTAGGTAACCTAATATTTTTGATGTTAATGAAAAGGTTTCTTGAACTCCTCTTAAAAGACCAGAAAAAATATTGTAGTTTTTAGTCTTATAGAATGAAGGATCTTGCTCAGCCATAATACCAATTCTTCCAACTTTATACTCGCTTCCAAATCGGTCTTTTTGAATTATAATTTTTGGTTTAACACTCAATAATACATTGGAGCCATTTCTTAATACTATTACTTCAAGTATATCCTGAGGATTTTCAACAATGTAACTTCTTACATCATTGAAGGATTTAATTTCATTACCATTAATGTTTATTATTAAATCACCTTTTTTAATTCCAGACTCACTTGCAGCAGAATTTTCCAAAACCTCGCCAACAAGAGGTTCGACGATTGTTTCACCCTTATAAGTAAAAATTATAGTAAAAATAAAAATGGCTAAAATAAAATTAAAAAATGGACCGGCTGCAGTTGTGGCTACTTTTTGCCATACGGATTTAGAATGAAAATTATCATTACGCTCTATTGATATGTTTTTATCTCTTTTTCCTGATAAGTCTTCATCCCCTTTAAACTTTACATATCCGCCAATAGGAAATAAAGCAATTCTCCATAAGGTTCCAGATTTATCATATCTTCCCCATATTTGTTTACCCATACCTATAGAGAAAGTCTCCACTCCAATGCCGCACCATTTACCAACTAAATAATGGCCCATCTCATGAACAAAAACTACAACAGTTATTAAAATTGCAAACGCAAAAATATACTGAAAAATATAAGGAATATAATTTATTAAGTTTATCAATAATTCCATTTTAAAATCCCAATTCAATACTTTCTAATGTTTTTCTTCTTGCTTCATTATCAGCAGAAAATATCCCATCTAAGTCTGATATTGTTTCTAATGATTTATTATCACAATGTCCAATATCCTCTAAAACTTTATTAACAATTTTTAAAATATCTAAAAATTGAATCTGATTGTTCAAAAAAGCATTTACAGCAATTTCATTTGCTGCATTTAAAGATATTGGAAAAATACCCCCTTTTTTTAGGGCTAAGCGAGATAGTGATAAAGATCTATATTTT
>PBNH01000008.1 GCA_002723035.1 Rhodobiaceae bacterium | reverse complement strand
TTCTATTGCTAAAATAATGCTTTCACCTGCGGCCATTCCTAGAGAGCCTCCCATAAAAGAAAAGTCATGAACAGCCATCACAGCGCTGGTTGAATTAATCATACCAGAACCAATTAAAATTGAGTCTTTTTTTCCTGTTTTAGCCCTCGCATCTTTAATGCGATCAATATATTTTTTTTGATCTCGAAATTTTAATGGATCCGTTGGTACATCAGGACAGTCAATATATGAAATTGATCCCTCATCAAATAATTGAGAAAATCTTATTTCAGCTGATACCTTTAAATGAAAGTCACATTCTGGACATACAAATAGACTTTCTTCGGCATCAGTGTGAAAAATCATTGAGTCGCAGGAAGTGCACTTTAACCAGAGATTATCTGGTACGTCTCTTTTTTTAAAAATCTTCTTAATTCCGGGTGGAACAATATTCTTAAACCAATTCACTTTTTACCCCATACCCTTTAGAGGATTTGATAACTCTGAGAGAAAATCTATCATATTTTTGACTATCAAATCATTATCAAAATTCTTAATTTTCAAGGAATCAATTTTGTTTACTATCGCTGACCCAATGACGATAGCATCTGAAAAATTGGAAATCTCTTCAACTTGAGAAGAGCTTTTGATACCAAATCCTACCCCAATGGGTAAATCAGTATTTTGTTTTACATTTTTTATTAGTTCTTCAATAATTTTATTATCAGGTGCTTTTGTTCCTGTTATTCCAGCAATAGAAACAAAGTAAAGAAAACCTGAGCTTACATTCAATATTTTTTTTAATCTCTCTTTGTTTGTAGTAGGGGTTATAAAATTTATAAAATCTATTCCAGATTTTTGAGCTGGAATACATATTTCATCACTATGCTCAATTGGAAGATCAACAACGATTAAGCCATCAACACCAACTTCCTCACATCTATTTATAAATGATTTTACACCAAATTGGAGGATTGGATTAAAATAACCCATTAAAACTATCGGTGTTTCTTTATCTTTAATTCTGAATCTCTCAATCATCATTAATGTTTTATTCATATCATGGCCATTATTTAATGAACGCAATGAAGACTCTTGTATCGAAGGACCGTCTGCCATTGGATCAGAGAATGGCATACCAATTTCAATAATATCTGCTCCTCCTAAAGGAAGAGATTCTAGTAACATCTGAGAGAGCTCTATATCAGGATCACCAGCGGTAATATAAGGTATAAATGCAGAACGTTTATTTAATCTAAGATCCTTAAAAACTTTTGATATACGCGAAGACATTAAATCTCTATCCCTAAAAAATCAGCAATAGCAAATACGTCTTTATCCCCTCTACCACACATATTCATAATTATTATTTTATCCTTAGAATGTTCTTTTGCTAATTTTAAAGTAAATGATAGAGCATGTGAGGGTTCGAGTGCAGGAATGATTCCTTCAAGCTTAGAGCATATTTGAAAAGCATCCAGTGCTTCATCATCAGTTGCAGATACATATTCTACTCTCTTAATATCTTTAAGCCATGAATGCTCAGGTCCTATTCCTGGGTAATCAAGCCCTGCAGAAATTGAATGCCCCTCAGTAATTTGACCATCATTATTCTGAAGTAAATAAGTTTTATTACCATGAAGAACCCCCGGTTTTCCCTTTGATAAGGATGCAGCGTGTTCCTTGGTTTCAAGACCCCTGCCCGCAGCCTCTACGCCATACATCTTAACATTGTCATCAAGGAAAGGGTAAAACAAACCCAAAGCATTTGAACCTCCGCCAATACAAGCAACTAGAAAATCTGGATTTCGTCCCTCTTTAACTTTAATTTGTTTTTTTGCCTCTTCCCCAATTACAGACTGAAAATCTCGGACTAATTGTGGATAAGGATGAGGACCAGCAGCCGTTCCAATAATATAAAAAGTATCATCTACATTAGAAACCCAATCTCTTAAAGCTTCATTCATGGCATCCTTGAGAGTGCCATTACCTGACGATACAGGAACAACTTCACCTCCCAATAATTTTATTTTAAAAACATTTGGTTTTTGCCTTTCAATATCCGTTTTACCCATATAAATGACACATGGTAATCCAAATCTTGCGCAAACTGTTGCTACCGCAACTCCATGTTGACCGGCCCCAGTTTCAGCAATTATACGAGTTTTGCCCATCTTTTTTGCTAAAAGTATCTGACCAAGGCAGTTATTTATTTTATGACTTCCTGTATGGTTTAACTCATCACGTTTAAAATAAATTTTTGCACCATTAGCATAATCAGTAAGCCTTTCGGCAAAATATAAAGGACTTTCTCTTCCAATGTAGTCCTTTGCAAAACTTTTCCTCTCTTCAATAAACGAGGTATCATTTTTTGCATCATTGTAAGCCTTTTCAAGATCTAAAATCAAAGGCATAAGTGTTTCTGCCACATAGCGCCCTCCAAAGTCGCCAAAATTCCCTGAAGCATCTGGTTTATCTTTATAAGTATTTTTAGTCATTTTTTCTTTCATAAGCCATTCTAGTTAATTTAACAAAATTCTTAATTTTTTCTCTATCTTTTAATCCTGGTTCGTTTTCAACGCCTGAAGAAACATCAATTACAGATGCGCTAGAAAATTTAATTGCATCATTTATATTATTCTCATTTAACCCGCCTGATAAATAATAATCTCCACCCTTCCAATTCTCTAAAATTGACCAATCGAATGTCTTATTAAGCCCACCTCTTTGTTTATATAGACCAATATCAGGTTTTGCATCAAAGAGGAAATAATCAACTACATCACAATATCTCTCTGAAGAAGCCAAATCTAACTCACTTGATATTCCAAAAGCTTTAATGATTGGTAACCCAAAAGAATTTTTTATTTCTACACATCTATCAATTGTTTCATCACCATGTAATTGAATTATATTTGCGTTTACTGAAGCAACACAACGTTCAATATAATTGCTATCAGCATCAACAAAAACCGCAACTCTCTGAATATCACTCGCCGCTTTAGAGAAAAAATTTTTCTCAGCATATTCTGGTTCAATTCTTCTGGGACTAGGTTCTGCAAATATGAAACCACATATCTCAGCTCCGGAGACCCTAACCATCTCTATTTGCTCTTGAGACGATAAACCGCATATTTTTATCTTTATTGTCATTGCTTTATATTTTCGAGTATTTTATCAATAGCTTTAACTGGATTTCTTGACTCAGTTATTGGTCTGCCAATAACTAATAAGTCAGCCCCTGCATCAATAGCTTTTTTTGGACTCATTACTCTTTTTTGATCATTTTTATTATCTTCTTCTAGTCTAATTCCAGGGACAACTAAAATAAAATTTTTTCCAAGTTTATTTTTAATTAATGAAATTTCTTTTGCTGAACAAACAACCCCATCTAACCCAGAAACTTTGGCTAGAGAGGCAAGTCGAAGAACGAGACCTTCACTATTATCTTTATAACCAATTTCTTTTATATCCTTATTATCTAAGCTTGTCAGAACAGTTACAGCAATTAGTTTTGTTGATTTATCTTTAAACTCGCTTCTAGCCTTTGCAGCCGCTTCTAACATTTCCCTTCCTCCAGATGAATGAACATTAATTATTGCAATATCAAGCTCCATTAATGTCTTTACTGTTTTGTAGACCGTTATAGGAATATCATGGAGTTTTAAATCTAAAAAAATTGGGATACCAAACTTTGAAACCTCTCTAACGCCTTCAGGTCCAAAAGAATTGAAAAATTCCATGCCAAGTTTTACACCGCCAATATGATTTTTTAAATCTGATACAATTGATTGAGCTTTAGTTAGTGAATTAACATCTAATGCCAGAATAATTGGATTTTTAAATATCTTATTCATTTCTTCTCCTAGCAGTTTAATTTTATAAACTAATTAGAGTGAATTAAGATTTATAGTTAAGTCTATCTCTTACACCTTTGCCAGGTTTAAACATTGGAACATTTTTGGCTGGAACTACAACTTTTTCTCCGGTTCTTGGGTTCCTTCCACTTCGAGCATTCCTATGTCTGACTGAAAAAGTTCCAAAACCTCTAATCTCAACTCTACCATTGCTTGATAAAGTTTCACCAATATTTTCAAGAACAGTATCAACAATTATCTCAACATCTTTTTGAATTAAGTGAGGGTTATTCTTTAAAAGTTTTTTTATTAAAGAAGACTTAATCATTATTATCCTCACCGCTATTGTTTTCTGATGAATTTTTATCAAGGGCTTCTCCAAGAATATCTCCTAGAGATGCACCAGAGTCCTTAGATCCGTATTGCTCAATAGCTTCCTTCTCATCTGATATTTCTAAAGCCCTAATAGATAATGATATTTTTCGAGACTTAGGATCATAATTTGTTACTTTGGCATCTACCTTTTGACCTAGTTCAAACCTTTCAGGAATTTGTTCAGATTTATCTTTTGAAAGATCAGATCTTTTAATAAAAGCTGGTACTTTATCACCTATTTCAACATCAATTCCTGCTGCTTGAGATGCTACTACTGTGCAAGTTACAACACTTCCTTTTTTGATTTGATCTAGAGATTCCATAGGATCATCGTCAAGTTGTTTAATTCCAAGGGATATTCTCTCTTTCGAGGGATCAATATCAATAATAATAGTCTCAACTTCTTGATCGATTTCATAACCCTTAATTGCATCAGGACCAGACTTTCTCCAGTCAACATCAGACATATGAACAAGACCATCAAGCTCATCATTGACTTTAACAAAAAGACCAAAATCAGTAATATTCTGGATTTTACCTTTTAGTTTTGTTCCTATGGGATTATTTTGAGCAAAATCTTCCCATGGATTATCTAAACATTGCTTTAAACCAAGAGACAGACGTTTTTTATCAGGATCTATCTCGAGAACCATTACTTCAACTTCTTGATTTTGTTCAACATATTTATTAGGGTTTTGCATTTTTGAAACCCAACTCATTTCTGAAACATGAACTAGTCCTTCAATTCCTCCATCAAGCTCTACAAAAGCTCCATAGTCAGCTATATTTGTTACTCTGCCCTTATAGCGCTCTCCAACATTATAATTTGTTTTAGCTTCAATCCATGGATCATTTTGTAATTGTTTCATACCAAGAGAAATACGCATATTTTCTCCTGAAACTTTAGTAATTAAGACCTTAATTTTTTCACCAACAGAAATAACCTCCTCAGGGCTGTTAATCCTTTTCCAAGAAATATCAGTTACGTGCAAAAGGCCATCAATTCCTCCTAAATCAACAAAAGCTCCATAGTCAGTTATATTCTTTACTATACCTTCTACTATTTCACCTTCTTTAATCTTTTCTAATAGTTCAGACTTATCAACAGATAAGCTTTCAGAGAGTACAGATTTTCTTGAAACAACAATATTGCCTCTTCTTCGATCCATTTTAAGTATGTGGAATGTTTGAAGAGTATGCATTAAAGGTTTCATATCTCTGATCGGTCTAACATCAACCTGACTTCCAGGAAGGAATGCTTGTGCGCCATCTAAATCAACTGTAAAACCACCTTTAACTTTACCATTGATAACACCTTCAACAATTGTATTTTCTTTTTGGGAAACTAATAAATTTGTCCAAATTTCCTCTCGTCTTGCTTTTTCTCTTGAAAGTACAGCATCACCTAAAGCATTCTCTATTCGTTCAAGATATACATCAACTTCATCACCAACTTCTAGATTATGATCTTTTCCTGAAGCAGAGAATTCCTCGGATGGAATTCTACCTTCAGTTTTCATACCTACATCTACTATTATTGTATCGGACTCTATTCCTACAACTGTACCTTTAATGACCTGACCTTCTTCGCAAGCATTTGAAATAAAGCTCTCTTCAAGAAGTTTTGAAAATTCCTCTTGAGAACTTTCTGGAACTGAATCAACTAAATTTGACAAATATTAATCTCCCTAACTTATAAAATATTACAATAGTCATCAAACTTTTTAACGACTAAAGATGAAACTATATCTAATGTATCTTCTATATTAATACCAGTGGTATCAATAAGATGAGCATCTTTTGCCGCAACTAATGGTGCAACGCTTCTTTCCTTATCTCTTTGATCCCTTTTTTGCAATTGTTTTATTACATCATTATAAGAAATTTTCTGATTTTTTTCCAAAAAGTCAGAAAATCTGCGTTTTGCGCGTACTTTTAAAGATGCGGTAATGAATAGTTTAAGATTAGCGTTTGGAAAAATAACGGTGCCAATATCTCTTCCATCAACAACAATTCCTCTATGATCTTTTGACCGTTCCTTAAAATTTCTTTGAATGCTAACTACAATTCTTCTGACATCTGGTATAGAAGCAATAATAGAGGAGTATTTATCGATTATTGGATTTCGAATTTCACTTTCATTAACAGTGTTAATGTCAAAAATGTTAGCTTCTGAGACTGCATTAAAATCTGTAAAATCCTCACCATATTTATGTATAGTATTTAGGGCCAAACCTCTGTAAATTATTCCTGTATCAAAGTAAGAAAAGTTAAATTTCTTTGAAATACCCCTTGCTATTGTTCCTTTTCCTGAACCAGCACCACCATCAATTGCAACAATAAAAGTCATATTTTCATGCCGATAATTTAGCCCCTAGTTTTTTCATTAATTCAATAAAATCTGGAAAGCTAGTCTTTATTGTCTCAGTATCATCTACTCTTATTGGCTTATCTGACACCATACCCAATATGATTGACGACATTGCAATACGATGATCTAGCTTAGTTTCAATAAAAGCACCTCCTTTTGGTCCTTCAGTATTTCCTTTAATAATAAGATTATCATCATCAATACTTGCATCAATTCCATTTTTAGACAAAATATGATAAATACCCAATAATCTATCACTTTCTTTTACTTTTAATTCTGATAAACCACGAAATATAGAAGTACCATTAGCCATAGAGGCTGCTATTGCAAGTACTGGATAGTCATCAATCATGCTCGGTGCCCTTTTAGCGGGGACGTCAATTGGATTCAGAATACTCGATGAAACTTCTAAGTCATAAGTTATTTCTCCAGCTTCACTCTTTTTATTAGAATATCTTATATTTGCACCCATTTCATCTAGACATTTATATATGCCATTGCGGGTTGAATTTGATAAAACACTCTTAATTTTGATATTTGAGTTCTTACAGATTAGACCTGCAACCAGAGGATAAGCTGCAGATGATGGATCACCAGGAATTTTTATATTAACTGGATTTAAAACTTTTTGTCCTTCAAAGCTTATAAAATTCTTACCGTCTTTTTTCTCTACATTAATTTCATAACCATAGTATTTAAAAAGAGTTTCAGTATGATCCCTTGTTTTTTCTTTTTCTATTATGGTAGTTGTGCCCGGTGTATTTAAACCAGCGAGCATTATTGCTGATTTAACTTGTGCAGAGGCTACCTTCATTTCATGTGTGATGGGAATAGGTAATTCAGCACCCTTAACCTTAATTGGAAGAAATTCTGAATTTCTCAAATTAAAGTTCGCTCCAAAATCAACAAGTGGTTCTGTCACTCTTTTCATTGGCCTTTGAGATAATGACTCATCACCAATAAAAATAGTTTCAATAGGGTATGTAGAAACGAGCCCCAATATAAGCCTTGCAGCAGTTCCAGAATTTCCAAAATCAATAGGTCTCTCGGCCTCTTTTAGACTGCCAATGCCTATACCGTTTATAATACATTCATTATATGAATTAAAATCAATACTTGAACCAAGAGATTTCATACAATTTATTGTGCAATAAACATCGGAGCTATTAAGTAAACCAGTTATTTTACTTTCACCAATTGCTAAAGAGGATAATATAACACACCTATGAGAAATAGACTTATCGCCAGGTATTATGATTTCTCCACTCAAGTTAGAACTTTTACTTGAAAAAAGACTTAAGCTTGACATATTATTTTTTTGATCTTGATTCATTGTTAATTAAGGTTTAGCAGACATATTGTAAGAAAAAAACTTTTTTTGGTTTTGACACTATCGTTTCTTCATGGCAATGGAGATAAATGATTTATAGGGATAAAAATGAGTAAAGATAAATTAGGTAAGAAAAGAGTTTGCCCTACAACAGGAAAAAAATTCTATGACTTAAATAAGGATCCTGTAGTTAGTCCTTATACTGGTGAAATATTGAGTGAAATGAATATTGAAGATTTAGAAAAAGAAAAAATAGAAGTAAGTACTCTTGAGGCTGAAGTAAATGAAAATGAGGTAGAGGGTACAGATGAAGATATAAAAGAAATTGATGATGTAATTGAATCTGATAATGAAGATATAATCCCAGAGATTGATGAAGAGGCAATTCCAGATCTTGAAAACTCAACCGATGATGAGGTCATTGATAGTGAAACTGAAGATGATATTAATGAATTTGATGCTGATGATCTTGATAACTTAGAAGATGAAGATGACGACGACTTTATTAATGAAGATGATGATGTCTCCGATGTAATTAAAACTGTTCCAAGCGAAAATAATAATGATTAAAGATGGGGCTATAGCTCAGCTGGGAGAGCGCTTGCATGGCATGCAAGAGGTCAGCGGTTCGAACCCGCTTAGCTCCACCAACCTGTAGAATGAAATTTTCAATTATTCTTATAATCACCGGTTTAATGTTTTGGATAAGCGTTTTTTTATCCCAAAGTTAACAAAGTAAAAATTTCGTTAACCAATGTTAAAATAAATTAATGTCATAATAAGTGTTATTAAAAAAATTATAGCAATTATGATTATTGATTTCAAAATTTATCTTCCACACCTATACCATTTAATCGCGTCTGAAATATCTTTTCTGGTAGCTAACCCTTCTTCAAATAGTAAATTTAAATTATATTGAGCCCCACTATGTCCTTTTGATGCAGATTTTTTGTACCATTTTAATGATTTTGTAAAATTTTGTTCAACACCAACACCAAAACGATATGCTAAACCTAAATTATATTGTGCCTCAATACTTCCTTGCTCTGCTGATAAAGCATACCATTTAAAAGCTTCTTTTTTGTCTATGGAAACACCAAGACCTGCATCATACATTCTACCTAGTTGATATTGAGCGTCAACATTACCTTGTTGGGCTGATTTTTTAAACCAATATTCTGCAGAAATAAAATCTTGCTCAACAGACTCTCCATTTGCATAAATTCTAGCTAAATTATATTGAGCATCAGAAAAACCTCTATTAGCTAAACTTTCAATTTTAGAAATAAAAGATTCTTCAGCTGATAAATTAAATGAAAAAATTATTAAAAATGTGAATGAAAGAGATAGTTTAAACATAATTAAAATCTAGTGGTCTCCTTCATCTGAGTGATCTTTAGAATGGTCTTTAGAATGAGGGACTTCATAAACTTTGGCAGGCTTCCCAGTGTCAAAAAATACCTTTCTTGAAAGTTGAGTGTAATCGGACTCAAATCCCATTATCCCTATAAAAACAAGTATTGAAAAAGTAGGAATAAATAAAGCTAAAACCAAAGCCATCCTCTCCCAGACCATATGCATAAAAACTGCACAAATAAAGTACGCTTTTAAGAACATAAAGAGCAAAACAAGGCTCCATCTGGTAAATCCCTGAAAACCAACGTAATCAACAGCATAGGAAAATGCACTTAATACAAAAAGTAATAACCATACCCATAGGTATGTACTTATAGGATGCTCTTGTCCTTCTTCAGCCATAACTTACCTCACCATAAATAAAAGAATGCAAAAATGAAAACCCATACTAAGTCAACAAAATGCCAATATAACCCCATTGTTTCAATGATTTCATAACGGCCTTTTTGCCAAGTAAAAAATCCTCTTCTTCCTGTGTCATAGTCTCCTCGTTGAACTTTTCTAGCAATAAGAAAGAGGAAAATAACACCAACAGAAACATGGAAACCATGGAAGCCAGTTACCATAAAAAATATAGAGCCAAACTGCCTAGCGCCAAAAGGGTTATCCCATGGGCGAATTCCTTCTTCTATTAATTTACTCCATTCAAAGGCTTGCATTCCAACAAAGGATAAACCTAGAATAGCAGTTAAATACAATAAAGCTGAAGCCTGTCTTCTTTTTTTCTGATAACCACTTCTTACTGCCATTGCCATCGTACCGCTACTTGTTATAAGTATAAAAGTCATAATGGCAATTAAGAGTAAAGGAACACTTACTCCATTCACAGTAAGTGCAAAAACTTCGCTGGTATTAGGCCATGGTTCAACAGTAGACCATCTAGCAGTCATATAACTAATTAAAAAAATACTAAAAATAAATGTGTCACTCAGAAGGAAAATCCACATCATAGCTTTTCCCCATGGAACTCCCTTAAAAGCTCTTTGATCTGAAGACCAGTCAGAGACAAAACCCTCAATACCGTCTTTAAGAGGAATTTTAGAAGTTGAAGTCATATTTTTAACCCCATAAAATAAAAATTTAAGTTAGCAAAAGCATAGCAAATAAAATTAGCCAAACTACAAGTAAAAAGTGCCAGTAGATTGCACATAAATTTACATTAAGTGAGAAATTAGATGAATCATCTTCGAGTGTAAAACTCTTAAGGATAACAAGCAACCAAGCAATCAAGCCTCCAAGTAAATGTAAAATATGCAATGCAGTTAAGAGATAAAAGAATGCATAAGAGGGATTAGTTGATACAAAATAGCCAAATGAAACTAATTCTCTCCAGACAAATAATTGGCCAGTTATAAATCCTAAAGTAAGAGCACCTGCTAAAAAAAGATATTCACGTGTCCTTTTATGGTTATTTTCTCTTGAGCTAAGTGTTGCTTTATGAAAAGCAAAACTGCTCATAATAATAATTAAACTATTAAACCATAATAAAGCGGGCTCAGGTAAGATACGCCAATCTCCGTAGGCCATCCTACCAATATAAGCAACTGAAAATAATGTGAATAATACACCTATTACAGTCATTAAAACATAGAGACCAATTCTTGGTAAAGGCATTGATGAAGATTTGCCGCTATGCTTATCGTCAATTTTTGCTTGATCTGATGTCCAAGGTTTTTGTGATAATATACTTAAAATACTCAAGTTTTTTCTACTCCTAGTTCAGAATAACCTTCGGCAAGTGTTACTTTTTCATTAGGAACATCTTGAGGAATAAAGTCATCCTCAGCCCCTGGGACACTGTAATCATATGCCCATCTATAAACTACTGGTAGTTCTTTTCCAAAATTTCCATGAATTGGAGGTTGCTCAGGTGTTCGCCACTCAAGTGATGTTGCGTTCCATGGATTTTTTTCAGCAACTTGCCCATTTTTTGCACTCCAAAAGACATTAAAAATAAAAACCAACTGAGCAAAGCCAACAGCCAAAGCAGCTACAGTAATAAAAATATTAAGATCGGCAGCAGAAGATGTGTACAAAGCTTCTGTTTGACCCATTTCATAATATCTTCTAGGGATACCAATAAATCCTAAATAATGCATTGGGAAATATATTAAATATGAGCCAACAAAAGTTACCCAGAAGTGAAAACGTCCCATACCATCATGTAACATCTTTCCAGTTATCAGAGGGTACCAATGATAAATTGCACCGAGAATAACCAGAACTGGGGCAATACCCATAACCATATGAAAATGTGCTACAACAAAGTAAGTATCAGACAAAGGAACATCAACAATAACATTACCAAGAAATAGTCCTGTAAGACCTCCATTTAAGAAAGTAACAATAAAGCCGAGACAAAAAAGCATTGGAATTGTTAAATGAATATTTCCTTTCCATAAGGTCAGTATCCAATTGTATACTTTTAAAGCAGTTGGTACTGCTATAATTAGAGTGGTGGTGGCAAAAAAGAAGCCAAAATATGGATTCATACCACTGACATACATGTGATGAGCCCAAACGATAAAACTTAGAGCTCCAATACCTACTATTGCCCAAACCATCATTCTAAAGCCGAAAATATTTTTTCGCGCATGAATTGATATTAGATCAGAAACAATACCAAAGGCCGGTAATGCAACAATATAAACTTCAGGATGACCAAAAAACCAAAAGAGATGTTGAAATAAAATAGGACTTCCACCTCCATAAGTAAGATTTTCTCCAAACTCTACTAAAGCAGGCATAAAAAAGCTTGTCATGAGTAATTTATCAAATAACATCATAACAGCACTTACAAAAAGTGCTGGAAAAGCAAATAATGCAAGAACAGTCGCTGTGAAGATCCCCCAGATAGTTAGAGGCATTCTCATTAATGTCATTCCTCTAGTTCTTGCTTGTAAAATTGTAATTACATAATTTAAGCCACCCATTGTAAAACCAACAATAAAAATACATAAAGAAACTAGCATTAAAATTATTCCGGTTTCTTGTCCCGGGGTACCTCCTAAAATTGCTTGAGGCGGATATAATGTCCATCCTGCTCCTGTTGGTCCACCAGGAGTAAAAAAACTTACAAAGAGAACAAGAACAGAGATTAAGTAAGTCCAATAACTGATCATATTCAAATATGGAAAAACCATATCCCTTGCTCCTACCATAAGCGGTATCATATAGTTTCCAAAAGCACCTAAAAATAGAGCAGTTAGAAGATAAACAACCATTATCATTCCATGCATTGTTATGAATTGATAATAAGTACCTTCACTTATTATGGCCATTTCAGGAAAAGCTATTTGAATTCTCATAAACCACGATAAAACAAGAGCAACAAATCCAATTGCAAAGGCTGTTAAGCCATATTGAATTGCGATTAATTTGGCATCTTGAGAAAAAACTTTTTCAGTCCACCAGCTTTTTGGGTGATAAAGTTCAACTTCTTCTAGTTCACTCTCAGGAATAATAGACTCTGACATAATTTATATCCTTTTCTTCTAGTTACTTTTACTTAAAGCTAGTTTGTTATCTTTTTCTAGCATTGCTTGTTCTTGAATTGCTTCAAATGTTAATTGATCACTTAACCATTCTTGGTAGTCGCTAGCCTCATCAACTTGAACCTCTCCTCTCATTGCATGATGACCAACACCACACAATTCTGCGCATAAAATTTCATAAATCCCAGTAACTGTTGGCCTTATCCAATAAAAAGTTACCATCCCTGGGACTAAATCCATTTTGGCTCTAAATTGAGGTACATAAAAATTATGTAAAACATCAATTGATCTTAATAAAAACTTCACCGGTTTATCATGTTCAAGATGCAAAGTATCACCTTCAATTAAAATGTCATCCTTACCGTTAGGATCGTTTTCATTCATACCAAAGGGATTGTCGGCAGAAATATTTCTTGCATCAGTTGTACCTAAAATACCATCTTCACCAGGAAGACGAAAATTCCAGTACCACTGTTGCCCCATAGCCTCAATAGGCATTGCTTCTTCTGGAGGTGAAACATAATCATCCCAAACAATGAGGCCTGGAGCTAGAAGTCCAGCCACACCGATAGTTGTTAAAACTGTCAAGACGACTTCTGCCTTCTTACTTTCTGGTTCGTAATCAGCTTTTCTATTTTTAGTACTCCTAAATTTGATAACACAATAAGTCATAAAACCAAGAACAAGAACATATACAGCCCCTGTCATAGCAAAAGTAAGCTCGATCGTACTGTCAATACTACTCCAATTAGAAGCAATAGGTGTAGAATACCAAGGTGTATAAAGATGAAAAAGAACGGATCCAATAATTATTATCAAAAGAATAAAAGGTACCATAAATAAGCCTCGTTTCATTAGAATATAAAGCTAAAAAGAAAATTTTTAAAGCCTTGTAAATTCAATGATCACAAATTACTAATTGTCCAACTAAAGTCAAGATGCACAATGTCGCAATATTATGCTTCCATTAAATATTTCTTTAGTGCATCTTGTGACTGTTAAAAACCAAAAGAGCTTTTAATGTTTGAAAAATTTAAACTAATTATAGATCTTTTTAAAGTGAGAATAAGCTTAACAATCATGTTGTGCGCCATTTCTGGTGTTTTCGTCATCTCAAATAACAATCTAAATACTTTAGATTTATTTCTTGTAGCTATATCTACATTCTTAGCTTCCGCAGGTGTGAGTGCATTCAATCAATATTTTGAAAGAGATTTAGATGCATTAATGCCGAGAACATCTAAGCGACCTTTTGTCACAGGAGAGCTCAAGCCCAATTTTTTATGGGTAATTTTATTTTTAGTGGTTATTTTTACTGGGTTAATAATTTCTTTCGTTTTTATCAATCCTTATTCATGTCTATATAATTTTCTTGGCGCTTTAATTTATGGAGCAGTTTATACTGTATGGCTGAAAAGAAAAAGTATATGGAATATAGTAATAGGTGGTATTGCAGGAAGTTTTGCTACCCTTGCTGGTTCAGCAGCTGTTAATCCTATTATTGCTCCTGAAGCAATCATTTTATCAGTAATTTTATTTTTATGGACACCTCCTCATTTTTGGAGTCTTGCAATGGCAATTGGGGATGACTATGAGAAAGCTGGAATTCCAATGCTTCCAAACACATTAAACAACTCTTTGACAACTTATATTATTCTTTTTCATACAATTATACTTGTATTCGTAACAACGCTATTAATGCTTTACAGTTCAAGTTTTTTTTACATATTTGCAATTTTTATTGGCGGTGGATATTTTATTTGGACAAGTATCTTATTAGCAATTAAAAAAACCAAATCAGCTGCTATGAAAAATTTCTTTGGTTCATTTGTTCAATTAGGGTTACTATTAATATTAATAATTATTGATGGGGTAATTATTTAATTTTAGTTATCATATGCGCCGTACTCAATAAGAACTTCTTTTATTCTTTTATAATGTTTAATTTTTGCCCATTGCAAAGCTGTTCTACCAGTAAGATCGGTGTCATCAGGATATGCTCCTCCTTCCAGTAGGGCTTTAACGGCTTCAAAGTTTCCAAATCTGGAGGCTATTATTAAGGGGGTTTCTTTGTTAGGTCCAGATCTATCAGGGTTTGCACCAAATTTAATTAGTTCTGAAACTAAATTAAAATTATTTTTTCTAGAAGCAATAGATAATGCAGTTCTATTGTTGTCATCTCTTTGATTAACCCGAGCCCCTTTTTCTAATAAAAAACCAACCATATCAGACCTACCTCTCTCTACCGCTAATAGTAAAGCAGGTACTTCATCAAAATCTAATTCACTTGGGGAACCACCTACCTGAATCGAGTACAATAAGTCTGACATTGTTCCTGATTTGACCGCAGTAACCACCAGACCTTCCTTGAAAGGACTTTTGCTGCTTGATTGGGCAAAGCAATCAATTGAAAAAAATAAAGAAAAAAAAAATAAAAAAATAATAAATTGTTTTTTATAAATTTTTGGATGTTTCAATAAATCATTTAACATAAATTTAAAAATCCTAAAAAAATTATAGAAACAAATTAATAATTAATATACAAGCAATTCATGATAAAAAAATTAATATTTTATGGTCTTTTTTCACTATTTATATTCGCCTCAATATATTTTTTTATGAATAAAGACTATTACCAAAATACGACTGTTCAAAAAATTGAGAACCAAGATGCTCTTCCTGGAGGTCACTTTACGTTGAAAAAACAAGATGGAACAATATTTGACTCCAAAATTTCTAATAAACTTATGTTGATATATTTTGGATTTACATATTGCCCAGATGTTTGCCCAACAACACTAATAAAAATGGCTGATGTTATTGATAGACTTGGTGACGACTCTGATAATGTAAATTCAATATTTATTTCAATTGACCCTGAAAGGGATAAAGAAGAAGTAATAAAGGACTATGTTAGTGCATTTCATGATGAAATAATTGGCTTAACCGGTAGTGAGGAACAAATTAGCAGCGTAGCAAAAGATTGGGGTGTTTATTATCAAAAGGAGAATATAGAAGGATCAGATGAATATACAGTTAATCATCTTGATATAATTTTTCTTGCTAATGCAAATGCTGAATATGTGGATTTCTTTCCCCCAAAAATTCAATCTGCTTTAATTGTTGAAAAGGTAAGAAATATCATAAATAATAATTAAATATCTAAATTAACTATTAAATCGCCGGAGGAGATACTCTCTTGGATAAATTCTCTTCTTTTAATTACTTCATCACCCATAAGGTCTGAAAAAACCTCACTATTATCAATTCCTTCATCTACCTCTACTTTTAAGAGCCTACGAGAGTCAGGATCAAGGGTAGTATCCCAAAGCTGATCTGCATTCATTTCTCCTAAACCTTTATATCTCTGAACTTGTAAACCTTTTCTTCCCTCAGAGAGAACAGCCTCTACTAATTCGCAAGGACTATTTGCTTTGTAATCTCTTCCACCCCTTTTGAAAATATTTGTTTTATCTTCGTTTAAAGTGAAATATTGAATTATTTTGCTTGATAATTCAGACAAACGCTTTGCATCAGGAGATCTAAAAATTCCCGGACCCAAAGATAATGTTTCAAAAACACCTCTAACTTTTCTTTTGACTGTTAGTCCATTTCCTTCTTCATATTCAGATACCCACTCTGCCTCATCGTCATCATATTTCTCTATCATTCTCTCAGAAATAATTTTCAAAGTATTCTCAGAGATTTTATTTTGTTGATCAAATGCTCCGCTTAGGGCAGCAACTTCAACTAAATTAGAATTATAGCGACTAGGCAAACCCTTAATAATCGAACGAAATTTTCTACTTTTAGAAATTAAATCGAGTAAATCATTTGAGGCTACAGTTTCATTCGAGTTAAGAACTAATGCGGCATCATCTACTCCCGAGTTAATTAAGTAATTGTCGAGGTCATCATCGTCTTTTAAATAAGTTTCAGAATTTCCTTTCTTAGCCTTGTATAGGGGTGGTTGAGCAATATATAAACATCCTGAAGATATTAATGGATACATTTGCCTGTAAAAAAATGTTAATAAAAGGGTTCTTATATGAGCTCCATCAACATCGGCATCTGTCATAATAATAATTTTTTTATATCTTAATTTATTGACATTAAAACCTTCTTCTTCATCTTCAATTTCTGAAATATCTCTTCCAATACCAGCTCCCAAAGCTGTTATTAAGGTACCAATTTCAACTGAAGACAAGACTTTAGATAATCTTGCTTTTTCACAATTAATTATTTTACCTCTTAAAGGTAATATTGCTTGAGTTGCTCTATCGCGACCTTGCTTAGCGGACCCTCCGGCAGAGTCACCCTCAACAATAAAAATTTCACATTTTTCAGGGTCTTTTTCCTGACAATCAGCCAATTTTCCTGGTAAAGATGAGACATCTAATGCACCCTTTCTTCTTGTTAATTCTCTAGCTCTCCTAGCAGCATCTCTTGCTGCAGCAGCCTCAATAACTTTACTAATGATATTTTTAGCTTCATTTGGATGTTCTTCAAACCATTCTGAGAGTGCGTCGTTTACTAAACTTTCTACCACTGGCCTTACTTCAGAAGAGACTAATTTATCTTTTGTTTGACTAGAAAATTTTGGATCAGCAACTTTAATCGACAAAACACAAGTCAAACCCTCTCTGATATCGTCTCCAACTAATTGAACATTTTCTTTTTTTGACATACCTGACTCTTGAGCATAGGAATTTACCACTCTTGTTAACGCACCTCTTAAGCCAGCTAAATGAGTTCCACCATCTTTTTGTGGAATATTATTTGTGAAACAATTTACGGTCTCATAATAGCTATCGTTCCACCATAAAGCTAAATTAACCTCAACCCCGTCTTTATTTGCTAATAAACTTATTGGCTCTTCAATCATTGATTTTTTAGACTGATCAAGATACTTCACAAATTCTTTTAAGCCGCCTTCATAGCTCATCATTTTTTCCCATGGCTTATCCTCTCTGAAGTCTTGAAGTAAAATAGAAATCTGAGAATTTAAAAAAGCCAACTCTCTGAGTTTTTTTTGAAGAATTTTTCTATCAAACTCTATCATTGTAAAAATATCTTTAGAGGGTAAAAATTTAATTTCGGTGCCTGTTTCTTCTCCACATTTCCCAACAACTTTTAATGGTGACTGAGCATCTCCATCTTTAAAGGTCATTTGATGCTTTTGGCCATCTCTCTTAATAGTAAGTTCAAGATTTTCAGATAAAGCATTAACCACTGAAACACCCACACCATGAAGGCCTCCTGAAACTTTATAAGAATTTTGATCAAATTTGCCACCAGCATGAAGTTGAGTCATAATCACCTCTGCGGCGGAAACTCCTTCCTGATGCATTTCAGTAGGAATTCCTCGCCCATCATCACTCACAGTTACAGATCCATCTGGATTTATTGAAACAGTTATATTTTTGCAATGTCCAGCAAGAGCCTCATCTACAGAATTATCAACGACTTCATATACCATATGATGAAGACCTGAACCATCATCAGTATCACCAATATACATTCCAGGTCTTTTTTTAACAGCCTCCAAACCTTTTAAAACTTTTATAGATTCAGCGTCATAATCATCATTTTTAACTTTTTTCTTAGCCATTATTCCCTCTAACTTATTTTTGTTAATCTACCCATTCCAACTGAAAATATTTCAGAAAAATTCCTTATTTCAGAAAATAAATCTGCTTCAGTTCCTGTCATAAAAACTTGAGCCTTTGTTTCAATAATTTGTTCAAATAGCGCAGCTCTCCTTAGTTTATCCAAATGGGCAACAATTTCATCAAGTAACAATATTGGATATCTATTTGATCTATCTGCTACAAGATTTAAATGGGTAAGTATTAAGCCTATTAAAAGGCTTTTTTGTTCGCCTGTTGAGCATTGATTGGCATAAATACCTTTATTTCTGTCACTAACTAAAAGATCACTTTTATGAACTCCGAATGTTGTTCTTCCCGAAAAAAAATCTTTTTTTCTATTATTAAAGAGGTTTTCTCTGAAAAAATCTCTAACAGAATCAGTATCATTTGATGATAACTTATCTTCAATTGTTCCTTCAATCTTTAAAAATGCTCTCGGCCATACAGGATTTTTATCATTATCTAATTTTGTATTAAGCCCGTTTATAAGGCTTAATCTATTTAATCCTATATTAATCCCATCTTGAGACATTTGATTTTCCAAAGTGTCTAACCAATCAATATCAAATTTATTTTCTTGTAAAAGAATGTTCCTCTCACGCATTAATTTTTCATAACTTTTTATCAAACTTGCATGATTATTAAAAAGTGAAAAACACATATTATCCAAGAATTTTCTTCTTGACGACGGGGACTCGACAAAAATCTGATCCATTGATGGAGTTAGCCAAGAAACAGAAATAATCTCCGGTAAAGATTTTGATGCAAAAACTTTTTTATCATTAATCCTAACTTCCCGTCCCTTAATTCTTCCAGCAGAAACACCGGTAGAAATTTTATAAGTAGAATTATTTGATAGAACTTTTGCATTAATTCCCCATTCAGATGGTCCCTTAAAATTCCTAAATTGTTCAAAAGAGGCTCGTCTTAAACCTCTCCCAGGCGATAAAAGAGACAAACTCTCTAAAATATTTGTTTTACCTGATCCATTTGGCCCCAAGAAAACCACTGAACAACCTTCAAAAGTACAGTCTAAAATATCATAAGATCTGAAATTATTTAATTTTAGTGACTGCACTCTATTAAAATCATATGCCTCGCCTTCGATACTATTAATTTGATACTGGCTCACTTAAAAAAATCCATTGAACCTAAACTCTCATCGGCATAAGTACGTATGTTGCTTGGCTGTCATCTGAGTCTGTTATTAAAGCTGGGGAGCCTGATCCCTCTAATGCAAGTAAAATATTTGAACCGTCAATTTGACTAGCTATATCTAATAAATATCTCGCATTAAAGCCAATTTCTAATTCTTCATAGCTATAGTCTACTGGTGTTTTTTCTATCGCTTTACCTGTTTCAGGATTAATAACAGTTAACGTTAATAATCCATCTTTTAATAAAAATTTCACAGCTTTTGATTTATCAGAGGATATTGTTGCAACTCTATCAATTGATGAGGCAAAGACTTTTGTTTCGATTAAAAGCTCTTTATCATTATTTTTAGGAATTACTCTTTCATAGTCAGGAAAGGTTCCATCAATTAATTTTGAGGTCAATTGAATATCATTCAAATTAAATTGTATTTTTGTGTCTGATACTTTTATGTCTAATGTTCCAGAAGATTCCTCTATTAGCTTTCTTACTTCCCCAACAGTTTTCCTTGGTATAATAATACTAGGAATGTCCTCTGCACCTGCTGGTAAGTCTGATTTAATACATGCCAATCTATGACCATCAGTAGCTACTGATCTTAATTCATTTTCAACTGAATGAAGGAAAATTCCATTTAAGTAATATCTGGTTTCTTCTGTTGAAATTGCAAACTTTGCTTTATCGATAAGTCTTGCCAAATTACCTGTGTCGATACTAAATCCACATGGCATTTCCCCCGATGACATTTCTGGAAAGTCTTCATCAGGTAGACAAGGTAAATCGAAGTTAGACTGCCCAGATTTTATCTCCATTTGGTCATTATTAATTAACTCCATCTCAATCATTGAACCCTCGGGAATTTTCCGAACAATATCATATAAGGTGTGAGCAGATACAGTTGTAGAACCTAACCCTGAAACATTGGCATCAATAGACTCGATAATCTCTAAGTCTAGGTCAGTTGCAACAAGAGATATATTACTCTCATTAGCATTAATCTTAACATTTGATAAAATGGGTATCGTATTACGTCTTTCAACAACACTTTGAACATGATTAAGGGCTTTTAGAAGTATACCTCTATCAATTGATAGCTTCATAAAAACTCCTGTTAGACAAAAACGAATTACAAAAGAAACGCTTATATATAAACGAATCAACAGTTTATTATAGCAGAATTTGAATAAAAATCACTGAGGAATTAACTTTCAAGCGCTCTTGATAAGATATCAACTTCTTCCTGAATAGCGGCATCAGAGCTTTTTAAAGTTTCAATTTTTTTGACAGCATGGATAACAGTTGTATGGTCCCGACCACCAAATTTTCTACCAATCTCTGGTAAAGATCGTGTTGTCAAAAGTTTCGATAGATACATTGCAACTTGTCTGGGTCTAGCAATAGTTCGAGATCTTCTGGCTGACAACAAGTCTGATAATCTAATATTGTAATAATCAGCGACTTTTCTTTGAATATCATCAATAGTTATTCTTCTTTGCGAAGCTCTTATTAAATCCTTGAGTACATCCTGAGCCATTTCGATTGTTAAAGGTTTTTTAACAAAAGATGAATATGCTATTACTCTATTTAAAGCACCCTCTAAAACTCTTATGTTTGAGTCAATTCTTTGAGCCAAGAACTCTAAAATATTATCTTTAATAATAATATCAGGATTATCCTCTATATGTTTTTTAGCCTTTGTTTGTAAAACCCCCAGTCTTAACTCATAATCAGATGCATGAATATCTGTTACTAACCCCCAACCTAATCTTGACCTTATTCTTTCTTCTATTCCATCGAGATCAACAGGAGATCTATCTGCTGAAATAACCACCTGATGATTATGATCAATTAAAGTATTAAAAGTATGAAAAAACTCTTCTTGAGTAGAGTCCTTACCAGCAATAAACTGAATATCGTCAACCATTAGAACGTCAACCGATCTAAATTGTTGTTTAAAAGACATTGTATCCTTGAATCTTAATGCTTTAATGAACTGATACATAAACTTCTCAGCAGATAAATAAAGAACTTTTCTTTCAGGCCAATTCCTCTTTATCTCAAGAGCCATAGCATGCATTAAATGAGTTTTACCAAGACCTACCCCACCGTATAAAAAAAGAGGATTAAAAGAAACATTTTCTACCTCAGTAATTCTCTTGGCTGCCGCATAGGCAAGTTCATTAGACCCACCAACAACAAAATTTTCAAATGATAAATTATGATCAAGAGGTGCACCCAACATACTATTATGGTCACCATTTTCATTAGTAACAAAATTTGAAGATTCTGAAGTTTTTAAATTTTTAACAGTTTTTTGAGCGTTAGAATCTTCATTACCTTTTGAAACTTTAAAATTTTGTAACTCAAATATTATTGAAGAAACTGGTATATTATCATTTTTCAAAATAGCTAAAATTCTATCCGAGTAATGGGTATGTATCCAATCCCTCATAAACTTCGTAGGAAGATATAAAACTAATTTCTTTTCGTTTAACTCTCCAAACTCAATATGCTTAAACCAGCTTCTAAAAGTAGCTTCACCGAGTTCTGCTCTTAAAACTGACAATGTCCTATCCCAGGAGNTTTTTATATCAACAGTTTTAGAANTTTTTTCGCTCACTTAGAACACCCTCNAAAAATCAAATTAGCTACTCANCTTAATAAGAAGCCATTNTTNNGAGCAAGAAAAATNAAATTTNACAGGCTCTGANATAAGATAAATTCTATAAAAAAGAAAATCCTCAAAAANTACGTTAGAGGTGAATCTTAAATGATGCAATAGGGTAATTANTGAATCTTTAAAAAAAATTAATTTTTTNTNAAATTANNTAAATTTTTNGATAATTATGANATNTTTTTNACTTTNTTTGCTANGCGTGAAACTTTTCTAGCAGCAGTATTNTTATGAANNATACCTTTTTGGGCNACTTTCATAATTTTNGGNTGAGCATTTTTGAAGTGCNNTTTTTGCTTNNTCAGCATNTCCAGANNCAANGGCTTCCTCAACNTTTTTTATTAAGGTTCTCATANTAGTNACATGNGATTTATTTCTTGCTGTTCTNGTTGCAATTTTTCTAACCATCTTTTTTGATGATGATAGATTTGCCATNTANCTTACCTCTTAAAAATGTATGAAATGGGGTTATATTTGTATAGAAGTACTTCGTCAAGNATAAGNATNAATAATANNCTTATTTATCCTNNAANTNAGCTTTTCTTTTTTCGATAAATGCTGACATNCCNTCTTTCTTATCNTCTGTTGCAAACATAGAATGAAANAGTCTCCTTTCAAATCTAATNCCCTCTGATAAAGTAGTTTCATATGANCGATTNACCATTTCTTTAGTCATCATTGTTGCAATCATTGACTTATCAGANATAGCTTTTGCTACCTCNATNACATCATTTAGAAANTTTTCTGCAGCNAATACTCTGCTAACAAGNCCACTTCTNTCTGCCTCATCAGCATCCATCATTCTNCCAGTAAGGCACATATCCATNGATTTAGACTTACCAANAAATCTTGTTAGNCGTTGACTTCCTCCAGCNCCNGGACTTACGCCTAAATTAATCTCAGGTTGGCCAAATTTTGCATTTTCTGANGCCAAAATAAAATCACACATCATGGCTAATTCACANCCACCACCNAGGGCATATCCNGAAACAGCTGCAATTATTGGTTTTCTGCAACTTGCTACTCTTTCCCAATTTCTTGTAATAAAATCTTCCTTATAAACATCCATATAAGTCTTAGGTTGCATTTGCTTNATATCNGCNCCCGCTGCAAATGCTTTTTCTGAACCAGTGAGAATCATACAACGCAGTGATTCATCTTTTTCATANTTATCAACCTCTAATAATANTTCATCCATAAGTTGGTCGTTTAAGGCATTTAAAGCATCTGGCCTGTTTAACGATACTGTAATAATTCCATCANTTTTCTCNANAATTATATTTTCGTATGACATNTNAGCTCCTAATTTTTTTAAANACTATAATCATATAGTCCATCTAACTATTAAAATTCAATCAAATTTTATNAACAANNGATTACTTTTGACATTTTGAACAAAAAAAAGTTGATCTACCTGATTGAATNANTCTTTTTACGANACCATNNCAGCTANCTAATAAGCATTTCTCATTTTCCCGNTTATAAACATTAAAAGAGGACTGAAANTATCCCATTTTACCACTTNTATTNGAAAAATCTCTTAAAGAAGACCCTCCCGCTTCTATTGCTTCTTTGATAACTTCATTAATCTTTTNAACCAAAAGAATTANATTTTTCCTAGGCTTACCTTTTGAAGTTANTAATTTNGAACNANTTTTTTTNGGATTAATTTTTGATCTAAAAAGAGCCTCACANACATATATATTACCTAAACCTGAAACAATATTTTGATCTAAAAGAGTATTTTTTATAGGNTTNTTCTTATTCAATANAGTTTNAGCTAGGTTANCTGCATTAAAATAATTACTTANAGGCTCAGGACCTAATGAAGACAAAAATTTATGAGTTTCCGGATCCTGATTGGTAAGATCAATATATCCAAATCTTCTNGGATCATTGTAAACAATCTTAAAATTATCTAAATCAATAATTAAATGATCATGTTTTAATATTATATAATCTTGCNCTTNACNTTTTTTTAATACTTTNTANCTCCCAGACATCCCNAGATGGGNNATAATAGAATAATTGTCACTTAAGCCAATTATAATATATTTTGCNCGTCTTTTTATAGAAATAATCTTCTNGCCAACAATCTTAGAAACAAAATCTTTTGGCCATGGAAANCGTAAANTAAATTTTGATAAATATACTTCCTTTATACTCTCATTGATTATAAATTCTTCTAAACCTCTTTTAACTGTTTCTACCTCTGGTAANTCTGGCATTTTAATTTTAACTCCATGATGGTAAAAATAAAGACTTAGGTTTATGTTCTCTTAGAAAGGTNAATATTGCAATGAAAGAAAGTAATTTTGGTTTTAAGAAATANAATAAAGAAGAGCATACNTCTAAAGTAAAAGAGGTCTTTANTAAAGTAGCAAATAAATATGACCTCATGAATGATGTAATGTCTCTTGGNATGCAAAGNTTATGGAAAAAAAANTTTATAGATTCTTTNAATCTAAANAAAAATGAAAATNTAACCTTTATAGACCTNGCTGGTGGAACTGGTGATATAGCNAAAAGAATTTTATCAAAATATAAAAAAGAAATAAAAGTTAANGTGGTTGATATTAATCAAGAAATGCTTNTTGAAGGTAAAAATTCATTCAAAAAATTTGATAATNTAGATTTTATTTGTTCNTCAGGTGAGNCAATTTCCATNACCGATAACTATGCAGATGTTGTAACAATTNCTTTTGGAATAAGAAATATGACTGATAGAGANAAATGCTTANAAGAATGCTATCGAATACTNAAGCCAGGTGGAATTTTTGCTTGCNTAGAATTTTCNTTNCCAAAAGATATACTNTTAAGNAACNTATATGACGCATGGTCATATGGGGTAATTCCAAAATTTGGAAAATTAATAGTNGGNGANGAAAAGCCTTATAAATATTTAGTTGATAGCATAAGAACNTTNCCTTCAAATGAGGATTTTAATGAAATGATAAGAAATGCTGGATTTATAAATACNTCTATTCGTCAATTAACNGGNAATATAGTTTGTATTTACAGGGGAGAGAAAGAATAGTTTGTCTTCTATTTNTAAAATAANACGTCTTTTAANAGGNTTTCTTATTCTTTCAACACAAAAGGGNTTAATTCCTGANGAAATAATAGANANTTTACCAAAANTAATAAAAACTTTTTTAAAATTTTTNGTTAAAAAAAATAATNNTAANNTATCTGANTCTCTTCAAAAATTAGGCCCTACNTGGATAAAAATGGGCCAATTCTTGTCTACAAGNCCTGATATTATTGGNAAAGANCTTTCTNATCAATTAAGAGANTTNCAAGATAGCCTTCCNCCTTTTGAAAAAAAATATGTNGAAGANTTNNTAANNTTATCATTTGGAAAAGATTATAAAAAAANTTTTATTGAAATAAACGANCCNATTGCTGCNGCCTCTATAGCACAAGTCCATAAAGCACNNATNAATATTGANGGTNAAAAAAGATATGTTGCATTAAAAATTTTGCGCCCCAATATCTTAAATAAAATCAAAAAAGATTTAGGAGATTTTTANTACGCTGCTAAATTNTTAGAAAAANTATCAAGCGAGGCAAGAAGNTTAAGANTCATTGAGATTGTNAGGACNTTAGAAGAGAGTCTTTTTATGGAAGTAGANCTAAGGCTTGAGGGAGCAGCTCAATCAGAAATTATAGAAAATACTCAAAATGATGANTTTATTGAANTACCAAAAATTTATTGGGAATTNACAACTANAAATATCCTTACAACCGAATGGGTNGATGCTTACTCATCAAAAGATATTAAAAAAATTAAAGCAAAAAAAGTAGANTTTCAAAANNTTGCCGAAAATATTATGAAATCATTTTTAGTTTTAGCAATTAGAGATGGTTTTTTTCATGCAGACATGCATCAGGGTAATCTATTTATAAAAGATGACTCCAAAGTTATTCCTGTTGANTTTGGTATAATGGGAAGATTGAGTATNGATAGCCGNAGATATCTTTTAGAAATTTTAAGTGGGTTTATAAATAGAGATTATAAAAANATNGCAGATATTCATTTTGAAGCAGGTTATGTTCCAAAAAATCAAGATANNGACAAATTTGCNCAAGCATTAAGGTCNATTGGNGAGCCAATACTTGGACAAGACTCTGATAAAATATCGATGGGACATCTTTTATCTCAGCTTTTTGAAATCACAAATCAATTTGAAATGAAGACTCAACCACAACTTTTATTACTTCAAAAAACTATGGTTGTTACAGAGGGAGTGGCAAGAGAATTTAACCCAAAATTAAACATTTGGACTCTTTCAGAGCCAATTTTAAATAATTTAGAAAATATTAAGTTAAAGGCATTCTCAGATATACCTTTTAATATAGGAAAAAATAGTTCTAGCCCGAAAGAAATCTATTTATCAATTATTAATGAGATAGAAAAAACACAAAAAGATTTTAAGAAAATAAAAAATGCCTTTGGAGAAGGGGGGCTGAAAATAGATGAAAAAAGTATTATGGAAATAAAAAATGATAATAATGTTAGAATATTATCCTCAAAGTATGTATTATTAATATTAGCAGTTATTGTTACTATCTTATTGATTAATTTATAAATATTTTCAGAATATATTTACACAAATTCATATATTAATAGCTTTTTCGACCCTTTTGAGATAAAGAAATATTCATGAAAAAAATTTTATTAATAGTAAGCGGAGGAATTGCAGCATACAGATCCCTTGATCTTATTCGAGAGATTAAAAGAAGAGGAGATGATGTTACCTGCGTTCTAACTAAAAGTGCTACAAAGTTTGTTCAGCCTTTATCTTTTGCATCTTTATCACAAAATAAGGTCTATACAGATCTATTTGATATTGAGAATGAAAGCAAAATTGGGCATATAAGATTATCCAGAGATGCTGATCTAATTGTTCTTGCTCCGGCAACTGCAAATATAATTGCAAAAATGGTTCATGGAATTTCTGATAGCTTAGCAACATCAATTCTATTAGCAAATAATAAACCATTATTAATAGCCCCATCAATGAATGTAAAAATGTGGAATAATCCAGCTACTATCGAAAATATAAAATCTCTAAAGAATAATGGTCATATTTTTGTAGGGCCTGATGATGGCGAGATGGCGTGTGGAGAAGTAGGTTCTGGTAAAATGTCAAAAGTTGAAGAAATATATAAAGAAATAAGTTATTTAATTAATTCAGCTCCGCTTAAAGGTAAAAAAGCTCTTGTTACATCAGGGCCCACTATTGAGCCGATAGATCCAGTTCGTTTTATATCTAACAGATCTTCAGGTAAACAAGGGCATGCAATAGCTTCGCTTTTAAGTAAGCTTGGAGCTGAAACTCACCTAATAACTGGACCAGTTAATATACCTTATCCAGATAATGTTAAAGTCACAGAAATAAATACTGCCAATGAAATGCTAGAGGCTTGTATGAATTCTTTACCTGTGGATATCTCAATATTTGCGGCAGCTGTTTCAGATTGGAAAGTTGCAAATCAATCTTCAAAAAAAATAAAAAAATCAAAAAACAAAAATAAAGACGTAAATATAATATTAGAGCAAAACCCCGATATTCTTAAGACTATAAGTGAAAACAATAAAAATAGACCTGAATTAGTTGTTGGATTTACTCTTGAAACAGAAAATCTTATTAAATCAGCAAAAAGTAAGATGGTTAAAAAATCTTGCGATTGGATAATAGCAAATAGTCATATTCAAAATAATAAAAGCGTTTTTGATAATGATATGAATGAAGTTTCATTTCTTACAAATAACTTGGAAGAAAACTGGGGTCTGATCAGTAAAAAAAATGTTGCTGAAAAATTATGTAATAAAATAATTGATTACTTTGATAATGCAGCATGAGAAATCTAGAAGTTAAAATCCTGGAAAATGGTTTTGGTCTTCCTCTTCCAAAGTATGAAAGTGAGGGTGCTGCCGGTTTAGATCTTTTTGCAGCTACTAAAGAAGATACAAAAATAATAATTCTCCCGAGAAAAGCAGAAATGATTCCGACTGGAATAGCTATATCAATTCCTCCTGGATACGAAGCTCAAATTAGGCCTCGATCAGGTTTAGCTGCAAAAAATGGTATTACAGTTCTAAATTCACCAGGCACAATAGACAGTGATTACAGAGGAGAAATTCTAGTAATGTTGATAAATCATAGTAATAAAGATTTTGAAATTTTAAGGGGAATGAGAATTGCTCAAATGGTTATTTCAAAAATTGAACAATTTGATCTTATCTCTGTAGATGAACTAGATACTACTGATAGAGGTAAAGATGGTTTTGGATCAACAGGTATTTTAATAAAAAAAGATGAAGAATAGTTCTGTAGAGAGATATTCAAATCATTTAGTTCTAAAAGAGGTTGGTGGTTATGGACAAAAATTATTAAAAGAGTCTAAGGTATTGATAGTGGGCATAGGTGGGCTTGGTTGCCCAGTCCTTCAATATACAGCTGGATCAGGTATAGGTACAATTGGGCTAATTGATAATGATGATGTAGGTATATCAAATCTTCACAGACAAACAATCTTTACAGTGAAAGATACTGGTAAGCCAAAAGTTGAAATAGCTGAAAAATTTTTAAATTCAATTAATCCTGAAACAAAAACCATCATCTATAAAGACCGATTAAATAAAAAAAATGCAAAGAAAATTATAAAGGACTTTGATTTCATAGTTGACTGTACTGATAATTATTCAAGTAAGTTGATAATAAATGATGAATGCTTCAATAATAATAAACCACTAATTTATGCATCTGTTTCTGGGTTTTTTGGTCAAGTTTCAACATTTAAATCTTATAAAAAAGATAAAAATAATATGCCATATCCTTCTTATAGATGTCTAAAAATAAATAAAACGAATGAGAATGATTGTGATCATATAGGTGTATTAGGTCCAATAGCAGGAGTAATTGGCTCATTACAAGCTACAGAATTAATTAAACAAATCATCAAAACTGAAGACAACTTGACTGGAAAGCTTTTGATTTTTGATGGATTAACAAATAATACAAGAATAATAAAGATAAATTGGGATAAAAAAAATATACTTAACGGAACGGGTCGGTAAAATATGAAAAGTTATATTTTATGCATACTATTTATTCTTTTTCTTATAGTAAATAATCAAGTTGTTTATGCTAATAAAATTAGCTCTTCTTGGGCGTCTCTTAAATATAATAAAACCTATCTAAGAACGGGTCCATCAAAAGATAATAAGGTTATTTGGGTGTATAAAAGAAAAGGACTTCCTTTAAAAATACTGAGAAAAAAGAATGAATGGAATGAAGTATTACTTCCTTCTAATCAAAAGGGTTGGATTAACTCAAGTCAAATATCAGAGAAAAGGAATGTAATAATTCAAAATAATAAAAGTTTTTCTGAGATAGCCTTATCAAAACAAAAACAAATAACAATTACAGACAAAAATTCAAAGCCTATAGCTCATGTTCAAGACGGGGTAATTGCTGCCTTTAAAAATTGTAAGGAGGATTTATGTAAAATTGAATTAAAGGTAAAAAAAGAAAAATATTTTTTTAAAAGCTCATATAAATTATCAGGATATATAAAAAAAGAGTATATTTGGGGGGTCAACTAAATAAATCTTTTTAAAATATTGCGTATGCACCATCTACAACAAATGAGTCTCCAGAATGGTATGATGAAGAGTCAGAGGCTAAGTACACTGCTATTCCTGAAAAATCCTCTGGATCACCCCATCTTCTCATTGGTACTCTAGAAATTACTTTGTCAGTAAATTTTTCACTATTTTGATTAATCTCAGTCATATCAGTAGCAATCCAGCCTGGCACTATAGTATTTGCCCTTATACCGTACTTAGCATGCTCAACTGCTATACCTTTTATTATTGCCCTGATACCTCCTTTGGAAGCAGAATATGGTTGTGTTTTTGCAGCACCCTCTATTCCAGCAAGACTAGCAACCCCAACCACAGAACCACCAGGGTCACCATTTTTTGCTCTTTCAACCATATGCCTACAAGACTCTCTCAAGGTAAAAAATACTCCATCTAAATTTACAGCTAATACTTTCCTATAGACATCTGTGTCCATATCCTCAAAAGATCCTCCGAATAGATTCATACCAGCATTTGCAAAAACAGTATCAATTCTACCGAAATCATTAACAACATTCAAAACTGTTTTCTTGACATCTTTTTCATTAGAAACATCAATGGAATAAGTTTCAACTTTGACATCAAATTGCATTAGTTCTTCTTTAGCTTTTAAATTTTTTTCTATATTTCGCCCAATGATGGCAATATCAGATCCACAAGAGGCTAATCCCTTCGCCATACCAAGGCCTATGCCGCCATTACCTCCAGTTATTAGTGAAACTTTTTTTGTTAGGTCAAAAAGTTGATTTTTCATTACTTAAAATTACCCTCTAATCAAAGAATAAGAAAATACATTAAAAGACAATGCTTTAAAGTGAAAGGAAATAAAGAATTAAATTTTTACTACTGGATCAATTTTTTTAATCTGATTTTTTGTAAACTTTTTTGAAATTTTAATCTCTAATTCTGAAGGTTCTAAATCAACTAATTCAGAATTTTTTTCACTAAATATATGGTAATGATGCTTTACGTTTGTGTCGTACCAAGTTTTATCATTACCGATATTTAACTTAATAAAGAGACCTGCATAATAAAAATCATTTAAAACATTATAAACTGTTGCTGGAGAAACCACCAGTTTCTCTTTATCTGTTTCTTTTTTTAGGATCTCCGCAGTAATATGCCTATTGCCTTTAGCAAAGAGGATATAACCAAGATTTACTCGTTGCTTTGTGGTCTAAGATTGTGTTTTTTAAGTATATTTATAAAATTTTTTATCGAGCGGATAATATATATTGTAAAAGTCATAATCAATTAAAAGAAGAAAAAATATAGTTATCACTTATCACTGATATTCAACTATGGTAAAAGTTATTGAGGATTAAATGAAAGAAAAAAATAATTATAATTTAGAAGACTTAATATCTTGCGCAAAAGGTGAGATGTTTGGAGAGGGTAACCCTCAACTTCCAATGCCACCAATGCTAATGTTTGATAGAATAACTAATATTAATGAGGACGGAGGTGATAATGGAAAAGGTATGGTCATAGCAGAGCTTGATATAAAACCTGATCTCTGGTTTTTTGATTGTCACTTTGTTAATGACCCTGTAATGCCTGGCTGTTTGGGACTTGATGCAATGTGGCAGCTTCTTGGATTTTATTTGGGCTGGCTTGGGCTTGAGGGAAAAGGAAGAGCATTATCAGTTGGAGGAGTAAAATTTTCTGGAATGGTTTTACCAACTATAAAAAAGTTAGAATATCAGATTACTTTAAAAAGAGTTTTAACAAGCAAATTAATTCTAGGTATTGGTGATGGGCTACTATTTGCTGATGGAGAAATAATTTATAAAGCAGAAGATTTAAGGGTAGGTCTATTTAAATAATAATTGAGGGTTTAAAAATGAGGCGAGTCGTTATTACAGGCATAGGTATTGTATCTTGTATAGGAAATAATAAAGAAGAAGTCTTAAAAAGCCTTAAAGATGGAAAATCAGGAATTACTTACTCTAGTGAGCATCAAGAATTAGGTTTTCGTAGTCAAGTTTATGGTAAACCAACTCTAGACCCCGAAAAGTATTTGGAGAAAAAAGAAAGAAGATTTATGGGTAATGGAGCTGCTTGGAACTATATAGCAATGCAACAAGCCATAGAAGACTCTGGTCTTGAAAATTCTGATATTGTTAATGAAAATACTGGTCTTATAATGGGCTCAGGAGGGCCATCAACAAAAGCTCTTATTGAAGCTGCAGATATTACTAGAGAAAAAGGACCTAAAAGAGTTGGACCATTTGCTGTTCCGAAAGCAATGTCATCAACTAACTCAGCAACACTTGCAACTCCCTTTGGAATAAAGGGCATTAACTATTCAATTTCATCAGCTTGTGCTACATCTTCACACTGCATCGGAAATGCTTATGAAACGATACAGTATGGTAAACAAGATGTAATGTTTGCTGGCGGAGGAGAAGAGCTAAATTGGGCTCTATCAGTTTTATTTGATGCAATGGGAGCTATGTCGTCAAAATATAATGATAACCCATCATCATCCAGTAGGGCTTATGATAATGATAGAGATGGATTTGTTATTGCTGGTGGGGCAGGAGTTTTAGTTTTAGAAGAAATAGAAAGGGCAAAAGCAAGAGGGGCAAAAATTTATGCTGAATTAGTTGGTTATGGTGCAACATCAGATGGTCATGATATGGTTCAGCCCTCAGGTGAAGGTGCTGTAAGATGTATGAAGATGGCAATGAAAGGTATTGATGATGAAATAGACTATATTAATCCTCATGCAACATCTACTCCTGTTGGAGACTCAAAGGAAATTGAAGCCATTAAAGAAGTTTTTGGATCTAAAATTCCACCATTAAGCGCAACTAAATCACTTACAGGTCATAGTTTAGGTGCTGCAGGGGTTCAAGAGGCAATTTATAGCATTCTAATGATGGATAATAACTTCATTTGTGAGTCAGCAAATATAAAAAATGTAGACCCTCTTTTTGAAAATATACCTATTGTTAGAAATAAAAAAGAAAATGTTAATTTGGGATACATATTATCTAATAGTTTTGGCTTCGGCGGAACTAATGCAACTCTTACATTTAAACATCCAGATAAATAAGGAAATATTTTGAGTCAAAATACTGAAGAAAATTCATCTAATCTCACCGTACCTTTAATGAAAAATAAAAAAGGGTTAATTATGGGAGTTGCAAATAATCATTCACTTGCTTGGGGTATAGCAAATTTATTGTACAAAAATGGGGCAAAACTTGCATATACATATCAAAGCGACTCTTTTAAAAAACGAGTCGAACCTCTAGCAAAACTTACAAACTCAGATTTAATCTTTAATTGTGATGTAACAAATACAAATGAAATTGAAAATATTTTTTCAACTATAAAAAAAGAGTGGGGAGATTTAGATTTTATAGTTCATGGTATTGCCTATTCGGATAGGAATGAACTATCAGGAAGGTATTTAGAAACAACTAAAAAAAATTTTCTTAAAACACTTGAAATATCCTGCTACTCATTAACTGAAATAACTAGAATAGCAGAACCATATATTAATAAAGGAGGATCTATTTTAACATTAAGTTTTGGTGGTTCGGTAAAGGTAATGCCTAACTATAATGTAATGGGAGTTGCAAAAGCCGCTCTTGAATCTTCTGTAAGATATTTATCTGCTGATCTGGGTAAAAGTGGAATAAGAATTAATGCTATTTCAGCTGGTCCTATGAGAACACTCTCAGGTGCTGGAGTAGGAGGAGCTAGAGATATTTTCAACTATGCTGAAAAATTTTCTCCCCTTAACGGCAAGTTATCTCTTGATAATATTGGATCAGCCGGCCTTTATCTTCTTTCTGATTTGTCTTTAGGGGTTACGGGTGAAATACATTATGTGGACTTAGGCTACAATATAATTGGAATGCCCAAGCCCGAATAATGATTTTTTTTAATTAGAAACTTCTTGTTTATCTTTTTTTGTCTTCTTTGATTTTTTTGACTTTTTCTCTTTTGCAGAATTCTCAGAAGTTTCTCCAGATTCAGAAATAATCTCTTTTCCAGTTTTTTGATCAACTTCTTTCATTGATAGTTTTACCTTGCCTCTATTGTCAAAGCCCAACAATTTAACTTTAACGACATCGCCTTCGCTAACTATATCTGTAACGTTTTTTACTCTTTCGTTAGCTAACTGAGAGATATGGACCAAGCCATCTCTTTTTCCAAAGAAATTTACAAAAGCACCAAAATCCATAATTTTTACTACTTTACCTTCATAAATCTCTCCAGCTTCTGGTTCTGCAACTATTGAGTTAATTAACTCTAACGCTTTATTAAGAGAGTCTGTATCACTTGATGCAATTTTAACAATACCATCATCATTGATATCTACTTTAGCGCCACTTTCTTCAACAATTTCTCTTATGACCTTTCCGCCTGAACCTATAACATCTCTAATTTTATCAACAGGTACCTGTATTGTTTCAATTCTAGGAGCAGTTGAGTTAACCGTTTCTCTAGGTTTTTCTATAGCCTTTGCCATTTCTTCTAGAATATGAATTCTACCGGCCTTTGCCTGAGTAAGAGCTGTATCCATAATATCCTTCGTAATACCTGTAATTTTTATATCCATTTGAAGGGATGTAATTCCTTCAGATGTACCAGCCACCTTAAAATCCATATCACCTAAATGATCTTCGTCTCCGAGAATATCAGATAAGACCGCCACCTTATCATCCTCCTTAATTAAACCCATAGCAATTCCTGCGACAGGCCTTTTTAATGGAACTCCGGCATCCATTAGTGATAGAGAAGAGCCACAAACTGTTGCCATAGATGATGATCCATTAGACTCAGTAATCTCAGAAACCAGTCGTACTGTATAAGGAAAATCATCATACTCGGGTAATACAGCTTGTAAGGACCTCCAAGCAAGCTTACCGTGGCCAATTTCTCTTCTAGAGGTAAAGCCAGTTCTACCGGTTTCACCGACCGAGTAAGGAGGAAAATTATAATGAAGCATGAATTTTTCTTTATATGTCTCGTCTAAGCCATCGACATACTTTTCGTCAAGTCCGGTTCCCAACGTTGTGACAACTAATGCTTGAGTCTCTCCTCTGGTGAATAAAGAAGAGCCATGAGTTAGTGGAAGAATACTTACCTCAGAATGTACTGGTCGAACAGTCTCAAGATCTCTGCCGTCAATTCTTAATCCAGTGTCAAGTATACTTCCTCTCACAATATCTTTTTCAATATTTTTAAAGACACTACTTACTTCTGAATCAATTATATCTGGGTTATCATCATTAACTAATTCACTAATTAAATCAGATTTAATTTCAGAAATTTTATTTGATCTTTTCTGCTTATTTCTCTCTTTGTAAGCTGAAATCAATTTTTCCCTAACAATTTTGTTAACAATTTCTTGAAGATCAGAAAGGTCTATCTCTTCTAGTTCTCTTGGTTCTTTTGCTGCTTTCTCAGCAAGTTGAATAATTGCTTTTGTTACAGACTTGAAAGAGTCTTGCCCAAAACTAACTGCTCCAAGCATTACTTCTTCAGATAATTCTTTAGCTTCAGACTCAACCATTAATACTGCAGAATCTGTTCCTGCAACTACTAAATCTAACTCACAATCTCCATCTAACTCTTCTTTTGTTGGATTAAGAATATATTCATTATTAATATATCCAACTCTTGCAGCCGCTATTGGACCCATAAAAGGAACACCGGAAAGTGTTAGAGCTGCAGAAACAGCTATCATAGCTACAATATCAGGGTCATTTTCTCCATCATAGCTTATTACAGTTGCAAGCACTTGAGTTTCATTTTGAAAGCCTTTTGCGAATAAAGGTCTAATTGGTCTATCTATCAGCCTTGAAACAAGTGTTTCTTTTTCTGAAGGTCTTCCTTCTCTCTTAAAAAAACCACCAGGTATTTTACCTGCTGCATATGCCTTTTCCTGATAATTTACAGTTAAAGGAAAAAAGTCTAATCCTGGTTTTGGTTCATAGTCGGCTACAACAGTAGCCAGTACGGATGTTCCACCATAAGTTGCAATCACTGAACCATGAGCTTGTCTAGCAACTCTTCCTGTTTCTAAAGTTAGGGTCTTCCCACCCCATTCTAATACTTCGTTTTCTATTTTAAACATTATACGTTTTACCTATTTTTACCGATTTATGTATTTTTTTAAAGGAATTTTTATTAACAAAATTAATTAAAGGGATTTTTATCTTCTTAAACCAAGTCTTTTAATTATATCCTCATAACGCTTTTGATTTTTTGACTTAACATAATCTAATAGCTTTCTTCTTAAATTGACCATTTTTAGCAATCCTTGCCTAGAGTGGTTATCTTTTTTATGAGTCTTAAAATGTTCAGTGAGATTTAAAATTCTTTCGGTTAAAATCGCTATTTGAATTTCTGGAGAACCTGTGTCTCCATCTTTTAATGCATATTCTGAAATTACTTCTTTCTTACGTTCAGATTCAATCGACATCATTTTCTCCTTTAATATATAAAATTTGAAAAGACCCTTTTCGGCTTTAAGTTCTCTTCAAAAAAAACTGCAATGCCTAGAGACTTTTCTCTATTCTTTACCAAGACATCACTACCATTAGGAATAAAATCATTTGATATATTTTTATTTATCACCTGACCGTGACAGAACATTTTAGCTTCCTCGTCAGAGATATGTAGAGCCGGGATGTCGTCCAGCACACAATCTGTGGGAAGAAGAAAATCTTCGATCATCTTTCCTGCGGGCGCACTATGCACTAATTTCTCTAAGGTTTCTAGAGTAAAAGCATCTTTAATGTCAAATCGGCCAACTTTAGTCCTCTTTAACGCATAAACATGACCAAAAGTATCTAACTTTAATGAAATATCTCTTGCTAAAGACCTAATATAAAAACCTTTTTCGCAAGTTACTACAAATTCTGCCAAATTATCACCTAAACATTTTAACAATTTTAAATCTAAAACTTTTACAGTCCTGGATGGAATTTCAAATTCACTTTTGCGTCTAGCAAGTTTATATGCTCTTTTACCATTTATTTTTAAGGCTGAAAAACGCGGAGGCTTTTGCTTAATCTTACCGATAAAGAATTTCAAGATTTTTTTTATATCTTGCTCTGATGGCCTATAATTACTTTTATTAATAATTTTCCCTTCAGTATCGTCGGTATCAGTCTGCTCTCCCCACTTAATTATAAAGCTATATGTTTTCTCTGTATTAACTAAATAAGGAATCGTTTTAGTTGCCGCATTGATTGCGACTGGAAGAACTCCAGTAGCAAGAGGATCTAATGTTCCAGCATGTCCTGCCTTTTTTACATTAAAAATTTTTTTTACAATGTTAACAGCCTTAGCAGATGAAATATTTAAAGGTTTATCTAGTATTAGCCAACCATGATAATTGAAATTATTTTGCTTTGACAAATATTATCTCTCGATATCTTTTTTAACTTTTTTTGATGCAAAAATTTTATCTAAATTTCTTACTTCAGTAATACTATCATCAAATATAAAATTAACTGTGGGTACATATTTTAGATGTACACGTTGTCCAATAGCTTTTCTTATTACTTTATTTGCTCGCTTAAATGCTTTTAAAAAATCTTCTTTTTTTGTTTCGTCAAAAGGTAGAAAGAAAAATTTTACATGCTTTAAGTCTGGAGAAACATCTACATGATTAATTGTAATCATTCCGTTGTCTAACAATGGTTCCTTAGTAAGGCCCCTTTGTAAAACCTCGATCAAAGCGGCTCTGAGAATTTCCTGAACCTTCATTTGTCTTTGAGAAGGCTTACCTCGTGATAATTCAAAAGAAAAGTTTTTCATTTTAATGCCTATTGCTAAATAGTTCTCTTTATTTCATCAACCTTATAACACTCAATCTTATCACCAGGTCTAATATCTTGATTGTTATCAAATGAAAGGCCACATTCCTGCCCAGCATTAACTTCTTTTGCATCATCTTTGAATCTTCGAAGAGTTGACAAAACACCATCATAAATTACCACATCATCTCTGAGCAATTTAGCATTTAGCCCTTTCACAATCTTACCATCTATAACACTACAGCCAGCAATATTTCCGATTTTTGAATTTTTGAATACCTCTAAAACTTCAGCCATGCCTGTAACTGTTGAACGAAGCTCAGGATCTAATTTACCTTCTAATAATGCCTTAATATCATCAATCAGGTCATAAATTATTGAATGATAAAGTATTGTAATCCCAAATTTTTCAGCCGCATCTTTTGCTTGATTATTTGCCCTTACATTAAATCCTAAAACTAATGCTTTTGATGCTTCTGCTAATGTTATGTCACTCTCAGAAATAGCACCAGCTCCTACATGAATAACTCTGCAAGATACTTCCTCATTTCCTAAATTTAAAAGGGCCTCTTTAATAGCCTCAGAGGATCCCTGAACATCAGCTTTTACAACAACTAAAATTTCCTTCTTTAAAGTTTGATTTGATTTTGAAAATAACTGATCTAAATTTGCTTTGGTAAGGTTTGGAGTAGGAGCTTTTGATTTTCTTTGCCTATATTCTGAAACCTCCCTAGCCCTTGAGTCACTCTCAACAACAGTTAAAATATCTCCAGCCTCAGGGGTTTGGCTCATACCAAGAATTTCTATTGGCTCACCTGGCAAACATTCTTTTACCACTTTTCCTTGATCATTAATTAATGAACGTACTTTTCCAGAATACTGACCAATAACTAAAATATCACCAACCTTTAGTGTTCCTCTTTGAATTATAGTTGTAACTGCTGGACCTCTATTTTTATCAAGCTTTGCCTCTATAACAAAGCCTTCAGCAGATCTATCCGGATTTGCTTTTAACTCAAGAAGATCAGCCTGAAGTAAAATCGCTTCTATTAAATCATCTATTCCTTTTTTAGTTAAAGCTGATAGCTCAACTGATTGAATATCACCACCCATTTCTTCCACAATTATTTCATGTTGAAGTAAGGAGTTTCGTGTGGCATTTGGATCTGCATCAGGCTTATCAATTTTATTTATTGCAACGATAATTGGTGCTTCAGCCTCTTTTGCATGATTAATAGCTTCTATGGTTTGAGGCATAACACCATCATCAGCAGCAACAACTAAAACAACAATGTCTGTTACCTTTGCCCCTCTAGCTCTCATAGATGTAAATGCAGCATGGCCAGGAGTGTCAATAAAAGTAATTTTCTTGTCGTCTTTAACTCTTGTTTGATAAGCGCCAATATGCTGAGTAATACCGCCAGCCTCTCCTGAAACATTATTAGACTCTCTAATAGCGTCCAACAATGTTGTTTTTCCATGATCTACATGACCCATTACAGTTACGACTGGGCTTCTTGGTTTTTTATCTTCGTCTCTATCATCTGTTGCTGATAGGCCTTCTTCAATATCTGATTCTGAGACTCTAGTAACTGTATGTCCGAATTCTTCAGCTATTAACTGAGCAGTATCGGAGTCAAGAATATCATTTATTTTTACCATTACACCTTGTGTCATTAAGGATTTTATAACATCAACTCCTCTTTCAGCCATTCTGTTTGAAAGCTCTTGCACTGTAATTGTCTCAGGTATAATTACATTCCTAGAAATTTTTTCCTTAGGCGTATCATCTGCCACAGTTTTCTTTCTTGCCTTTTCTTGTCTCCTTTTTATAGAAGCAAGAGATCTTTGCCTTTCCTCCTCATTTAAAGCTTGAGAAATTGATAGCTTACCTGATCTTCTTTTTTGACTGCCTTTACTAAATCTATCAGCCTTCTCTTTTTCAGTTTTCTTGAGATCTCTCTTTTTAGCCCCAGAAGTTTCAGATTTAATATTTTTTACTTTTTCTTTTATAAACTCAGGGTCTTTTTTTGCAGGGATATTTGCAGGATCAATAGCATCAGGAATATTTTGCTTAACCTTATCTTTCTTTAAGATCTTTTCTTTTTTTGAAACCTTTTCTGTTTTATTTTTAATTTTAGCATTCTCAAGGGCTTTTTCTCTTGCATTCCTCTCACTATCGGTAAGGTTTCTAGTACTTTTATCTAAGCCCTCATTATCTGTTTTAGGCTTAAAGACATTTGGAGCTTTAGGTGCTTTTCTAACTCTTACAGAGGGCGCTACTGGCTTTCTTGTTTGAGATAATCTTCCCCTCCTGGACTCTACAACAACTGTTGAAGCTCTTGGTGATCGAGAACCTTTGGAATTATTCGAAGAGACTAAACCAGGCTTCAGAGATAATGTTCTTTCTTTTTTATCTTTTGTAGTTTTTTCTGACATTTTTATATTTAAACCTAAAATATTAATTTGTTTGCAAAATTACTCTGATTTTTCAACAGAATCCTCTTCAACCTCAACTTCACTATTTATTTTCTCATTCTTAGATTCGTCAGGAATTATCCCTAATTTTACCCTTGAAGACATAATTAAATCATTTACCTGAGAATAGGTTATATCAAAGCTCTCTAAAATACCATTTTCGTGGATCTTTTCCTCTCCTACTGTTTCATCCCAACCCAACAAATCATCAGAAGAACAATAAGCAAAATCCTCCAGAGATTTTACATCGTTTTCACCTAAGGCAACAATCATTTTTAAAGATAATTCTTCAATTTCCAATAAATCATCTTTTATACCCAATTCTTTACATTTTTGTTCGAGCTCTTCGTTTTCTTTATTAATAAAATCAGATGCTCTAGCTTGAATTTCTTGAGCAGTATCTTCATCAAATCCAGCTATACTTGAAATTTCTTTTTCATCGACATAGGCTAATTCAGTAATATCTGAGAAACCTTCAGTTACCAATAATTGAGCTAGTAATTCGTCAACATCAAGGGCTTCCATAAAGAGCTGGGTCCTCTCCTGAAACTCTTTTTGACGCCTTTCAGACTCCTGATCTTCAGTTAAAATATCAATATCCCAACCACATAAACTTGATGCAAGCCTTACATTCTGACCTCTTCTACCAATTGCTAAAGAAAGTTGATCTTCAGGAACGACAACTTCTAACCTTTGTTCTTCATCATATAAAACAACTTTTTGAACTTCGGCTGGCTGCAAAGCTTTAACTACAAAAGATGCTATATCCTCTGTCCAAGTTAAAATATCAATTTTTTCACCTTGAAGTTCATTTACAACTGCTTGCACTCGACTTCCTCTCATACCAACACATGCACCAACTGGGTCTATTGAGGAGTCTTTAGATAATACAGCTATTTTTGCTCTACTACCTGGATCTCTTGCAACACCAATAATCTCAATAATTCCATCATATATTTCTGGAACTTCTTGGGCAAAGAGATTAGCCATAAAATCAGGATGTGTTCGTGATAAAAAAATTTGAGGACCTCGGATCTCCCTTCTTACCTCCATTATATATGCTCTTACTCTATCTCCAGGTTTATAGACTTCTCTCGGTAATAAAGAATCTTTCCTTATAACAGCCTCTGCTCTGCCAAGATCCACAACAACTGTTCCGTATTCAACACGCTTAATAACTCCATTTATGATTTCACCAACTCTGTCTTTAAATTCTTCATAGTGCCTCTCTCTTTCAGCTTCGCGTACTTTTTGGAATATAACTTGTTTTGCACTTTGAGCTGCTACTCTCCCAAAATCTATAGGGGGTAACTCTTCTTCAATTGGTTCTCCACCAATTTCAGCTTCTGGGTTGCGCAGTTTAGCGTCTTCCAAATTTATTTGAGTTGAAAAATCATCAACTTTCTCTACCACATCAAGCAATCTCATGAGGGCTATAGATCCAGTTTCTGGATTAATTTCAGCCTTAATATTATTTTCAATTCCATAACGAGAGGCTGCCGCTTTTTGAATAGCCTCTTCCATTGCTGAGATAACAATATTTTTATCTATAGATTTTTCACGAGCAACAGCGTCAGCTATTTGCAGCAACTCAAGCCTATTAGCACTTATTCCTTTAGTAGACATATTAACATACCTCTCAAAAATTTATATTAATTTAAACTAGTGACTTCAGGAGACCAGATAATATTAATGTTCTTAATATTATCTACTTCAATCTCTAAAGCGTTATCACCATCAACATCTTCTAATTTAATATTTTTATTAAATAGCCCCATTAAAGTACCTATAATTTTTTTTGATTTATTAATTGGTTTTTTTAATAAGACAAAAACTTTATTACCAACCCAGAAATCAAAGTCTTCTTCATAAGTAAGAGGGCGATCTATACCTGGGGAGGAAACTTCTAATACATACTCATAATTAAAATCGTCAGACAAGTCTATTTCATCAACTATAATATTACTCAACACTCTACAGTCCTCAATAACCATAGACCTATTTTTATCCTCAGCCATAATTTGAATATTCAGCTCCTCTTTTCCACTAATTTTTAATCGAACAAACTGATATTCTGTTTTATCAATAATATTTTTAAAAAAATAAAAAAATTCTGCAGCCTTTTCTGGGGCAACAAGATGTTCAATATGATTTATTTTTTCTTTCTCAATCATCTTTCGTTTACATAATAAAAAAAGCGGGAAAGAACAAACTTACCCACTTCGCATTTTAACCAACAAATTCGAAATATAAGAGATTGATAGCCTAACTTTGATAAAATTACAAGATTTTAGTCATTTTAGTTTAATTTAATTTTCTAAATTTTAAAAAATACGGCTTTTTATTCTTCCTTAAGCCCTTCTCTTCATAACGAGATCCGTGATAATCCTTATAAGGATTTTCCCAATCTAAATTATTTTCAGCTAACCATTCAAACCTATTATTTTGATTAAATAAACTTAAGGTCCATGCTATATAGCTCTTATCATCAGATGATATATATAAATTACCCTTAGGCTTCATAACTTCATTAAGCTTATTAATTGATTCTTTTTGGATAAACCTTCTTTTTTCATGTCTTTTTTTTGGCCAAGGATCAGGAAAAAATAACCAAATCTCATCAAAAAAAATTCCTGAGAAATTTTCTAGAAACTTATGAGCATCTCCGTAAAAAATTTTAATATTTTTCAAATTATGGTCTTCTATTTTTTTTAAAAGTTGAGCAACTCCTCTTCTATAATACTCAATACCCATAAAAATATTTTTAGGATTTTTTTTTGCTTCTTTAAAAATTATCTCACCTGAGCCAAAACCAATTTCAAGAAGAATTTTATTTTTTTTTGAATAATCTCTATCCCTAAGAAAAGAAAAATCAAATTCATACTTTGATAAAGACAAAAAAACTTGCTTTTGTTTTTTACTTAAAGGACGTTCTCTTCCTTTGACAGAAATTAATTTATTATTTGAATTCATTTGATAGGGCATCAACTAAATCTAGCTTTTCCCAGCCAAAACCTCCATATTGGTCAGGCTCTCTTCCAAAGTGCCCGTATGAGGCAGTTTTTTTATAAATAGGCTTATTTAACCCTAGTCTTTCTCGAATACCTCTTGGTGTTAAATCGACTAAATCCGAAAGAAACTCTACCAAACTGTCTTCAGAAATACTTCCATTATCACCAAGGTCTGCATAAATTGACAAAGGCTTTGATACACCAATTGCATAAGATAACTGAATTGTACATTTATCAGAAATTCCAGCAGCAACAATATTTTTTGCCAAATACCTTGATATATAAGCTGCAGATCTGTCAACCTTAGTAGGGTCTTTACCAGAGAAAGCCCCCCCTCCGTGAGGAGCCGATCCTCCATAAGTATCAACAATTATCTTTCTTCCTGTTAAACCAGTATCGCCAACAGGACCTCCAATTACAAAATTACCAGTCGGATTAATTATATAGGACGTTTCATCTTTTAAAAGCTCACTTGGTAAACTCTCATTAATAACTTTTTTTACAATTTGACTTATTTCATCTTGAGAACAATTTTCTGTATGCTGTGTTGAAACAACAATTGAGTCAGCTTTTATTGGCTTATTTTTTTCATAAACCATTGTTACTTGTGACTTTGAGTCTGGAAGAATACCATCTATTAATCCTGCATGCCTTTTTTCTGATAATAGTTTTAATATTTTATGAGAATAAAAAATTGGTGCAGGCATAAATTCTAAAGTCTCGTTACATGCATATCCAAACATGATGCCTTGATCACCAGCTCCCTCGTCTTTTACATTACCATCAGAGTCTACCCCCATAGCAATATCGGATGACTGTTCATGAAGTAGAATTTTAACTTCTATTTTTTCCCAGTGAAAACCCTTCTGTTCATAACCAATTTCCTTCACTGTTAATCTAATTGTCTTTTCAATTAATTCTTTAGATATTTCTACGGCTGATCTTACCTCTCCTGAAACAACAACTAAGTCAGTAGTTACCAGTGTTTCAACCGCTACTCTAGCAACAGGATCTTTTGAGAGATATAAATCTAAAATACTATCAGATATTTGATCACATACTTTATCTGGATGTCCCTCAGAAACAGACTCTGAAGTAAATAAATAGTTTAAATTCTTAACCATAGATATTCCTTTTTAATTTTTTCTATAGCACAAAAAATATAAAAAAAGTAAAACCAATATTATCAAATTTTCATAGCGCGAGTAAAACGTCTCTGGAATCTTTTCTGGAAGACGAGAATATATAGAACCCTCTTGATTTAAGGAGAGTTTTTCTATTACCCTTCCATAAGGATCAATTATAGCAGAAATACCTTTATTAGAAGATCGAATTAAAGGTAGACCATTCTCAACTGAACGAAATTTAGCATTTGAAAAATGTTGATAAGGGCCTGAATTATTATCAAACCAGGCATCATTGGATAAATTTACTATAAAATCTGGTCGAGTCTCTGATCGCATTACTTCGCTTGAAAAGATAATCTCATAACAAATTAGTACTCTTGCTGTACCTAGAGGTGTGTTAATTGGATCATAAGATTTACCTTTGGAAAGACCCCGCTCATTAGTAAGTACTTCTAAGAAGTTAAATTTCTTTAAATATTTGCTTAATGGTAAATATTCGCCAAAAGGTACAAGGTGAACTTTATCATAAGATGAGGTTATTTCTCCATCCTCAGTAATTAAGACTGCTGAATTATAAATATCACTTTCATTTTTTATTATTAAATCACCAACGAGAAGATTTTTAGAATTTTCTATACCTTGCATTAATATAAGTCTGATATCTTGATTTTTAGATAGAAACACAGGTATTGCATTTTCAGGCCAAATAATTAGATCTACTTCATTATCTATTTTTGATAATTCCAAAAATTTTTTAGCAATATTCTCAATCTCACTTGAATTTAACTTTTTATCTTGAGAAATTTTGGATTGAACAATTAAAAAATCTTTATCTAAGTATTTTATTTCTGAAGGCAATCTGAAATAGCCGTACAACATGCAAAGTGGTAAAGATAAAGAAAAAATAATACCCCATGTTAAGGTATTCTTTTTTAAAAAAAGAATAGGTACCAAAGAAAATAGGATCACAAAAAATCCTGAAAGGTGAAACCCAAAAATTGACCCTACTTGCATAGAAAGATCATTAAATCCTATTGAATGACCAAATAAATTCCATGGGAAACCTGAGAAAAGATAGCTCCGTAAGAATTCACCTGTAATTATACCAGCAGATAAGGCAAAACAGCCCCGAAGACCCTTCCCCCATAAAAACGCCGTTAAAATCCATCCAGGGGTAGTTATTAGGCACAATAAGAAAGGCAAACCTAAAATACTTATAAACTTTAGCTCGGCAAATCCTTCTTTATAGTCAAAGGCTGAACTAATCCATAGAAGACCAAAAAGGAAATACCCAAATAAGAATATATTTCCAAAAAAGATAAAAGATAAAATATTATTCTTAATTTTTTTTTCGTTAAAAATATCTTTAAGTATTAAAAAAAATAATGGGAAAGAAAACAATAGAACAAAAATGCAGTCCCATGGAGCAAGAGCAAAATTCGATATAGATCCAGCAAAAAAAGTCAGCAGACTAAATAATAGATATTTCATTTTTCTCCCAACAAAGTGAAGGTCGTTTTTATTTAACTTTTAATCTAAATCTAACATTAATTATTTTTCTTTGATCAACTTCTTTTATTTCTATTTCAAAACCTTTCGGGTGTGTTATTAATTCTCCTCTTTGAGGTATTCTGCCTGCTAAAAGAAATACCAAACCACCAATTGTATCAATTTCTTCATCGATATCATCATTCAAAAGTTCAAAGCCAATTATTTCTTCAACTTCTTGTATAGTTGTCCTAGCGGGCACATCAATAAAATTTTCATAAATATTAATCTTATAAACTTCAGCCTCGGAATGCTCATCTTCAATTTCGCCAACAATTTCTTCAATAAGATTCTCAATTGTTAAAAGACCATCAGTTCCACCATATTCATCAACAACAAGTGCCATATGAATTCTTGATACCTGCATTTTAAGTAATAGTTCTCGAGATTTCATTGAAGGTGGTACAAATAAAATATCCTTAACTAAAGGCTCTAATATTATATCCTCAATATCTTTTTTTGATAATGCACCAACGAAATCTTTTATATGAAGCATACCAACTGGATCATCCAAATTTTCTCTATAAATTGCTATTCTTGAATGATTGCACTCTGAAAATAATTTTATAATTTCCTCTGCTGAAGTCTCTATATCTGCTGAAATTATATCAGCCCTTGGAACCATAGAGTCTTCAACGCGAGACTTACCAAAGCCAATTATATTGGTGAGCATTTCCTTTTCTTCAATACTAAACTCTCTTTCATTATCAATATGATCATTAACTATGTCTTTTAAAGATGTATTTTCTTTTTTCGATAAAATATCTTTTAATCCTTCATAGTTAAGTTGGATAAAATTTAATAATTTGACGTAATATTTTTTCATTTTAATTAATACCTAAATATGGATCTGGAATATTTAACTTTTTTAGAATTTCAGTTTCTAAATTTTCCATTGTCTTTGCTTCATTATCATCTTCATGAATATAGCCTAAGAGATGAAGAAAACCGTGAATTGTAAGATGGGAAATATGTTGTTCAAATGTTTTTTTTGTTCCTGCTAGTTCTTTTATTACTGTATCTCTAGAAATTACTAAATCACCAAGGATATTAAACCCTAATTTATCATGCTTATTTTTTTGAGAACAAAATGATAATACGTTAGTTGGAGAGTTTTTGTTTCTGTAAGTTTTATTTAAGTCCATTATTTCTTTATCATCAGTTAATCTCACACTCAATTCAAGAGACTCTCTCAAAGATAGAGAGTCATAACAAATTAATAAAACTTTTCGAACTACGTTAATCTCTTCTTTTTGCCAAATTTTTTTAGCAGAAATATCAATCAATATTTTATTCACTTTAACTTAGAGCCTTATTATTCTTTTCATAGGCCCCTACTATTTTTGTTACTAGGTTATGTCTGGTTATATCGCCATTCTTAAATAGAACTTTCCCAATTTCGTCTGTTTTAGGCATAATATTTAATATTTCCTTAAGACCAGATTTTTCACCTTTAGGTAAATCGATTTGTGTTGAGTCGCCTGCAATAACCATTTTTGAATTTTTGCCAAGTCTTGTTAAAAACATTTTCATCTGCATAGACGAGGTATTTTGTGCTTCATCAAGAATAATATAGGAATTTTCAAGAGTTCGTCCTCTCATAAATGCTAAAGGAGCAATTTCAATTGTATTATTTTCTAAATATCTTTCTAATGCCTTTAGGGGTATTAGGTCATTTAAAGCATCGTATAATGGCCTAAGATATGGGTCGATTTTTTCTTTTAAATCACCTGGAAGAAAACCAAGTCTCTCTCCGGCCTCAACTGCTGGTCTTGATAAGATAATTTTAGAAACTTCTTTTTTTAATAAAGCTTCAACTGCGCAAGCTACTGCCAGATATGTTTTACCGGTTCCCGCAGGTCCAACACCGAAAACAAGATCTTTATTTTTAATTAAATTTACAAATTTTAGTTGATTTGAAGATCTTGGATAAATATTTTTTTTCTTAGTTTTTATAAGTATTGTATTAAGATCTTCTGCATCTAACTGTTTAGAGTGTTTTGAAAAATCATCAAATATATCCTCATTAATTTTTTTCCGTTTACTAATTTCTTATAAACATTTGAAATAAATTTACTAGCCGAAGAACAAGCATCTTCATTTCCCCTAAACTCTATTATATTACCCCTATATGAGATATGAATTCCAAAATTATTTTCAATTTTTGTTAAATTCTCGTCATGCTGACCATATAATTCGATTAGAACTTTATTATCTTCTAATTCTAAAATTTGACTAACTTCTTTCAATTGATTTTTATTTGTTTTCATATTTTTTATAAAATTATCCCTTCAAGGCTATTATCTCTGGTTTTAATAATTTTTACTTTTAAAATCTTACCTATAAAAGATGTATCTCCAGTCATATGGACTGGTTGTAAATATGAGGAACGTCCTGTAAGTCTATTTTCTCCGATACCTTTTTTCTCAATGAGAACATCTATTTCCCTTTCAAAAAAATCTAAATTAAAGTCTCTAGTTTGTTGCCTGATTAATTCTTGAAGCATCTTAAGTCTATCGCTTTTAACTTTTTCGTCTATTTGGTTATCTTTTAACGCTGCTGGAGTACCAGGACGAGGTGAGTATTTAAAACTATAGGCATGAGCATATTTTACTTTTTTTACAATATCTAAAGTTGCTTGAAAATCATCATCGGTCTCCCCAGGAAAGCCAACTATAAAATCACCAGAAATAGCTATATCTGATCTATATTCTCTAGTTTTGTAAATTATATCTATATATTCCTGCGATGTATAACCCCTATTCATTTCTTTAAGTATTTTATCTGAACCAGATTGAACAGGAAGGTGAAGATATGGTTGAAGTTTCGAAATTTCTCTATGTGACTTCATTAACTCTTCAGTCATATCTCTAGGATGGCTGGTTATATACCTTATTCGGTCAATATTTAATTCTGATATTTCTTTTATCAGTTGTGGAAAAGTCATTTCTATATTTGACCCATTAGATTGAGACCATGCGTTGACGTTTTGACCCAATAAAATTATTTCCTTTGCTCCAATGCCGATTAATTCCTTGGCTTCACTAATAATTTGTTTTGCTGGTCTAGATATCTCGACTCCTCTTGTATAGGGAACTACACAAAACGAACAAAACTTATCACAACCCTCTTGAATAGATAACAGAGAGCTAATAGATTTCAAATTTTTCCTAGAGCCCTTAAGTTCTAAAAACTTATCTTCATCTGGAACATCAATATTGACTAATTTTTTATTTGGTGAACCTGGCTTAGACTCTATTTCCTCGAGCATCTCGGGTAGTTGATGATAGGTTAAAGGACCAAAAACTAAATCAACAATGGGCGACCTTTTGATTATCTCATGGCCTTCAGCTTGACCAACACAGCCAGCTACTGCAACCTTAATATCACGCTTAGAATTAAGATTTATTTTCTTTAGTCTGCCGAGTTCTGAATATATTTTTTCAGCGGCTTTTTCTCTAATATGGCAAGTATTCAGGATTATTAAATCTGCTTGAGTTGGTTCATCTACTGATGAATAATTATGTTTTGCAAGTATCTCAGTCATTCTCTCAGAGTCATACTCATTCATCTGACAGCCATAACTCTTTATAAAAAGGTTTCTTTTTTTATCTTGGCTAATTTGCATATAACTTATTATTTTTTGGTATCTTTTAATCTCCCATAGAGCTCAAGCCTATGGTCAACTAATTCAAAGCCAAGAGAATCAGCTATTTTTTCTTGAATAAGTTCAATTTCTTCATTAGTAAATTCAATAATTTCACCTGTTTCAATATCAATTAAATGATCATGATGTTCACTTATATCGACGTTTTCATAGCGAGATCTACCATCCTTAAATTCATGGCGAACAAGTATACCTGCCTCTTCAAAAAGTCTTACAGTTCTGTAAACTGTTGCAACTGAAATATTATCATCTATTAAACAGGCTCTTTTATGAAGCTCTTCAACATCTGGATGATCATCAGCATCATCTAAAATCCTAGCAATGACTCTTCTTTGATCCGTCATTCTCATAGACTTTTTTTCACACATATCTTCAATAGTCATATCTACACCATATCAATAAAGAAAAAGTTTGTAATCATCAAAAATAAACTTTTGATAGCAGCAAACCGTTCTCATACCCATTATCAGTTTTATAATAATCTTTTAAAACTTTTATTTTTTTTAGTCCAAGAAATTCATAAAAACAAATTGCAGAATAATTTTTAACTTTAACCTCTAAGAAAATTCTTTTTACATTTTTTCTAATAACATCTTTCTCAAATTCATAAAATAATTTTGAGGCAACTCCCTTCCTTCTATTTGAATTTAAAACGCCTAAAGATAATACCTCTTCTTCATCAGCCAATGACCTCAATAATATGTAGCCAATATATTTATTAAAACTTTTTAATATATAGCCATAACCACTACCTTTGTTCAATAAGTGAAACAATGATGATGATGTCCATACTAGTTCTTTGCAATTCTTTTGGATATCTTGAACAAATAAAACATTGTTTTCATCCAACATTTCAATAGTTAAATTTCTTTCTTCACAAACCAAGATATATCCTTTTTTTCTGCTATTGGATTAGATAAATAAAGTGGAACAATATTACTATATTGATTGGGTTTCTGCATGATGTATGTAAGTAATTTCTGATAATCAATATGATCTTTTACTTCGACTATTTTATTTTTTATGTTTATCAAACTTCTAATTTCACTAGATCCTGGACCAATTAAAACCAGGTCACTGTCGCTAAGAAGCTCCTTAATATAAGATAATTTAGATTTAATAGGCTTAGATAGAGGCTCACAAAAGTTATTAAAGATTTGAAAAAAAAATTCATCTTTTACAGATTTAATTGAGACTAAATAGCTTTTATTTTTTTTAAAAATTCCTTTTTGACTTATAGAAATAGCCTCTAAAGCTGATATGCCATAAATAGGCATCAAATTGCTTTTTGATAATCCAAGACTAAATGCTATCCCAACCCTTATACTTGTATAATTACCAGGTCCTAGAATAGTTATTATTCCAGAAATATCACTCAAATTTAATGATGCACTTTTTAGAGTTTCTTTGACTAAAATGGAAATAATATCCGATGGAGGGCTGTTTCGATCTTCATTGCAAATAATATTTTTTTCTTCAGAAGCTAAATTAATGGAGCAAGTATTAAATGATGTATTAATGCATAAAAAAGTCAAAATTAGAGAATCTCGCATATTTCATCAAACTTAAATCTTGGAGATCTTGTGAATAATTTAGAAGCATCTCCATAACCAAGGTTGCATAAAAAATTTGATTTAATATTTGTATCTTTAAAGAATTCATGATCAACACCATCTCTATCAAATCCAGACATTGGACCACAATCAAGCCCAAGAGCTCTTGCAGCAATTAAAAAATAAGCTCCTTGCATTGAACCATTTCTAAAAGCTGTCTCCTCTGCGATATCTAAAGAATGATTGAACCAATTTTGTGCATCCAAATTATGAGGGAACAACCTTGGCAAGTGCTCATAAAAATTAATATCATACCCAATAATTGCGGTTACGGGCGCGGTTTTAGTTTTATCTAAATTAGATTCTATTACGAAGGGTAAAAGCCTGTTTTTTGACACGGCAGACTTGGCAAAAATTATTCTAATTGGAGAGCAATTTGCACTAGTAGGACACCATTTCATTAAGTTATAGATTTCGATTAAAATTTCATCAGAAATATCTTTATCTAACCATTCATTATGTGTTCTTGCTTTGTTAAAAATTAAATTTTTACTATCTAAATCAAATACTGACACCTTGAACCTCTGGGATATAATGTTTCAAAAGATTTTCAACACCATTTTTTAAAGTCATTGTTGAAGAGGGACAGCCATCGCAAGAACCTTTCATGCTCACATAAACGATTCCATCTTTAAAGTTTCTAAAAACTATATCTCCACCATCTTGAGCTACTGCAGGCCTAATATGTGATGCTATTATTTCTTTGATTTTTTCAGATACTTCATCCAAGTCTTCGGATTGATCAGTTTGCCTAAACTCTTCAATAAAAATAGGACTTTCAGACACATAATGATTCATGATTATACTAAGAATTGATGGTTTAATATTTTGCCACTCTACTTCCTCAATAGTTATGGTTAAAAAATCATAACCGAAAAAAACTCCAACAACACCATCTACATCAAATAAGGATAACGCCAAAGGAGAAGAAGAGGCCTCTTCTGGATTTTTAAAATAAAATGTTTTACCGATCTCACCTGTAACGTCTTTTCCTGGGATAAATTTCATAGTAGAAGGGTTTGGGGTTTCTTCAGTTTGAATAAACATAATTTCTCCTTTTATAAGTTGCCAAAACCGGCAAGTTTATCAATATCATTATCAGATAAATTTCCAGGGATTACCACTACAGGTATTGAATATCCATCGCCAGAAATGGTTTCAACTAATATACCAGGGTTTTTATCTTTTTTGTTTGATGCTAAAATAAGCAAAGAAATAGAATTATCAAGGCTAATTAGATTTTTAACAGCTTCTAATTTTGATCCGTGCTCAATAATATAATTACACGATACATCCGAATATGACCTAATATTAACCGAAAGTTCCTCAAGAGCATCTTTTGACTCCTTTTCTATATCATCGATCATTTTATTATTCACGCTTAACCAATATGTAAATTCAACAGTATCAACAGTTGCTACAATCAATAATCCAGCATTATTGATTTTTGCTCTTCTTGCAGCGTATCTAACTGCACATTTACATTCTTCAGTTCCATCAAAAACAGCCAAAAAATTTTCTTTCAAAGTAACCTCTCTAGTTTTAATAACCTAAACCAACAATATCTCTAATCTTTTTCATATTAAGACTCGACCTCTTCATTGCTTGATTAGTACCCTTTTCTAAAATATCAAGTAAAAATGAATGATCATTATCCAACCTTATTAGTTCATCTCTTATTGGTTCAATATTTTCAATTAAAAGATCTGATAAGTCCTTTTTAAATTCAGAAAATTGTTTACCAGAATAATTATTCAATACAGTCGTTATTTTCGAACCTGCTAAGGAAGAAAAAATCGAAATTAAATTGTATACCTCTGGTCTGGTTTCAAGCTCATTAACATTATTAGGGATTGGTAAAGGATCAGTTTTTGCTTTAGATATCTTTTTAACTATAAGATCATTGCTGTCTTTAAATTCAATTCTACTCATTGCTGAAGGATCAGATTTTGACATTTTTTTTGACCCATCTTTCAAGGACATCACTCTTGATGTCTCATCCATTATTATAGGGTTTGGAATAGGAAAAAAATCTTTACCTCCAAAATCTGAATAATCATTATTAAATTTCTGGGCAATATCACGAGTTAACTCTAGGTGTTGCTTTTGATCATCACCTACAGGAACTAAATCGGAAAAATACAATAAAATATCTGCAGCCATTAAGTTTGGATATGTATAAAGACCAGAAGATACATTTTCTCTATTCTTTGAGGCTTTTTCTTTAAATTGTGTCATTCTATTGAGCCAACCAATTCTTGTAACACAGTTAAGTATCCATGATAATTCGGAATGAAAAGGAACTGTTGATTGAACAAATATTGTGGACTTCTTTGGATCTATTCCTGAAGCCAAATAAATAGAAGCCACATCTAAAATATTAGATTTCAAATCATTTGGATTTTGCCAAACTGTGACAGCATGAAGATCTACAATGCAATATAAACAATCATGATCTTCCTGGAGGTCCACAAAGTTTTTAATCGCGCCTAAATAGTTACCAAGATGGAGAGCCCCAGTTGGCTGAACACCTGAAAAAACTATTTTCTTTTTTTTATCTTGCAAACCAATACCTTTTAATTTTTAACAAAATTAATTATATCATTTTTATTTAATACTCCTAATACAAACAAAATTAAAAAATAAATAAACGCCCCAGAAAATACTAGGATTAACAATTGTGAAATAATGTGAAGATAGCCTATATAATCTGAAATCACTAAAATATAAGAAGACATGATTATTACAGAAAAAATTATTTTAAAAAAATCTTTATATAATTTTTCAGTTGAAATATTAATTCTATATTTTTTCGATCCTTTTATTAATAAGAATAAATTAATCCAAGATGAAACAGAAGTGGATATAGCTATACCAATAATACCTAAAGGCTTAAATAGAGCTAAAGCTATAACTAAATTTATAAATATTGAAATTATACTATAAAATAATGGTGTTCTTGTATCGCCCAAAGAATAAAATATAGGTAAATAAATTTTTATAAGAACAAATGCAGGCAACCCAAGTGAAAAAGCTATTAGAGCTTTTGAGACATTGATAGTGTTAACATGATTGAACATTCCATGCTCATAAATTACAGATATTAAAGGAACGGAAATAATTGAAAGCCCTACTGCAGAAGGTATGATCATAATCAGTGAAAATTTAATAATATTTCTAATAACCAAATTAAATTTATCTAAATTTTTTTTAATATCGAGATCACTTAGTGTTGGAAGAAGAACAGTACCGATAGAAATACCAAATAATGCTAAAGGAAGCTGATATAATCTCTCAGCATAATACAAAGTAGATATTCCACCCTCAACAAAAGAGGCAATTATACCCGATAACACAATATTTGCCTGTATAGCAAGCCCAGTTATAATTTGTGGCCTAGCAATAGTTGAAAATTTATTTATTAAATTTAAATTTTCGGGCTTCCTTAAATTTAATTTATAACCACTTTTAGATAAAAAATAAAAAACCAATAAAAACTGAATAACTCCTGAGAAAGTAACACCAAAGGATAATAAATACCCCATAGAAGAAATATTGTTTATTGGAAGGATTAAAATAAAAACCAATACAACATTAAAAATGACTGGACCAAGCGATGAGGCAAAATATCTACCTAAAGAATTAAGAATAGCAATTCCTATAGAAGATATAGATATAAGCAAGATATAAGGGCTTGTTATTCTGGAAAAATTAATAGCTAAATCATATTTAATTGGATCATTACTAAAACCATAAGCGATAAAATATATAAAGAAGGGCATAAAAATTTGAAGAACAGAAGTTATTGAAATCATAATAATTAGTGACATAAAAAGGATATCTTCAGAAAATTTAATTGCAGAAATTTTATTAGAAATTAATTTTTTTGAAAAAATAGGAATAAATGCAGCCGAAAAGGCTCCTTCAGCAGTTATTCTCCTAAAGATGTTTGGTATTCTTAGAGCAACTATAAAAATATCAGTTATGTAGCTAACGCCAAGGACATTGCTTATTAGAATATCTCTTATTAGCCCAACCACTCGACTTAGAGATGTTAAACCTGCGACAATTAATGTTGGCCTAAATAGAGATTTCTTCCCTGTATCATCAGCCATTACTTAAAACCCGTAAAAGCTCTCTTTCAATTAATTTTTTTGAATTGTGGTGTTCAATTTTTCTATTTTTGGAATCTAATACATAAAAAACATCAACAACACGCTCACCAAAGGTTGCAACTTGAGCCCTAAATAAATTTAAATCTAGATAATTTATGGTTTTTGCTAGCTCATAAAGAATGCTCGGTCTATCTTTTCCACTAACCTCTATTACTGTATAATTTGAAGAGATATTATTCATTATTTTTACAACAATAGGAACTGTGAAAGCATTAATTCTTCTATTATTTAATCTTGATTTTGAAGAGACACCATTTTTAATATCAGTATTTATAAAATTTAAAATTTTTTCTTTAATTCTCTCAAGTCTTAAATCATCGAATATTGGTTTATTTTCTTTATCCTGTATCCATATGACATCGATGGCAATATTTGATGAGTTTGTAAAAATCTTGGCATTTACAATATTTATTTCCATAGAGGATAATGCACCTGTTAATTTAGCAAAAAGCCCCTTGCTATCTTTAGACATTATAGAAACTTCAGTCGCTTCGGAACCTTTCGTATTATGAATCATAATAGATGTTTTATTATTAAAATTTTTTACGAACATTTCTGCTTGTCGGAAAATTATATCATCTTCCAATCCAAGCCAGTATTGATCGCTCTGACTTTTAATCCAATCTTTGAATTTTTCCTTTTTATTAAAATCTGCCTTAGAAAAAACTGATTTTATTTTGTTTTGCGCTCTTAATGACCTATCAGCATCTAGAACCTCACCTGATAATTTTGCATATGTCTCTTTATAAAGCTGTTCAAGCAATTGACCTTTATGAGCATTCCAGACTCCTGGGCCAACCGCGGTAATATCTGCAATTGTAAGAATAAATAAAAATTTAAGCCTTTCCGGTGTCTGAACCTTTAAGGAGAAATCCTCGACAGTTTTTGCATCCATTACATCTCTTGTTTGAGAAAAGAAACTCATAACAAGGTGCTCTTTGACTAACCAGGATATAGTTTCCAACTCATAATCAGACAAATTAAATCTTTTAGAAAATTTTTTAACGATTTTTGCTCCTGCTATCGAATGATCCTCATCACGACCTTTTGCAATATCATGAAATAATAAAGCTATAGTCAGAATTTTTTTACTTAAGCCAGAGTTAATAATTTCTGAAATAAGTTTTGTAATATTTTTATTTTTTCCTGAAAATAATTTATTTAATTCGCCTATAGCTCTCAATAAATGTTCATCAGCAGTATAATGATGATACATATTAAACTGCATTAAACCTACAATCTTTCCAAAATCTAATATAAAACGACCAAGAACACCTGTCTCATTCATTTGTCGCAAAATTTCTTCTGGATTTTTTTTACTCAATAAGATTTCTAAAAAGATTTTATTCGCGTTTTCATTTTGCCTTAAATTTTTGTTAATTAGGCCTAGATTTTCTCTTAAAACTCTAACGGCATTAGGGTGAATCAAGACATCTGTTATCATAGAATAATAAAATAATTTTATAATATTTAAGGGATCCTTTTTAAAAAAATTTTTATTTGGTATATCAATTCTGCCAGCTATTAATACAAAATCCTCAACTTTTTTTTCAGAAAAAAGAGCTAATGCCTTTGATATTACTGGTATAGTTTTTTTCTGTTGTTCTTCTAATATAGAACATATTGATCTTGTTAAGTCCCCAACCTCTCGAGCAATTAAAAAATAATGACGCATAAATCTCTCTACTCCTAAGAGACCTTTTCTATTGTCATAACCTAACCTTCTTGCCATTTCCCTCTGATCATTAAAATTTATAATCTCTTCAGGTCTTCCAGCTATATAATGAAGCTGGCATCTTACATGCCATAAGAAATTTTCACATTTAAGAAAGGTTTTAGCCTCATCTTTATTTAAGATGCCCCTTTTAAACATATCGTCTGGACGAGAACAATTATAACAAAAGTTTGTCATCCAGCTAAGCATCTCCAGTTCCCTAAGCCCACCTTTTCCGTTTTTGATATTTGGTTCAACAAGATATCTAGACTGACCTGCTTTGTATTGTCTTTCTTCGCGCTCATCAAGCTTTGCTTGAATAAAATCTGCTGATGACATTTTTTTTAATTTCTCTCTATAAGAAGTTTTAAACCTTTTACTGAGCTCCTTGTTACCCCACAAATGCCTTGCATCTAACATTGAAGTAGTAATTGTCTGGTCTTTTTCAGCTAATAAAAGACTCTCAGATATTGATCTCGTTGCTTGACCAACTTTTAATCCAAGATCCCATAAAAAGTACAAAATATTCTCTATGGCAGCTTCAGCCCACGCAGTTTTTTTATATGGTAATAAAAAAAGAAGGTCTATATCAGACTGAGGAGCCAAAAGGCCCCTTCCATATCCTCCTGTAGCTAATATTGAAATCTTTTCAGCTTCGGTTGGATTATTAAGAGGATATAAATATTTACTCAAGAAATTAATATAATTAATTATTAACTCATCATGTAAAAATGATAACTGTTGAGCACATTCCTTGCCTTTATAAGTATTACTCTCTAAGCGTTTCTGAGCAACTTTATGGGCTTTTTTTAATTGTTCCTTAACATAATTTTTAAGTAAAGAGTTAATTTCGTTTGAATAAATTTCTTTTTCACTAAAAACTTCTTCAAAATTAAAATTACAATCCTCAGTCAATATATTTATTTTGGATTTCATGTATTTACTTTTAGCAGAAGAAGATAAGGTTTTAAAATTTATTGTTTTAAAATACTAATTTATAAAAGAAAAACAAAAAATAATTTTTATTAATTAATTACCAATAAATACTAAAAATAGTAATATTAATTTGAAATATTAATATTTTTTATTATTTTATTATAAAATGCTTGACGCTTTTATTAGTTTTGTATATTTGTCTTCGAATTATTAAATAAATTTATCAAATTGGTGAAAGATCTTGAAAGATAAAATTGATATAAATGAAACTAGCTATGATGAGCAAGAGGCTTTAAAATTCCACTCTGAGGGAAGGCCAGGTAAAATAGAAATTAATGCTACTAAGCCAATGGCAACGCAGAGGGATTTAGCTTTAGCATATTCACCAGGAGTTGCAGCTCCTGTATTGGCAGTATCTGACAATCCTGATAGCGCATATGACTATACAGCCAAAGGAAATCTTGTTGCTGTTATATCTAATGGCTCTGCAATTCTTGGTTTAGGTGATCTTGGCCCTTTAGCCTCTAAACCGGTAATGGAAGGTAAAGCGGTTTTATTTAAAAGATTTGCAGATGTTGACTCTATTGATATTGAAATTAATGAAAAAGATCCTGATAAAATTTCGGATATTATTGCAAGTCTTGAACCATCTTTTGGCGGTATAAATCTTGAAGACGTAAGTGCACCAGATTGTTTTATAATCGAGAGTAAATTAAAAGAAAAATTAAATATACCTGTCTTTCATGATGATCAACATGGTACTGCAATTATATCAGCCGCTGGAATTATTAACGCACTTGATCTTACTGGTAAAAATATTACTGACATGAAGGTTGTTATTAATGGAGCTGGGGCTGCTGGGATTGCATGTCTAGAGCTATTAAAGGCGATGGGATTGCCTCATGACAATGCGGTTCTTTGCGACTCAAAAGGGCCAATTTATATTGGTAGAGAAAATAATATTAACCAATGGAAATCAGCTCATGCTATACAAACAAAGGAGAGAACCCTTGCAGATGCAGTTAAAGGTTGTGATATTTTCCTTGGTTTATCAGTTAAAGGAGCCTTAACTCCTGAAATGATTAAAACTATGAATAAAAATCCAATAATATTCGCTATGGCAAATCCTGATCCAGAAATTGATCCTAAAATTGCAAAAGAAATAAGACCTGATTGCATAATGGCAACAGGAAGATCTGATTATGCAAATCAAGTAAATAATGTTTTGGGATTTCCTTATATTTTTCGTGGCGCACTTGATGTTAGAGCAACAACAATTAATGAAGATATGAAAATTGCCTGTGCAGAATCGTTAGCAAAGCTAGCTCGTGAAGATGTACCGGATGAAGTTGCTGCCGCTTATTCTGGAGCAAGACCAAGATACGGTCCTGAATATATCATACCTGCGCCTTTTGACCCAAGATTGATAAGAGATATTCCGCCTGCAGTTGCAAAAGCTGCTATGAAATCAGGCGTTGCTAAGTTACCAATTGTAGATGAAGACGCTTATAAAAATAGATTATCAGCAAGACTAGACCCAACTGCAGATATAATGCAACCAATTTTTTCTAAAGCTAAAAGACTTATGAAAAGAGTTGTTTTTGCTGAAGGTGAAGAAGAAAAAATAATAAGAGCTGCGCTAAACTTTAGAGAACTTGGCCTTGGAATACCTGTGTTAGTTGGTAGACAGGAGAAAATTGAAGATACGCTCAAGAAGATAGGTTTAAGACCTGATACAGACATAGAAATAGTTAATTCGAAAGACTCCGATAAATCTAAAGAGTATGCAGACTTCTTGTATAAAAGACTTCAGAGAAAGGGATATTTAAGAAGAGATTGCCTAAGAATGGTGAATAATGATCGAAATATATTTTCATCCTGCATGACCTCTTTAGGTCATGCGGATGCTATGATCACAGGAACAACGAGAAATTATTCACTTGCGCTTGAGGACATAACCCAAGTGATTGATCCAATAAACAATAAAAGAATTGTAGGAATTTCTGCAATGGTTTCTGGGCCTAGGACAGTATTAGTTGCGGATACAAATGTTCATGATATGCCATCAGCTGAAGAAATTGCTGATATTACTGAAGCTGGTGCAGAATTAGCAAGAAGGCTTGGGTTTGTTCCTAGAGTTGCTTTACTGGCTTACTCATCTTTTGGTTATCCTGAAGGAGAAAGGTCAACATTTATGAGAGAGGCTGTTGATATACTTGATAAAAGAAATACCAATTTTGAATACGATGGTGAAATGGCGGCTGATGTAGCACTTAACCCAAAAGCTATGGAGCTCTATCCTTTCTGTAGATTATCAGGGCCAGCAAATGTTTTAATTATGCCAGCAATTCATTCTGCATCCATCTCGACTAAGCTACTTCAAGAGCTTGGTGGATCTAATTTAGTTGGTCCAATGCTAGTTGGATTATCAAAGCCGATACAGATAATACCTACTGGTTCTAGAGTTTCAGAAATAATTAATCTTGCCGCCATAGCAGCTTGTGATCTTGGAAGATAAAACTACTTAAGTCCTTCAGCATACCTCCAAAACATTTCTGGTATATCTGATCCACCTAAATTTTTTATCTGTCTGACACCAGTTGGGCATGTTACATTTATTTCAGTTAAATATTTCCCAATTACATCAATGCCAACAAGAACAAGATTCATCTCTCTCAATGTGGGTTTTATTGCATTACATATTTTAATATCACACTCAGATAATTCAGATAATTTAGGAATCCCTCCAACACCAAGATTTGATCTAAATTCACCCTTTGCTGGTATTCTATTTAAGCATCCAACAGGATCGCCATTTAATAAGATTATTCTTTTATCACCATATTTCACTTCTGGTAAAAATGGTTGAACCATAATGGGTTCGTTTTGATCTTTTATAAAATTTCTTATTTCTTCAACAGTATTTTGATTATCCTGTAACCTTATTATGCCTTCTCCACCTTTTCCATAAAGCGGCTTTAGAACAATATCTTTATGAACTTTTTGGAAATTTAAAATAGACTCAACATTGATAGAGATAAGGGTTTCTGGCATTAAATCCTTAAAAAAAGTTACTAGCAATTTTTCAGGGGCATTTCTAACACTTACCGGGTTATTAATAACCCGAACATTTTTAGGAAGATGCTCGAGTATATGTGTATATGTAATGTAGTTCATGTTAAAAGGGGGCTCTTGTCGCATTAAAACAAAATCCATATCAATAAAATCAGTTTCAAATGGATCGCCAAGATTAAAGTGGTTGCCTTCGTCATCCATAACTTTAAGAGGCTCAACTAGTGATGTCACTTTGCCGTTTTTATATGTAAGCTGATCAGGAGTGTAATGGAAAATTTTATGTCCCCTTTTCTGTGCCTCTAAACATAAAGCAAATGTTGTATCACCGGATATTGAGAGAGTTTCAATGTGATCCATTTGAAAGGCTATATTAATGCTCATTTTTCTCATCCTTTAAAACTAAGGCTGCATTATATACTTCTTTTTTTGAAAAATTAGTATATTTAGATATTTCTTTAGCAGCATCAGATAGTGACATTGATTTAAGTGCATCTTTTAAAATAGTTTCTAAATTTTGAGATTTATCTTTTTTTACTTTTCCCTCAATTACAATAACGATCTCACCTTTAATATTATCTCTGGAGGATAGATTTTTAATAGCCTCGCTTACTTTTAAAGTTATCACTTCTTCAAATTTTTTAGTAAGCTCTCTACATATAGAAATATTTCTATCCCCAAATATCTCTAAAATTGTCTCTAAACTTTTAACGATTCTATTTGGGCTTTCGAAAAAAATTATAGTTGATTCAATATTTTTTATTTTTTGTAGATAATCTTTTCTTGCTTTTAATTTTACCGGTAAAAAACCTGAAAAGAAAAATTTATCTGATGGGAGGCCTGCTAAAGTTATAGCAGTTATTGGCGATGAAGGGCCAGGACATGACGTTACTGTCAAATTTTCTTTCTTTAACTCTCTAATTAATTTATATCCAGGGTCTGATATTAAAGGGGTACCAGCATCAGAAACAAGAGAAATATTTTTTCCTTTATTAATTTGGTTAATTATAAATTCTCTAGTGCTCATGTCACTATGTTCATTGTAAGACATCAATTTATTTTTTATATTATAATGATTTAAGAGTTTGATTGTTATTCTTTTGTCTTCACAAAAAATTAAATCAGAGGATTGAAGCTCTTCAAGGGCTCGAATAGTAATGTCTTTTAAATTACCTATTGGTAAAGATATTATAGTTAACTTTCCCTCTTTATTATTTTTCAATCAGCAGCTCCTTTGAAAATAAATTAAAAGCATGGCTTCTGTGCGAAATACTATGCTTAAATTCTGGCTCCATTTCTCCAAATGTTTGTTCGTAGCCCAATGGTATAAAAATAGGATCATAACCAAATCCGTTATCTCCGCGAGGAGGAAATGAGAGATTGCCGTCAACTCTTCCTTTAAAAACTTTATGATCACCATCAGGCCAAGATACTGCAAGAACACAAATAAAATATGCTGAATAATCATCGGCTCCTTTTTCTAAGAGGTTTTCGTGGATCTTTTCTGCAGCATATAGAAAGTCTTTATCTGGACCAGCCCACCTAGCTGAATAAATACCCGGCTGTCCGCCAAGAGCATTGACACATAATCCAGAGTCATCTGAAAGAGATACAGTCTTTGATAGTGTTGAAGTTATCGATGATTTAATGATCGCATTTTCCTCAAAAGAAGAACCATTCTCTTCAGGTTCCTCGATTCCTAAATCTCTAGAGGATAATATTTTAAGATCATAATTTTTTAAAAGATCCCTAATTTCGACGACCTTACCGTTATTATGACTTGCAATAACAATTTCTTCATTATTAATTTTTTTTTTCATTTAAGTTTCAAACATTTTTTTTGAATAGTATTAATTTCACTAATACCCTTCTTAGCTAAGGCAAAAAGCTCAGAATATTTTTGTTGAGAAAATGGAAGAGTTTCAGCTGTTGCTTGAACCTCCACAATACCTCCATAATCAGTTAAAACGAAATTTGCATCTACATCGGCTTTTGAGTCCTCCTCATAATCAAGATCAAGAATTGAGGTATTTTCATAAATTCCGCACGAAACTGCTCCTATACATCCAATAATAGGATCTATTAAAAGATCCCTTGAGTTCAAAAGAGAATTAATTGATTGCTTTAAAGCAACCCAGGCGCCTGAAATTGAGGCAGTTCTTGTTCCTCCATCAGCCTGAATTACATCGCAATCAATACTTATTTGATATTCTCCTAATTTTTTTAAATCAATAATTGATCTTAAGGATCTACCAATTAGTCTTTGGATTTCTTGTGTTCTTCCGCTTTGTTTACCATTAGAAGACTCTCTTCTCATCCTTTCAGAGGTTGATCTTGGCAGCATTCCATATTCAGCAGTAACCCATCCACTTCCAGAATTTCTTAACCATGGAGGGACCTTATTTCCAACTGATGCTGTACATAAAACATGTGTATCTCCAAATTTTACCAAGCATGACCCCTCAGCATGTTTTGAAACACCAATATCAATTTCAATTTTTCTAAGCTCGTTATATTTTCTTCCGGAGGATCTTTTCATAATTTATCTCAAAAAAATTAATATTTATTTTATTTATGGGTTGAAAAATTATTTTATATATCACACATAACACAATATAACGCTATGAATTTCAACTGTGTTATTGTTAAAGCATAATTATTAGGGGCATAAAATGGAAGAAGAAAAGGAAGATCAGGAAAACAATGTAGAGGAAAACTCGGCGAAAAAAGAAAATGAAGCTAAGAGTCAACTTGAAGAAATATCATTGGAAGACAAAGTTAAGGAATTAGAAGATAAACTTCTTAGATCAGCTGCTGAAATTGAAAATATAAGAAAAAGATCAGAAAAAGAAAGGACTGAAGCCTATAAAATTGGCATAAGTCTTTTTGTAAAAGATTTTGTTCCTGTATTAGATAATATTGAAAGAGCTCTTGCGTCTTTAAAAGGCTCTGATGAGATAAATTACGAGTCTTTTGTAGAAGGTATTTCTGCTACTGAAAAAGATATTATTAATTTACTTGAAAAACATGGCATCCAGCAAATCAACCCTATTAATGAGAAATTTGATCCGCTCTTTCATGAAGCTCTTTTTGAGGCTGAGTCTGATGACCATGAGCCGGGTTTTGTTACTCAGGTAATCGAAGTTGGTTACGTAATTGATAAAAGACTGATTAGGGCTGCAAAAGTAGGTGTTTCGTCAAAAAAATAATTTTTTTAAATACACTCTTGTAAGAAAAAAAACAGTAACCATATAAGCAAAGTATTAAATTTATATCCAAACAAAAGGGAGTATTGTCATGGGTAGAGTTATAGGTATTGACTTAGGAACCACTAACAGTTGTGTTTCCATTATGGAAGGATCACAGCCAAAAGTTTTAGAAAACGCGGAAGGGGCTAGAACTACCCCATCTATGGTTTCTTTTGATGAAGAAAAGAAAAGATTAATCGGCCAACCTGCTAAGAGGCAAGCAGTAACAAATCCAACAAATACTCTCTTTGCGGTAAAACGTCTAATTGGTAGATCTTTTGACGATCCAGCTACTAAAGAAGATCAGGGTATGGTTCCGTATAATATCGTTAAAGGTGATAATGGCGATGCTTATGTTGAAGCTGAGGGCGAAAAATACTCTCCAGCACAAATTTCAGCCTTCATACTTCAAAAAATGAAAGAAACAGCCGAAGATTACCTTGGAGAAAAAGTTGATCAAGCTGTAATTACAGTTCCGGCATATTTTAATGATGCACAGAGACAGGCTACAAAAGATGCAGGTAAAATAGCAGGATTAGAAGTTTTAAGAATAATTAATGAGCCTACTGCGGCGGCACTTTCTTATGGTTTAGAAAAAAAAGAAGGTAAGTTAATTGCTGTTTACGATTTAGGCGGAGGAACATTTGATATTTCAATACTTGAAATTGGAGATGGTGTTTTTGAGGTTAAATCAACAAATGGTGACACCTTTTTAGGTGGTGAAGATTTCGATACCCTCCTTGTAAATCATCTTGCTGATGTGTTTAAAAAAGAAAATAATGTTGACTTAAGAGAGGATAAACTAGCTCTTCAAAGACTTAAAGAAGCGGCTGAAAAGGCAAAAATAGAATTATCATCTGCCTCACAAACTGAAGTTAACCTTCCTTTCATAACTGCAGACCAAACAGGTCCGAAACATTTAACTCAGAAACTTACTAGAGCTTCTTTAGAAAGCTTAGTCGAAAAGCTTATTGAAAGAACAATTAAACCTTGCAAGGCTGCGCTTAAAGACGCTGGCGTTGATGCATCAAAAATTGACGAAGTTGTTTTAGTTGGTGGACAAACTAGAATGCCAAAAATAAGAGAAGCAGTAAAAGAATTCTTTAATAAAGAGCCAAATATGTCTGTTAATCCAGATGAAGTTGTTGCTATGGGAGCAGCAATTCAGGCTGGTGTTCTTCAGGGTGACGTAAAAGATGTATTGCTTCTTGATGTTACACCGCTGTCATTAGGAATTGAAACTTTAGGTGGTGTATTTACAAGACTGATTGACAAAAACACAACTATCCCAACAAAAAAATCTCAAGTTTTTTCAACAGCCGAAGACAACCAATCTGCTGTAACTATAAGAGTATTTCAAGGTGAAAGAGAGATGGCTAACGATAATAAGCTTTTGGGTCAATTCAATTTAGAAGGCATAAGTCCTGCTCCTAGAGGAATACCCCAAATCGATGTTGCATTTGATATTGATGCTAATGGTATTGTCTCTGTTTCCGCAACCGACAAAGCAACAGGAAAAGAACAAAAAATAACAATCGAAGCGTCGGGCGGCCTTAGCGATGATGAGATTGAAAATATGATAAAAGAAGCTGAAGCAAATGCTGAAGCTGATAAAAAAGTTAGAGAGCTTGTTGATGCCAAAAATCAAGCAGAAGCAATCATTCATTCTGCAGAAAAAGGTATTACTGATGCTGGTGATAAAATTACAGATGAAGAAAAAAATCCAGTTGAAGCTGCAATAAAAGACCTTAAAGAAGTATTAGACAATGATGACTTAGCTGCTATACAAGAAAAAACCGCAACACTATCACAGGCCGCAATGAAAATAGGTGAAAAACTTTATCAACAAGAACAAGAAAATTCAGGTGATGAAAATCAAGGTGATAATAAAACCGAAGACGCTGATATAGTTGATGCCGACTTTGAAGAAGTAAAAGAAGAGGAAGAAACTGTTAAAGAAGAAGAAAAAAATTAACTTTAAAGATTAAAAAACCGGATCGCTTTATATGGCAAAAAGAGATTACTATGATGTGTTAGGTGTACAAAAAAATGCATCGAATGCTGAAATAAAAAAAGCATTTAGAAACTTGGCTAAAGAAAATCATCCCGATAGTAATCGCGGAGATGAAAATGCAGAAACTCGTTTTAAAGAAATTAATGAGGCCTATGAAAATTTAAAGGATCCCCAAACAAGAGCGACATATGATCAATTTGGCCATGCTGGAACACAATCTAGTGGAATGGGTGCTGGTTTCGGTGGTGGAGGATTTAGTGGAAATTTTTCTGATATTTTTGAAGATCTATTTGGCGATTTTGCCGGAAGATCAGGACAAAATTCGAGACAACAAAGACAGGCGCGTGGCTCAGACTTAAGAGCTGAAATAAAGATAGACCTAAAAGATGCATACTTTGGAACAACAAAAGAGTTAGCAATAAATTCAGCAACTGGATGTGATGACTGCGATAGCACCGGAGCTGCTTCTGGAAGTGGCCGATCAACATGTAAGCATTGTGGTGGTTCTGGAAGCGTAAGATCAACACAAGGATTTTTTACACTTGAAAGAACTTGCAGCGTATGTGGTGGAAAAGGCTCTCTAATAGAAAATCCATGCAGAAGTTGTTCAGGAAGAGGGAGAGTAAGAAAAAAAAGAAAGCTGTCTGTAAATATTCCTCGCGGAGTTGATGAGGGAACAAGAATAAGACTTGGGGGAGAGGGCGAGGCTGGAGAAAACGGAGGACCGTTTGGCGATCTTTATGTTTTTGTATCAATAAACGAAAACGAATTTTTTAAAAGAAGTGAAGCAGACCTATTAAGCGAGGTTCCAATAGATTTTGTCACAGCTGCTCTTGGCGGTCAAATTGAGGTGCCTACCCCTGATGGAAAAAAAATAAGAATTTCAATCCCAGAAGGCTGTCAAAATAATAGGCAATTTCGTTTAAAAGGCAAAGGAATGCCAGTATTACAGACCAATAGGTTAGGGGACCTTTATGTTGAAATAAGGGTTGAAGTTCCAACAAAGCTTAATGAAAAACAAAAGGGAATCCTAAAGGAATTCTCAGAAATTAATAAAAAAAATACTAGCCCAGAAACAAATAGTTATCTTGATAGTTTAAAAAGAATTTTCACTGGCTAAGGCTTTTTGTGAATAAATTTTCTTTTCCTTCCTGGATTACAAGCCTTGCATATTTTACACTCTAACCCCCAACATGATCGAGCAGTACAAAACTCTCTGCCCCAAAAAATTATCTGCAAATGTAATTTATTCCAATGCTCTTCATCAAATGAGTTTTTAAGATCTTTCTCAGTTTGTTTTACATTTTTTCCATTTGTAAGCCCCCATCTTTGTGCCAATCTATGTATATGTGTGTCAACTGGAAAAGACGGAATATTGAATGCCTGACTTACAACAACTGAAGCCGTTTTATGACCTACTCCAGGTAATTTTTCTAATAAAGAAATATCATCCGGAACAATTGAATTGAATTGATCTACTAGTATTGAGGACAGCTCTAATATAGCTCTTGATTTTTTTGGACCTAATCCACAAGGTTTAATAATAGAATAAACCTCCTCATATGATAGCTTGGTCATTTTCTTTGGTGTTTTTGCTTTTTTGAATAAATGTGGTGTAACTTTATTTACCCTCTCATCTGTACACTGTGCAGACAAAAGTACTGCAATTAAAAGAGTATATGGATCATCATGATCAAGCGGAACAGGAGTACTTTTATAAGTTTGTTTTAAAATGGAATAGACTTTTTTAGCTTTTTCTTTTCTGTTCATATAAAATTATAATTTTTGTAAGTTAAATTTACCATTAGAAAACTCATATGATATGGGCTGTCCTGTAGCAATTTCTCTTTGCAAAATTTCCTCGGGCGAGAGACCTTCAATGTGCATGACTAGAGCCCTAAGAGAATTTCCATGGGCGCTTACTAATATATTGTTGTCTTCAAAAAGTAATGGTAAAATTTTTTTCTCATAATAAGGAATAACCCTATCAGCCGTATCTTTAAGACTTTCTCCGCCTGGAGGTGGAATATCAAACGATCTTCTCCAAATGTGAACCTGATCCTTCCCCCATTTTTTTCTAGCATCATCTTTGTTGAGCCCAGTTAATTCACCATAATCTCGTTCATTTAATGCTTCGTCCTTGACTACATTAATTCTATTAAGATCAAGCTCTTCTAAGATAATATTTGCTGTATTAATTGCCCTATCAAGAAGAGAGGTAAAAATATAAGAATATATTTTATTTTGTTTTTTTAAAAGAACACCAGTGGTATGAGCTTCATCAATACCCTCGCTAGTAAGGCCTGGGTTTTCCCAACCAGTAAAAAGGTTTTTGTTGTTCCAGTCACTTTGACCATGTCGGATCAATGTTAAATCAGTCATTAAGCCTTCCTTTTAATTTTCCATTCCAAGAACATCTAATGCAGAAAAAAGTCCCGGTCCTTTACCTACCCCCCATTCTGCAGCCTTTAAGGCGCCGGTTACAAAAATATTTCTATTTTCAGCAAAATGGGAGACAGCTATACGTTCACCTTGCCCTGCAAAAACGACAGAGTGATCACCAATAACTGTTCCGCCTCTAAGAGAAACGATACCAATTTCACCTTTCTTTCTTGATAGCTCCGATCCATTTCTTGAAATATCTAAAGACGACTCAAGATCAATTTCTCGACCCTCTGCGGCTGCGCTAGCAAGTTCTAATGCTGTACCAGACGGAGAATCAACCTTATCCTTATGATGCATATCGGATATTTCTATATCCCAATCACTATCTAGTGATTTTGCGAGATTTTTTACTGTCCCAAGCAAAGCATTAATACCGAGACTCATATTTCCAGACTTAATTATTGTGGCGTGTCTTGCTGCGGCTTTAATCTTCTCTTCCTCAGCCACATCAAATCCCGTCGTACCTATTACATGTACCTTTCTAGCTTGAGCAACAAGCTCACAAATTTCGATAGTAGAGGATGGAGAGCTAAAGTCTATAATAGCATCTGATTTCAAAATACACTCTAAGGGATCATCTGTTACTAATATACCTGTTTCTTTACCACCAATGAAAGATGAAATGTCATTACTTAAATAACTAGAGCCTTTTGCCTCAATGGCCCCAACTAGAGTAAAATTATCTGATTCTTGGGCTTGAAGCATTATTTGTTGGCCCATTTTTCCTGCTGCACCTATAACTGATATTTTTGTGTTCTGTCCCATATTTTTATCTTATCATAATTAAATATTTCTTAACCATATTTCATTAATCTCATGATTAATATTTTTTTTTAAAATTAAGTTAGCCCTATTTTTTGTAGGAAGAATATTTTCACTTAAATTAACTAAATTTATTTTTTCCCAAATGGAATTAGCTATTTCTTTTGCCTGATNNTCATTTANAGATGAAAATCTATTAAAAAAATNCTCTTNATTGTTTANTGCNGCTTGCCTTANAGATAAAAATCTNTCGNTATACCAGGTTCTCAAGNACGGCTCNTCAGCATCAATATAAATTGAAAAATCAAGAAAATCTGAAATTATTNAAGGCATATTNTNNTCTTTTGAAATAATTNGTTGNAGAACATTTATNCCNTCTATAATTAAAATNTCNGGNTCAATTATNTCTAATTTTTCATCNGGNATAACATCNTATAANATATGAGANTATACTGGNGCANAGTTNTTTGANTCNCCTAACTTGACNCCAGATAAAAACTTTAAAANAGATTCTGTATCATAGCTCTCAGGAAAACCTTTCTTTTCCATCAAATTATTTTNTTCTAAAAATGAATTAGGATACAAGAAACCNTCAGTTGTAACCAANTCTATATTTNATTCTTTAAATGANTTCTTTAGCAAAGACTTGATTATTTTTGAAAAAGTTGACTTNCCANAGGCNACCGAGCCTGTAACGCCTATAANAAAAGGAAGTTTTTTTTGTTCAATATCTTTTGANCTTTTATATTTTAAATTTAAATAATTATAATTTTTTATATTANTGGATAAAAGATTGACTATAAAAGGATANGANCCATCTAGAGATTCAAAAAAAANTTTNTCATTAGGCCCNNTNAATGAGTTAATTTCTTTTTNATTTAATGGTGACCAATCTTTAAANCTAAGNTTTGTAAATTTTTCTCCTAAATCANNCATGATTTTTATAAGGACATTCTGTTTTTTAACTCTTGATAAACTTCTTCTGGNTTAATATCTAATTTTTTCATAAGCAACAACCAGTGATATATTAAATCAGCACTTTCGTTTACAGTATCTTTTTTAGTTTGACCTATAGCCGCCACAATTGTTTCTATNGCTTCTTCNCCCATTTTTCTTGCTACATTATTTATATCTTTNTTAAGCATAGTTTTGGTATAAGAGCTCNCATCATCACCTATAGATTTTTCTTCTATTATTAGCCAAAGCTCATCAAGAATATTTTTTTTTTCTGACATATTTAAACCTCGTAAATTTATACTAATTAAAGTCTTACAGAAATACCAGCCTTACTCATTGCTAGCTTTGTATCTTGAATAGATATTTCACCAAAATGAAAAATNGANGCNGCAAGAACTGCGCTTGCGCCNCCTATTCTGACACCATCGATTAAGTCNCCAATTTTTCCAACCCCGCCTGATGCAATTACAGGTATTGATACCTCTTCTGATACTGCCTTAAGAAGGTCATTNTCATATCCAGACTTTGTCCCATCTTTATCCATAGATGTTAATAAAATTTCGCCAGCACCTAAACTGGTTACTTTTTTTGCAAATTCTACAGCATTAATACCGGTTGAAGTTCTACCTCCNTGTGTAAATATTTCCCAATTATTTTCTGAAACAAGTTTTGCATCTATTGCAACAACTATGCATTGACTACCAAATATTGAACTAGCNTCATAAATTAAATTTGGATCATCAACTGCAGCGGTATTAATTGAAACTTTATCAGCCCCAGAGGATAAAAGAACCTGAATATCAGATACAGACCTAACACCNCCGCCAACCGTTAATGGCATAAAACATTGTTCAGCTGTNTTTTTAACGACATCAAGTAAAATAGGTCTTTTTTCATGGCTTGCGGTTATGTCTAAAAAGCANAGTTCATCAGCACCGCTTCTATCNTAAATTTTTGCAACCTCAATAGGGTCACCGGCATCAATTAAGTCGACAAAATTTATGCCCTTTACAACTCTTCCATCTTTAACATCAAGACATGGTATTATTCTAGTTTTTAACATTACAGTTTAACGATATTTAACGCTTCCTTTATNTCGACCTTTTTATCATATACAGCTCTTCCGCAAATCATTCCGCCAATTCCTAACTTCTCATTATTTTTTATTTGAAGAACATCTTCAATTGNTGAAACACCTCCTGAAACTATAACTGGTATATTTACAGATTTTGCAATTTCAAGTGTTGAATCAATATTCGGACCTGCCATTACTCCATCTTTATCAATATCCGTAAAAATAATCGCACACACTCCTTTNCTTTCAGCAATTACAGCAAATTCATTCGCGCTCACGCCTGANTCTTTTGTCCACCCTTCAATTGAAACCTTTCCTTTCCTTGCNTCAATTCCTACAGCAATCTTATTTGGAAAATCTTTACAGGCTTCTTCTAAGAATGAAATATCGTCTATGGCTTTGGTTCCAATGATAACTCTTTCAATTCCATTGTTTATCAAAGAACTTATCTTTGATGAAGTCCTAACGCCTCCACCAAATTGTATCTTTAAGTCTGTCTTTAATGCTATTTCCTTAACTATATCAAGGTTATCTGAATTACCGTTTTTTGCTCCATCAAGGTCAACAATGTGTATCCAAGCACAACCAATGTCTTGAAAAATTTTTGCTTGATCAAGAGGGTTTTTATTAAAAATAGTTTTTTTTTCAAAATCNCCNTTTTCAAGCCTTACGCAATAACCTCCATATATATCGATAGCAGGGAAAAAAATCATGGCGACCACTCAATAAAATTTTTTANAAGATTAACACCGGCTGTTTGGCTTTTCTCAGGATGGAATTGGGTTCCTAAAATATTATCCTTACCCAATGAAGATNCGAAGTCCTCTCCATAATTAGTTGAAGAAATTATTGTTTCTTTGTCTAAAGGGGAGAATTTATAAGAGTGAACAAAATAATAATCACTGCTCTTGATATCATTGAAAACTGGATGATGTCTCTTTGTATCAACATTATTCCAACCCATATGTGGNACTTTNAATTTTTTATCATNTGGCTCTAAAGGGATNACATCCCCTTCAATCCAATTTAAACCACTATGTTTACCACCCTCAAAACTTGATGTAGCCATCANTTGTAAACCTATACATATTCCTAAAATAGGTTTTGCCTTTACTAAAACCGCCTCATCTAAAGCTTCTNTTAGTCCATCAATGCCTGTTAATTTTTTTATACAACTCTCAAAGGCTCCTACCCCTGGCAAAACAATTTTGTCGGATTTTATGATTTCTTCAGGATCTTTAGTGAGGCTTACAGAACCATTTGCATTAGATTCACTCATTGCAAGCTCAAGCGCTTTTGTAGCAGAATGAATATTCCCGCAATCATAGTCAACTACCACAATAGATATATTTTTCATAAAGACTTAACTTCCCAATGAACCTTTGCTTGAGGGAGACCTCCCTAGCTCACGAGGGTCAATAACCATTGCATCACGAAGTGATCTAGCTAAGCCCTTGAAACAAGACTCGGCAATATGGTGATTATTTTCTCCATCAAGATTTTCAATATGAATATTTGCACCCAAGTTTTGTGCAAAGGCCGCAAACCATTCATGAAAAAGNTCTGTATCCATTCCCCCAAGCACAGGTTTTGAGAAAGGTACCTTCCAAATTAAACTTGGTCTTTTTGATATATCAATTGCAACTCTTGTTAAAGTTTCATCCATCGGNATAATTGCNCTACCAAAACGTTTTATACCTGAAAAATCTCCTAAAGCCTNAGCAATTGCAGAACCAATAACAATGCCAGTATCTTCGGTGGTATGATGCTGGTCGACATGAAGATCTCCTTCAGCTTTTAACTTAAGGTCTATTAGTGAGTGCCTTGAAAAGCTNTCAATCATNTGGTCAAGAAAACCGATGCCTGTTTCTATCTCTGACTCACCTGAACCATCAATGTCAAGATCAACAAAAATTTTTGTTTCTCGAGTTTCTCTNTCAATTTGAGCTTTTCTATTTTTTTCTTTAGCATTCATATTTAAGCCTCAGCATAAAAATTTTATTTTATCGCTTTCTNAGATGCAAAACAAAAGCACCNTCACCCCCTTGTAACCTGTGGGCATTAGAATATCCAACAATTAAAGGAAAAATTTCATCNTCCTTTAACCAANCAATAANNGCNTTTTTNATTATTCCCTTGCCTTTNCCTGTAANAATAAGNACATAACTATACTTATATTTCCAACANGTGTCTAAAAAAGAAAGAAAAGCTACNNTAGCTTTTTCAANATTTAATCCATGCAAATCAAGNGTTGCATTTGTTTTAATCTTTCTTCGTTGCTAATTTTTTTANTGTTCTTTTAGTTAATNGACCAGGCAAGGGTAATTTTTTTTTCTTTTTNNGTATNTGNNTTNGATNATCATTNNTTAACTNAGTATTGCTAANGNNNGCATCCTTATNTTCAACNCTAAATTCTTCTTTTATAAAATCTTTCCAAACACTTAAATCGTCTTTATCATTCATAACTAATCATCAGGGTTTGTTGAAATTAACTCCCANGCNGGNGTTNTACTTTTTATNGGNCTTTGGAAAATCCAAACNTCTTTTATNACNTGNGGAGANTCTTTATTTCCCTCTATAACGTTNCCTGTTGAGTCTTCGCCNTAACTAATCATTTTAGCTTCAAACATTACTTTTAANTGAATGATATTTGTNTCNAATANNGCATCAACTATTTCTACTGAATTAAACTCCACAACTTCATTATGTAGCTTCTGCTGTAGCTTATCCCTTGATGAAATTGCTTCAGANAANCCTTCATANACTTCTTTACTTATAAAANNCTCAATCGGCTCTAAATTTCCGGAAGCATAATTTTCAACNATCATTTTATATGCATTTTTTGAACCNNCTAANAAAGTTTCTTGGCTAAAATTTTTATCAGTTGAACTCATGTAGTNTAAAATATCTTCTTTGGATTGAGGAATAAATTTTTCGTTTAAATTTACATCATNNACATNNTTTGAACTTTTTTGTTGAAAAACACTTCTGCTGTCTAGAGGNTCTTCATTGCCTGTTCTTTTACCCAATGTTGCNCTCAGCCTTATAAAGGCTACTACAGCAAACACNAGTAGTATTATATTCATTGGATCAAAAGGGTTGCCCATTTTATTTGTCCTTTCTATAGTGTTTTATTATAGGAATATACATTAACTTTAAATAAATATTTATTTTTTTTGGAGAAAACTTGTTTTATCCATTTGTAGTCTTTTTTTTAATTTTACCTATTATTGAAATATGGGCGTTAATAAAACTTGGAAATTATTTTGGCTTTTTTGGAACCTTAACTCTTATAATTGGTACAGCAATAATAGGTATTTATATTGCAAAACAACAAGGGCTCGGTATAATTTTTTCTCTTCAGTCCAAGCTAACCCAAGGTAGACAGGCCCTTCCTGAAATTGTTGAGGGAATAGCTTTACTTTTAGGGGCTTTGTTCTTCATCGTCCCAGGGGCAATAACTGATTTATTTGGAATTGCTTTAATTATACCAAGCTTAAGACGATATTTGTTAAAGCTAGCAGTAAATAAATTAATAGACGAATTAAGAAAAAGAGAAAAAAGATACTAAGTATTTTTTAACCAAAGAGATTCTTTTGGAAAAGAAGCTAGGAAATCTCTATGATTTTTTTCGTCAATGTTTGTAATTCTTGATTTTAGCTTATTTTTTCTTGTGGATAATTTTGAGGTTCTGTTTTGACTGTTATTGTCTTTTTTTATCGTTTTCGTTGAGAGTTCAAGATCAGGTTCTTTTCCACCCACAAGCTCAAGATAAACCTCCGCTAAGAGTTCTGAGTCGAGTAATGCGCCGTGAAGGCTTCTATTTGAATTATCAACAAAAAATCTTTTGCAGAGTGCATCAAGACTGTTTCTAGCGCCTGGAAATTTACTCCTTGCTATTTTTAGTGTATCAACAACCCTATCATTATTTATCTTATCTTTTTTTGCTCTTACAAGCTCGCTATTTAAAAAGTTAATATCAAAATCAGCATTATGAGCAATTAAGTTACTGTCACCAATAAAGTCTAAAAAACTGTCAGCAATTTCTGTAAATTTTGGTTTATCCGATAAAAATTCATTTGTAAGTCCATGAACTTTTTCAGCCCCAGGGTCCATATCTTTTTCCGGATTTAAATATACTTGGTAAGTATTGTTAGTAGGTACATGATTGATAAGCTCAACGCACCCTATTTCGACAATTCTATCTCCATTATCAGGACTTAATCCCGTAGTTTCTGTATCAAGTACAATTTCTCTCATTAGGCTTCAATCTTTTTCAGAATATTTAAAACTTGTTTTTTTGCGTCGTCAACACTAATTGATGTATCAATTATAAAATCTGCTTTTTGACATTTATCTTTGTTTGGCATTTGAGAATGTAATATTTTTTCGAACTTATCTTCGGTCATGTTTGGCCTCATTAAAACCCTTTGCTTTTGTATATAATCTGATGTGGATACAACTACAACGTAATCTACTTGGCTTTCTCCTTTTGTTTCAAACAGAAGGGGAATATCTAAAACCACGATTTTTTCATTTATGTTTTTTTTAAAAAAATTTAATCTGTCATTTTTTAAAAGAGGATGAATTATGTCTTCTAGTTTTTTAATATTAGTTTTATTGCCGATAACTATACTACTTAATATCTTACGATTTACCGACCCGTCACCTGATATTGCTTCAGGGAATATTTTTTTTATTGCCAGGGCACCAGTATTTCCAGACTCATAAAGTTTGTGTACTGAGGCATCAGCATCATAAACAGGAATTCCTAGTCTACTAAAAATTCTTGCAGTTTCACTTTTGCCCATTCCTATAGATCCCGTTAGGCCAATCTTTATCATTTTCCAACTCTCAAAATATGCTCGGCAATATGTCTTTTTAAGCCAACTGAGACCTTTGGCTTTTTACCATAAAATATTTCGAAAGCAGGTACAGCTTGATATAAAAGCATCCCTAAGCCTCCCATAGTTTTAATATTGTGCTTTTCCGCCAAGTACATATTCTTAGTTTTTTCTGGATTATAGACAATGTCTGCAAAAAAATTTAAACCCTTAATATTTTTAAAATCAAAAATATCTAGATTGTTCACACCTGCCATGCCTAGCGGTGTTGCATTTATTAGTAAATCATAAGACCGCTTAACATTTATTAGCTCATTAACGTGCAATGGTTCCGCAGAAATTTTTAATTTCTTTACTAGTTCAACAGCCCTATCAAGATTTCTATTAAAAACTGATACTTTTTTTGGTTTATACTCGCTGATAGAGAGAGCTATACTTTTTGCAGCGCCACCAGCGCCAAAAATAGCGATTTTTAGTTTTGGTATGTCAATTTCTGGAAATGCTTCTTTCAGACTTTCTAAAAACCCATTACCATCAGTATTGTATCCATGAACAATGTTATTTTTAAAAGTAACTAAATTTACAGCTTGAAGTTTTTTTGCGTTTTCACTTAGCTGGTCGCAAATTTTAGCAGCACTTTCTTTATGGGGTATTGTTATATTAAAACCCGTAAACTCATTTTCATTTTTTTTATCAAAGATAAAGGTTTTTAAATCAGCAGGCTTTACTTCAATTTTTCTATACTCACCAACCAAATTGTACTCTTGTAGCCAATAATTGTGTATTATAGGTGACCAGCTATGGCTGATTGGGAATCCTATAACTGCAGCTTTTTTCATTATTTAATGACCACAATAGAGCTAAGCTCTCTTAATTTTTCTAATAAAGGTATAATAGGTAAGCCTATTATTGTAAAAAAATCTCCTTCAATTTTGGAGAACATTTGAACACCGTCTTTTTCTATAGAATAACCACCAGCAGAATAGGTTACACTAGTTCCAATTTTTTTTAAGTAATTCTTCAAAAATTTATCGGAGAAGTTCCTAACTTTCATTTTTGGTGACTGTTCGTTTCGCCAAATAATTTTATTATTATGTGCAATAACTGTTGCCGAGTCTAGGTAGTGTGTTTTGTTTCTAAATAATTTGAAATTTTTTTCAGCCTCTTTTAGCGTTTTTGGTTTATTAAAAGCTTTTCCTTTAAAAGATAGAACTTGATCAGCGCCGATAACAATAGCATTTTTATATTTTTTTGAAACTGACAATGCTTTTTTTTCAGCAAGCATAAGTGCTAGTTTTTTTGTTGAACCTTTAAACCCTTTCTTCAGATTTTCCTCATCTACCAATGGCTTAATTGACCTATATTGTACACCTGCATTATTTAATATTTTTCTTCTTGAGCGAGAAGATGAGGCTAAAATAATCTTATTTTCTTTCAGCATTTTTTTCTTCCTTTAATGACAAGATGTTCATTATTGCTGATGCTGTTTCCTCTACAGATCTTCTCGTTATATCTATGACTGGCCACCCTTTATTTGCAAATATTCTTTTTGCAGTTGTAATTTCTTCTTCAACTTTATGAATGTCAATATAATCATTGTCTTTGTTGTCCAGGCCTAATTCTAGAGATCTTTTTCTTCTTATTTCTACTAAAGTATGCGCAGAAGTTATTAATGCAACAACTTGTGTATTTTTAATATTTTCTAACTCTTCAGAAATACCAACATGAGGTACTAAAGGGTAGTTTGCTGCCTTTATTCCTTGGTTTGCTAAATAAATACATGTTGGAGTTTTAGATGTTCGGCTTACACCAACAATAATAACATCGGCGTTTTCAAGATCGAGCTGTCCTTGGCCATCGTCATGTTCTAATGTATAGTTTATTGCTTCAATTCTTTTGAAATAATCATCATTCAAGATATGTTGCCCGCCCGGTTTATTAATAGCTTTAAAACCTGTATGTTCCTCAAGAATGCTAATAATGTTCTCCATTACAGGTAAATATGAAATATTTTCTTTTTTACAAAATCGCTCAAGTTTCTGTCTCACTTCTTCTTCAACAAGTGTACAAAGCACAACACCTTTCTCTTCTTTTAAATTTTTAAAGACCCTTTCAAGTTGTGTTGCTGTTCTCACCATTGGATAAGTTTTTTGCTGGTACTCCAGTTCTGAAAATTGTACAGCAGCTGCAGTAGCAACAGCCTTAAGTGTTTCTCCTGTTGAGTCTGAAATTAAATGTAATGTTAAAACAGTTTTTATATTTTTTTTCATATTAATAAGATTTTGTTAATAACATGTTAATTCTTTTATTATTTAATAAAAATAGCTTAAAGTATACATTTAGACAGTTTTTAACAAAAATATTTCAACATATGTAATTAAAAAAAGTTTTATGTTTATTTTTTAGATTTAAATTCTATTAACATAACTCACAGTATTAAATATATGATTTTATTGATTTTGTTAATAAAATGTTAAAAACTAAAACTCCTGAGAAATGTTTATAACTCTTGTATAAATATTTAATCCACATAATTAACTGCACTACTACAAATACTATATATATTATATATATTATATAGTTGTTAATTTATTGATTAAAATAATTTATTTTTGACTAAATATTTATAAAAATATATAATAATTAAATCCTACCTTAAAAATTCTAGTACTATATCTATTGGAAAACTTATGAAAGAATTAAAATTACAAGATCTTAAAGAAAAAACAGCAGCAGAATTAATAGAATTTGCAAAAGAAAATGGTGTTGAGAACGCAAGCTCTTTAAGAAAGCAAGAACTATATTTTGCAATTTTGCAAAATTTAGCTGAACAAGATATAGAAATTTTAGGCCAAGGAGTCATAGAGGTATTACAAGATGGATTTGGGTTTTTAAGATCTTCGGATGCTAATTATTTACCAGGCCCTGACGATATATATATAAGCCCTTCCCAAATTAGAAAATTTTCCTTGAGAACTGGTGATACTGTTGAAGGTTATATAAGGGGTCCAAAAGAAGGTGAAAGATATTTTGCACTTGTTAAGGTAAACTTAATAAATTTTGAAGATCCTAAAAACATGAGAACAAAAGTTCATTTTGACAATTTAACACCTTTATATCCCGACGAAGCTCTTACAATGGAAATTCTTGATACAGAGAAAAAGGACTTATCTGATAGAATTATTGATATAGTTGCCCCATTAGGAAAGGGACAAAGGGCTATGATTGTTTCGCCCCCAAGAACAGGAAAAACAGTTTTATTACAAAACATTGCTAACTCAATTACAAAAAATCAGCCGGAATGTTATTTAATTGTTTTACTCATTGATGAAAGACCCGAAGAAGTTACAGATATGCAAAGAACTGTAAATGGTGAGGTTGTGTCATCCACATTTGATGAACCTGCAACTAGGCATGTAGCAGTATCAGAAATGGTAATGGAGAAAGCGAAAAGATTAGTCGAACATGGGCGTGACGTTGTTATTTTATTAGACTCTATAACTAGACTAGGAAGAGCTTTTAATACAGTTGTTCCTTCTTCAGGTAAAGTATTAACAGGTGGTGTTGATGCAAATGCGTTACAAAGACCAAAAAGATTTTTTGGCGCGGCGAGAAATATTGAGGAAGGCGGTTCTTTAACGATAATATCAACAGCATTAATAGATACTGGAAGTAGAATGGATGAAGTTATTTTTGAAGAATTCAAAGGAACTGGTAACTCGGAGGTAGTTTTAGACAGAAAAATGGCTGACAAAAGAGTTTTCCCGGCTATAGATATAATGAAGTCAGGAACACGTAAAGAAGAACTTCTCCTAGACAAAGAGAAACTCCATAAAATTTACGTATTAAGAAGAATTTTAGATCCAATGGGAACAATTGATGCGATTGAATTTCTTCTTGATAAATTAAGTCAGACAAAGTCTAATGACGAATTTTATGATTCAATGAATACTTAAAAAATGGCTATATATGCTTTATCGACAGTTCCAGGAAAATCGGGGGTAGCTGTTGTTCGAGTTTCTGGTAGGTTGGCAAAAATTGCAATAAAAAAAATTACAAGAAAAACCATCAAACCAAGATTGGCAACAGTTTGTAACCTATACGACAATAATAATGAAATTTTTGATGAAGCTGTTGTAATTTTTTATGAAGGCACAAGGAGTTTTACCGGTGAACCAGTTGTTGAATTTCAGACACACGGAAGTTTGTCCATAATTTCAAAGATTTTAGATGAGCTTTCTCTTATAGATGGATTTAGACACGCTGAACCAGGAGAGTTCACAAAAAGAGCTTACCTTTCGGGAAAAATAAATCTTGTCCAAGCGGAGGGTCTGGCTGATTTAATCGATTCTGAGACAGAAAAACAACGTTCTCAGGCGTTATTGCATTACGGTGACTTTGTAAGCAATAAATATTTATCTTGGTCTGCCGAGATTAAAACGTGTCTTGCGCTCTTAGAGGCCTCCATAGACTTTTCAGACGAGGATATACCAAAAAATCTTCTAAGTGATATAAGGAATATTTCAAAGAAAATAAAAAAAGAAATTTCAGATTTTTTAAAAACAGAAGAGAGTAGCAATATAATAAAAGATGGAGTAAGGATAGCTATAATTGGTAGACCAAATTCAGGAAAATCAAGCTTAATCAATTATTTATCAAAGAAAAAAATTTCTATTGTTTCAAAAAAACCTGGTACGACAAGAGATATTTTGAGATCTGAAAAAGTTTTTTTTGGAGTGCCTGTTACTTTAATCGATACGGCTGGAATAAGAAGAGCAAATGATGAAATAGAAAAAGAGGGACTAAAATTAACAAAAAAAGCATTAGAATCTGCACACATTAAAGTTTATCTTGGTGCAAATAATGATAAAGCGCCTTATCATGGTATTAATTTAAACCTTTCAAAAAATGACTTAGTTGTAATAAATAAAAGTGATCTCAAAAAAAAGCATAATTTACGACCAAATATATCAATTTCATTAAAAAAACAAAAAAAATTAAAGCTTTTAGAAAATAAGCTAGAAGAAAAAATTAAAAATATTATATCAACTAATACCGGAGCTTTTTTAAACAAAAAAAGGCAAAAAAATCACTTAATTGATGCTCGGAGTTCTCTTGAAAAGATTTCTGGAAAAGATTTAGAAATAATATCTATACATATACGGGAAGCGCTTAGGAGCTTAGATAGTGTTACCAAGGAAACTGACAATGAAGAAGTTTTGGGTATAATTTTTAGTAAATTTTGCATTGGAAAATAAATTGTTTCACGTGAAACAATTTTTAGCCACCTTAAAATAATAAATTTATTATAACTTGATAAGAACTTGTAATAGTTTTATTAAGTAATAATGAAAAAATGCGATGTTATTATCATTGGAGGTGGTCATGCTGGTTGTGAAGCAGCCGCCGCCTCAGCAAGGGTTGGTGCAAAAACTGCATTAATTACTAATAAAATTGACACAATAGGTGTATTGTCATGTAACCCGGCAATGGGTGGTATTGGCAAGGGGCACCTTATAAGAGAAATTGATGCTCTAGATGGTATAATTGGTCGTATATCAGATCTTTCAGGCATACATTTTCAAGTTTTAAATAGAAGAAAAGGACCTGCTGTGCAAGGTCCTAGGGCTCAAATAGATAGAGATCTTTATGCTACAAATATGAAGGATGAGCTAAATAAAACTGACGGTATTGAAATAATTGAAGGATCTGTTGAAGATTTTATATTAAGCGGCCCAAACACTATTCGCGGAGTAATTTGTGAGGATGGGGCTAAAATTTTAGCAAATCAAACTGTATTAACAACAGGGACTTTTCTAAACGGAATTATTTACTGTGGTAAAAAAACAACACCAGGGGGAAGAGTTGGAGAACCTCCATCAAAGGGTATCTCAAAAACTTTAAAAAAATTTGGTTTAGCTCTAGGAAGGCTAAAGACAGGTACGCCCGCAAGACTTTATTCCTCTTCTATTGATTATACTTCTTTAGAGATACAAAATGGTGACAGAGTTCCTGAGGCTTTTTCTTACTTGTCAGGTAAAAATAATAACAAGCAATTACCATGTTACATAACAAGAACAACAGAAGAAACTCATAAAATTATTGAAAAGAATATTTTAAAGTCCGCAATAAAAAATGGCAATATTTCAGGTGTTGGCCCAAGATATTGCCCTTCAATTGAAGATAAAATTGAGAGATTTACAGATAAAAATAGCCACCAAATATTTTTAGAACCAGAGGGGCTTTCAAGTGAACTAGTCTATCCGAATGGAATTTCAACATCCTTGCCTGAAAAGGTACAGGATGAATTTATAAAAACAATACCGGGTCTTGAAAGAGTAGAAATTGAAAAATATGGTTATGCTATTGAGTATGATTACATAGATCCAAGGGAGCTTAATCATTGTCTTGGCTTGAAAAAAACAAGGGGACTTTGGCTTGCAGGACAAATTAATGGAACGACCGGTTATGAAGAAGCAGCTGCTCAAGGATTAGTAGCAGGGGCTAACGCAGCTTTAAAAAGTCTTAATAAAGAAAGAATGGTTCTTGATAGGGCTGATGGATATATTGGAGTTCTAATTGATGATCTTGTTGTAAAAGGAGTTTCTGAGCCTTACAGAATGTTTACATCGAGGTCAGAATATAGGCTAAGTTTAAGAGCAGATAATGCCGATGAAAGACTAACAGACATTGGAATAGAAGCTGGAATTGTAAAAAAAGAGAGAAAAGATATATGGTATAAAAAGAAAAAGGATTTATCTAATTTAAGAAAAAAATTAAAATCACTAAAAATTTCACCAAATGAGGCGAAAAAAAGAGGGCTAAATATTAATCTCGATGGGAAAAAAAGATCTGCCTTTGAATTGTTGAGTTATCCCGAAGTAAAGTATGAAGATTTAAATAAATTTTGGGATGATATTAAAAGTTTATCTCCCCAGATTGAGAAAACTCTCAGTGCAGAGGCACTATACGATAGATATTTGGTAAGGCAACAACTTGATATTGATAGGTTTAGAAAAGAAGAGAAAAAAAGGATTAGTCCAAATATAAACTATAAAAAAATAAATGGCCTTTCTAATGAAAATAAAGAGAAATTAATCAAGGCAAGGCCCGAAACCCTTGGTCATGCCCAAAGAATTGACGGGATTACACCTGCTGCGATCGGTTTAATAATATCACATATTAAAAATAATAAGGGTGTATAACTTGTTAGTTGAAAAACAAAACCCCTCTGAATTTTTCTCTTTTTCTAATAAGAACACTTTAAGCGATTATGTTGATTTACTAATCAAAGCTAATAAAAAATTAAATCTTATTTCTAAAAGTACAGTAAGTGATATTTGGGAGAGGCACATCTCAGATAGCGCACAACTAATAACTTTATTCCCCAGTGAGACAAAAACCCTGTGCGATGTTGGGTCCGGCGCAGGGCTACCTGGCGTTGTTCTCAAAATTATTAACATGTCCTTGAATGTAACTATTGTAGAGCCAAGTAAGAGGAAATCAGATTTTATAAAATATGTATCCGATGAACTGGGATTAAATTTAAATGTTATTCAAGAAAAATATCAAGACATTCGAGTAGATAGAAAATCCTTTTCCAAGGTAATTACTGCTAGAGCTTTAAAGCCTTTGGATAAATTGATATCTTTATTTTACGAAGACTTAAAGCTTGGTTCTATTTGTATTTTTCCCAAGGGCGCATCATGGCAAAGCGAATTAAAGAGTGCGCAGTTAAAATGGGATATTAATTATTCTCTTGCAACAAGCATTACCAACAAGGACTCTAAAATATTTATTATAAAGGATGCAAAACGTCATAATGACTAAAAATATATTTTCTATAATTAATCAAAAAGGTGGTGTTGGAAAAACGACTACCACAGTTAACTTGGGAACAGCTATGGCAGCCTGTGATGCTAAGGTTTTACTAATTGATATGGACCCTCAGGGCAACCTTTCAACGGGCCTAGGGGTTTCGCCTGTCAAAAGAACTGTTGGCACTTATGATGTTTTATCCTCTAGGGAAAAATTACAAGATTGTGTAATAAAAACAGAAATTCCAAATTTAGATGTAATAACAGCCAACGAAAATTTGCTTGGAGTTGAAATAGAATTATCAGCAGATGAAGATAGAGCAACCAAGCTTCGGGAAAATTTAAGAAGTAAAGCTTCCGGTCAAAAAAACTATGATTTTATATTGTTAGATTGTCCTCCGGCACTTAATATAATTACTCTAAATGCACTTGCAGCATCTGACGGAGCAATTGTTCCGCTCCAAGCAGAATTTTATGCACTTGAAGGCTTGAGCCAACTCTTAAAAACCATTGATGGAATAAGCTCAACGATTAATGATAGGCTAAAATTATCTGGTGTTATTCTAACGATGTTTGATAAGAGAAATAACTTATCACTTCAAGTTGAGGAGGATGTTAGGGCCTATTTAGGCGAAAGTGTCTTTGCGACAAAAATACCAAGAAATATAAGACTGTCAGAGGCCCCTTCACACGGAATACCTGCATTAATTTATGATCATAAATGTGCAGGAAGCGAAGCTTATATAAGTCTGGCAAGAGAGTTTTTAAATAGAGTAAATTGGGAAATAAAATAATTTTTAAAAAGGTGAAAAAATGAAAAAGGGTTTAGGAAAAGGCTTAGCAGCCTTAATAGGTGACTTGGATGAAAAGTCGCATGATCAAGTTACAAAAATTAATACTGAAGTTACTGCTGGTCAAATAAATATTCCAATTGAATTTTTAGTTCCGAATAGAGATCAGCCAAGAAAAAATTTTAGCGAAACATCTTTAGATGAACTTTCCCAATCAATTAAGCAAAAAGGCATTTTACTTCCTATTTTAGCTAGACCTTTGAATGATAAAGAATTTCAAATTATTGCTGGTGAAAGAAGGTGGAGGGCCGCACAGAAAGCAGGTCTAAATGAAGTTCCAGTTATAATTAAAAATTTTAATGAAAGCGAAGTTTTAGAAATTGGTTTAATAGAGAATATGCAAAGAGAAAATCTTAGCGCAATAGAAGAGGCTATAGGTTTTGAAAAGCTACAAAAAGAATATAACTATACGCAAGAAAATCTATCGAAATTATTAAGTAAGTCGCGAGCCTATGTTGCAAATGCACTAAGGCTTTTATCCCTTCCTCATAAAGTTCAACAACTTGTTCAAAGCGGTGATTTATCATCAGGACATGCTAGAGCTTTAATTGTTCTGGCAGATCCTCTGCCTGTTGCAAAATTTGCAATAAAAAAAGGAATGAGCGTAAGACAGTTGGAGGGCTATGTTTCTTACTTAAAGAGAAACAAGAAATCAAAGCAAGTTTCAGTAAGTCAAAAATCGCCCGATATGCTAATGCTAGAAAAAAAATTGACAGATAGCTTAGGGTTATCTGTTCAGATAAATGAGGGCAAGGAGGAAAAGGGCGAGATTAAAATTAAATATTTATCATATGATCAATTGAATTTTATTTGTGGTAAGCTTAATTAGTTTGTTTTTTTGCCACAGCTGTTAACCTCATAACAATATTTCCGATTATACTTTTTCCAAGACCTGGCTTTGTTTTTGTCAATACGTCGCTTTCAATTAAAATTTCAAGAGCTCTTTCAATTTTAGCAATATTCCAGTTTTGGATTTGAGTTTTAAAAGCATTAACTTCCTTAAAAAAAATTGGAGGTTTTATTTGCTTCATTGCATCATTAATTGATAGACCTGATGTTATGCTCAACCCGGCTAAGTGTAACTTCTGGAAATGTAAAATTAATGCCGATATAAACTGAGGTGGCGTAACACCCTGAAGAAAAAGTCTATCAGAGACTTGTTGTGAAAGTCTCGTTTCACCTAAGCATATATGTCTACATAATTCACTTATTTGGTTTTGATTGGTATCAAATAATATTTCTTTAATTTTTTCATCATTAATATTTTTATTTTCAGAAAATTCATAATAAAGCATTATTTTTTCTAAAGCATCACTGACCTGACCTCTCTCAAAACCAGACATTGAGATAATTGAATGTATAGCGCTATTATCAAAATTAAAATNTCTTTNATTTGATTTTTCTTTTATGAAATTCNTTAAGCTTACNAAATCATCTTCATAAAATGGNATTATNANNGCATCCTCTAATTTTTCTATAGATTTNCTAATGCTTGATCGTGGAGATAAATTTCCAGCCTTAATAAGAAGTGTGGTTTCNTTTAAGTCNTCTTTAAGTAAATCNAGNATAGGACCAGATGTTTCAGAATTATCCATATNAATTTTTAAATATTTTCTTCCGCCACCGAAAGATAGGGACNTTGCNTCATTATNAAAAATATCAGAGTCTTTTGATATTTCNTTAATATTGAACTCTGGAGGAGCAAAAACATCATTNTCATCAAAAAGGCTTTTACATAACNTATTATAAGTATCGTTNACTANGTATGTGTTTGGNCCATATAAAAGAATACATTTTAAAGATGTNCTTTCTTCTTTAATTATTGAAANAATATCTTGTTGTTTTCCTNTCATTTTTTAAATTTTTTNGAATAAAGGGCAAGTTGATTTCTTATATCATATGCGATTGTCANNGATAGCTTNGAAANTGCGTCATTCTTAGCAATTTCATTTGAATAGGGNTCNGAAATTCTATTGAAAGCATTTGANCCTATACTTTGACCTGTAAATAGAATTTTATCTGAATTTTTTTCTCTGATCTTAAATATTACTGTGGTTGAGACNCCCATTCTCATTACCTTNTCATCTTCTCTAACATCAATATNATCAAATCTACTTTGGGCCTCTAGTTCGACTGTATACTGGCTATCGNNACTTTCATTTATAGNNNCTAAATTNTTAAGATTNCTATATATNTCNTGAAGTTCTTTATTAGATTTTGACGGTTCAATTATTTCATATTCTAAAAGGAATTTTTCAGAATAAAGAGGTTCAAAAGNNCATGATAAAGAAANTGCACTNANGAAAAAAACAACTAGAAAATTTTTTTTAAACAACAATATTNATTATCCTATTAGGAACGATTATAANCTTTTTAATTTCTTTGTCGCCAATAAATGATTTAATACTATCATCATCTAANGCTATTTCTCTTAGTNTACTTTCATCAATATTTTTATCTACNTGAACTTCTGANTTCTTTTTTCCNTTAACCTGAATTGGNATTTTTATTGTNCTTTCAGCTATTAAGCTCTCNTCAATATTNGGCCANGGTTGNTCACAAATCATTCCTTTGTCNTTACCAAAAAGTGACCAGCCTTCCTCGGCTANGTGNGGTGTAATTGGNCCAAGCATAATNAAAAGAAATGATAGNGNCTCACTTATTGCNTTAGANTCAATATTNTCGCTTTCTTTTATTTTAGAAATTTCACCTACAAANTCATAGAGTNTTGCNATGACTTTNTTAAAGCTGAGGCTATCTAAGTCCNTAGTAATATTATTTANCGTTTTNTGATTTGTTTTTTTTAGGTTAATAGTCTTTTCATTATTTTCATTTGAAACATTTTTTTCAATAAGTTTATTAAGNTCAACAATAGTTTTCCATATCTTNTTAATAAATTTACCTGCNGCTTCAACCCCAGNCTCAGACCAAAAAATATCTCTTTCAGGGGGNGAGTCNGANAGAACAAACCATCTTGCAGTATCTGCACCAAATTCTTNAANTATTANCGATGGATCTACAACATTTTTTTTAGATTTAGACATTTTTTCAGAAGGNCCCCTTTTTAGAGGCTCTCCTGTNTTTCTATGCAAAACTTCACTATCTTTTATTNTTACCANCTCNGGTTCAATCCAATCACCANTAACGGTTTGGTAAGTTTCATGGCAAACCATTCCTTGNGTNAACATTCCATAAAAAGGCTCACTAATATTTAAATGCCCTGTNTCTTTAAGTGCNTTTGTAAAGAATCTTGAATATAATAAATGCANTATTGCATGTTCNATGCCCCCTATATATTGATCAACTGGTAACCAATAATCNGTTGCTGANATATCNAATGGTTGTGNCTTATCAAGTTNACAAAATCTTGCAAAATACCACGATGAGTCAATAAANGTATCGAATGTGTCAGTTTCTCTAATTGCCTNATTTTTGCACTTNGGACAATTAACTGATTTCCATTCNTCATGANGNTCTANAGGGTTTCCTGGTTTNANAAAGTCTACATCATCTGGTAATTCAACAGGNAGNTCTTTCTCCGGAACAGNAACTATTCCNCATTTATCGCANTNAATAATTGGTATTGGACAGCCCCAGTATCTTTGTCTAGATATACCCCAGTCACGAAGCCTAAAATNTGTTTCCCTATTTCCATTATTATTTTCAATAAGNTTTTCTATTACTTNATCTTTTGCTTGATCAATATTCATTCCATTTAAAAAACTAGAATTAATTAATTTTCCNCTCTCCCGTGTAAGCCTCATCAAGATNGTCACCTTTTTCTTTTTCTGTTTCTCNAGAGCTNACAACAGGTATGATNTCAATTTTATATTTTTTTGCAAATTCAAAGTCNCTCTGATCATGGGCTGGNCANCCAAAAATCGCNCCTGTTCCATATCCGCTTAAAATGAAATTTGCTATATANACATCAAGGAATTTATCTTTTATNAANGGGTGTTTAATNTTAAAACCCGTCTTTACGCCTTTTTTTTCTGCTTTTTCTATGGCTTCNTCAGTNGTNCCAATTTTTNTACATTCCTCAATAAATTCNTTGATTTTCTTATCNTTCTNAAGAGACTTNGATATCGGGTGATCAATTGATATNCCGCAAAATGTAGCTCCAAANAANGTATCTGGCCTGGTTGTAAANACTTTAATNGGNTTATATTTTTTTTGGTCAATNTCAAAGCANTCAAATTCAAAAGAAACCCCAGTAGATTTACCTATCCANTTTTCTTGCATTGTTTTAACTTTATCAGGCCAGTTTTNAAGCTTTANAANCTCATCAAGNAACCTTTGAGANTCACTTGATATTTTCAAAAACCATTGTGTTAAAATTTTTCTTTCTANTNGCGNTCCNGATCTCCANCCTTTTCCNTCAATAACNTGTTCATTAGCTAAAACAGTTTTATCAANNGGNTCCCAATTAACTTCNCTCTCNTTTCGATAAGCAATTCCAGCGTTATAAAAATCTAAAAATATTTTNTGNTGATGTTTAAAATAGTTTGGGTCACANGTAGCAATCTCTCTTTCCCAGTCAATTGAAAGNCCTAGTGATTTAAGTTGNGCTTTCATATTNTCTATATTTTTATAAGTCCATTCTTTTGGGTGTATTTTCTTTTCCATCGCTGCATTTTCTGCGGGCATCCCAAAAGCATCCCAACCCATCGGNTGCAAAACATTGTCACCTTGGGCTTTTCTATAACGTGCAACAACATCNCCAATTGTATAATTCCTCACATGCCCCATATGAATATTTCCNGAGGGATAAGGAAACATTTCTAGAATATATTTTTTTGGTTTTTTTTCAGAAATAGGNTTTGGNTTAAAAGACTTTTTTTCTGACCAAATNTTTTGCCAATATGGTTCAATTTTATCTGGATGGTANTCAGACATTTAGATGTTAGCTANTACCNAGAGAGCCAATTCTTAGCTCNCGNGCCTTTGTTAAAATAGAAGCNTCAACTAGTCTTGCGGTATCNGGATTTACATCAGCTTTAACCCATTCCTCAGACACTCTTATNTCTCTAAAAACNCTAACACTTATNGCATCAGCTCTTAACCTTCTGTCTTTNACATAAATATTNAGTTTNATTCTTTCATTNGGGTTTTCTGGCTCAAGGTACCAATCAGTAGATATAAAACCACCNATAGGNTCAGCAGCATTTACNGGTATAAAGGANACAGTGTCTAAGCTTGCCCTCCAAAGAAATGCATTNACNGCCATNGATATTTGTGAGTTAANAATTTCTGAGGTCTCGANATCCATTTTTTTTGAAAANGGATTTAATCTCGNNCAGTTATTTAGTAAAAGTAAAACACANAATATNAAAANAATATTACTTTTTCTATACATAAAAATAACTCCCACTTANGATNGTTNTAAAACAATNCTATCAATAACAGTAATNTTANTTNATCTCAAAATGAATTAATTCAAACTTTTATATTTTATTATTTATGATATTCGATAAAGTAAACAATAAAGATAAAGAAGCAATGACAGATACTAAAAAAAATCTTAAAATTATAAAAAGTAGAATTGAAAAGATTGCAGTTAAATTTAACAGGGACCCATCTGAAATAAAATTAATTGTTGTCACAAAAAGATTTGATTTTGAGAAAATAAAACCACTCATAGATGCTGGCCATCTATTTTTTGGAGAAAATAAAGTACAAGAGGCCGAAAAAAAATGGTCAAAGACTCTATCTAGCAATAAAAATATTGAGCTTCATATGGTTGGACCAATTCAATCAAATAAAATAAAAATTGCAATCAATCTTTTCACAGCTATCCATTCGGTTGATAAAACAAAGACTTTAAAAATCATAAATGAAAATATAACTAAAGGTTCAACTATAAAAGAATTATTTCTCCAAGTTAATATTTCAAAAGAAAGTTCAAAAAATGGAATTTATATTGAAAATATGGATAAATTTTTTATCGAGGCAAAAAATTATTCAAAGATTAGTATTAATGGATTAATGACCCTTCCGCCCCCAGATGAAGAGCCATCACTATATTTTGCTTTATTAAATAAGCTATCAAAAAAAAATATGTTAAAATATTTAAGCATGGGTATGAGTAATGATTTTGAAACAGCTATAGCACTAGGCGCAACTCATATAAGAGTTGGAGAGGCAATAATGGGACCAAGGGATAAAAATTGAAAAGTAAAGTTTTTCTTTTTTCTGAGGATATTTTCTTTAATTTAGTCTTTGAGGAACAATTTTCCTCGTTATCATATTGTAATTTAATCATAAGAGTTAATTTTTCTGACATAACCAATAATGATCAATTTCAAAAAAATGATGTAGCTATCTTTTATTCCGTTAAACAGGAGCAAGTAGCAAAAATTAAAAAATTATTATCTGAGGCTTCTTACTTTTTTCCGGCAATTATTATTGGTTCATCTGAAGATATTTTAACCTTAGAAAAGAATTCATTTATCTTTCTAAAAGCTCCTTTTTATTTTAACGAATTATTGAAAATAATAGAAAATATTATCCTTCAAAGAGATATAATTGATTACTCAAATTTAAAATTTGGAAAAATAATTTTAGATATGACCGGTAAAGTAATAAAAGGGTTTAATAATTCAGTAAAGCTTACTGATAAAGAAGCCAGAATAATGTGGCACTTAATTGAGGCAAAGGGGGATAGTATAAGCCAAGATTATTTATTAAATAAAGTTTGGGGCTACAATAAAGATATTGAAACAAAAACACTAACTACACACATTTATACAATACGAAAAAAAATCACTCCATTTAAAAATGTACTTTCTATAGAAAGTTCTGAAAATGGTTACTATATATGTTAGTCAAAATTTAAAATCTGCTATTAAAGGGGAATGATCGGAAGGCCTGTCCCATCTCCTTACATCTTTTTCAATTGAAGCTTTTGTTATCATTTTATTTAATTTTTGAGTAATCCAAATATGATCAAGTCTTCTTCCCCTATCAGATTCTTCCCAGTTTTTTGATCTATAGCTCCACCAGCTGTAGAGCTTTTCAGAAAGTGGATGAAATTCTCTCAATGAGTCAATAAAATTAATTGAACTTTGGAATTTATTTAATTTTTCTATTTCTAAAGGCGTATGGCTAACTATTTTTAATAGTTGCTTATGTGACCAGACATCATTTTCATGTGGGGCAATATTAAGATCACCTACAAGTGCAGTGTAAGCATTTTTTTCTTTTGATTTCATGTATTCTGTCGCCTCATCTAAGAAATCTAATTTGTGTTTAAATTTTTCATTTATTTTTGGATCTGGCTCATCACCACCTGCTGGAACATAAAAATTATGAATATTTAAAAAATTATTTTTTACTTTTAACTGGAGAGATAAATGCCTTCCATCATTTCTGCCGCAAAAATCCTTTTGTTCAACTTTTTTAACAGGCAAGTCTGTAGCTATACAAACACCATGATAGCCTTTGATACCATTCACATGAATATTTGAAAGCCCTAATTTTTTTATATCATCGAAGGGAAAAAGTTCATTAGGACACTTAGTTTCCTGTAAGCAAACTATATTTGGCTTAAATTTCCTTACGACCTTTTTCAAGGCACTAATTCTCAATCTTACAGAGTTAATATTCCAACTTAATAAGCGTACATTCATTTGAATTTAAGATTATGCGTCTAAAATATTATCCCACATTTCTTCGATCATCATCTCATAATCAAAGTCTAATATGGTTGAGGTATCCTCGTATCGTTCTATAATTTGTTCATTAGGAAAGATTGTTGAGTCTTCTTTGTAACTTTTCTTTGATATGTCTAGGGCCATAATATTAGGGGTTGCTGTTTGAAGATTCTCAACAATTGACCTTGAATTTTTTGGATCCAGCATAGAATTTATTACTGAGTGGCTTTCCTCAATTTTAAGTGATGCATTTGAAATACAAACACAATCCTGCCAAATTAAACTACCTTCTCTGGGGAACGTAAACCCAATATCATTATTATCAATTTTCTTAAATTCTTCACTGCTAATAATTGCTAAATCAACTTCACCATTAATTAAAAGCTCTTTTCCATTTTTTTTGCCGAAATCTTTAATATTTACTTTCTGGCGTTTTAAAAGTTTTTCCGCTTGATTAATCCACATCGGATCATTTGTATTTAGACTTACACCCATATATTTTAGTGCTATTTGGATTAAGGTTCTTCCATCACCCAATAAGGCAATTTTTCCGGCATATTTATCTGAGTCTAACAGCCACCTCCACGTGGAGGGCGGTTCAGAAAACTTACTTTTTCTATAAGCGATGCCTATTGCCCCATATGAAAGTGGTATTGTATATTTTCTATCTTTATCAAAAGCAGAATTGTTAAATTTTGGATCAATAAAAGAATTGTTTGGAATAAGACTCTTATTTAGTTCTGCAATTTTACCATCATCAATCAAGCCCTCTAAATAAGAACCTCTTCCAATAAGCACATCATAATTATTATTATTAAAATTAATATTAGAATTAGAATCATAGGTTATAGAATTAATTGATGAGTTAATACTTTTTTGGAAGCTTGAAATTAATTTGTCGGATAAAAAATTATCAGGTGAACCAATATTTAAAATTTGATTTTCTTCTTGCGAGAATAGAGATAATGGTTGCAAAATTATTCCTGCTGATAGTAAGCTAAATCCAGAAATAAATCTTCTTCTTGTAGTTTCTGCTTTTTTCATTTTCTTAATCATTTTCATCCATCCTTTTAATGATGTACATTCTTACCAATAATAATTAAGAGTTTCTATATTTTTATTAAAAAGTTTTATTTAATTTCAAAAAAGCTGTCCATTATTGAATTTATTGACTTTATTTTTGAGAAAAAGACTGTTGTTTCTTTTTTTTGAGTATCAATAATCTTCCACTGTCTAAGAATAGGTTGTGGATAGTCGGCAGTTATAAATATTGAATTTCTCAGTGAACTTTTTTTTGTTCTTAGTTCTATAGTTGCAACTCTCCCCTTTATCTCAAGGCTGTTAATATGGAAATCATCTAATGCCAATTCTTTTGAAAGAAGATTTGCAAGAGGACTATCTTCAAGAGAATAATAGTTTACTTTACTATCTCTTTTCTCTTTAATTGCAAAAATACCTTTATTTATTATAATTAACATTTCAGATGGAGCAGAATATTCAAATCTTATTGAGCCCTTACCGTTTGAATAAAAGATACCTTTTGCAATATTACCAATTTGATCTATTTGGGTAAATTCACCTTTCACGGTGCCTAGGCTAAAAAAATATTGTTCTAGAGAAATCAGCCAATCATTATTTGAAATAGAATCGAGTTCCTTTGATTGGGAATTCGCAGTAAATAAAATTAATATTATAAATGTTACAAAAAAGGTTTTTATTATATTCATTTTCCTAAAATCTCTCTTTTGCCCTTGTTATTAGGTTCTGAAATAATTCCTTGGTCTTCCATTTTTTCGATAATTCGTGCAGCTCTATTATAGCCTATTTGTAATTTTCTTTGAATATAGCTAGTTGAAACTCTTTTATCTTTCATTATAACCTCAACTGCTTGATTAAATAATTCATCATTTGAGTCATTTTGTTGAATACCAGAATTTATTTCACCCTCCTCTTTTGTTAATGACTCTATATATTCTGGTGTTTCTTGATTTTTAATAAACCGAACTACGTCCTCAACTTCATTATCTGATACAAAAGGTCCGTGAACTCTAACAACTTTACCTCCTTCCGACATATAAAGCATGTCACCTCTACCAAGTAATTGTTCGGCTCCCATTTCGTTAAGGATTGTTCTGCTGTCAATTTTTGATGCAACCTGAAAAGCTATTCTTGTAGGAAAGTTAGCCTTTATTGTACCTGTGACGACATCCACAGAAGGTCTCTGGGTAGCCATTATTAGGTGTATACCTGCTGCCCTTGCTTTTTGAGCAAGACTTTGGACTAAATGTTCAATGTCGCTTCTTGCAACTAACATAAGGTCAGCCATTTCATCAATAACAACAACTATGAAGGGCATTTTTTTAGGTTCTATTTCCTCTTCAGAATAAAGAGGTTGTCCAGATTCATTATCATAACCAGTATGAATTTTTCTCTTAAATTTTTTACCTTTTCTTTTATATTCCTCCGCTTTCTTATTGAACGCATCCATTGTTCGAACAGACAGTTTAGACATCCTATTATATCTATCATCCATCTCTCTTACGACCCATTTTAACCCAACAACGGCTTTTTTTGGGTTTGTGATCACTGGTGTCAAAAGATGAGGTATCCCATCATAAACTGAAAGTTCAATCATTTTTGGATCAACCATAATTAAACGACAATCTTCCGGTTTAAATTTATAAAGCATGGATAAAATCATCCCATTTATGCCAACTGATTTACCAGATCCTGTTGTTCCGGCTATCATAAGGTGAGGCATCCTAGATAAATCAGCAATGGTAGACTCACCCCCAATATTTTTACCTAAACTTAGAGCAATCCCGTCCTCTTTATTCTCAAAAGTTTTACTTTCAAGAATCTCTTTTAAATAAACAGTTTCTTTATCATCATTTGGTAGCTCAATACCAATGGAGTTTTTTCCTGGAATGACAGCTATTCTAGCAGATGTAGAGCTCATTGATCTTGATATGTCATCTGCAAGTGAAATAACTCGCGAAGATTTTACGCCCGGAGCTGGTTCAAGTTCATAAAGAGTAACAAATGGACCTGGATTAACACCTATTATTTTTCCATTAATTCCAAAATCAGTAAGCGTCCTTTCGAGTAAATCTTTATTTCTTCCAATTTGTTTCTCTGAAATTCTCTTTTTATTTCTCTCATCAGGGATTTTATTTAGCAAGTCTAAGGAAGGGAGCTCATAGCCAGTTTTATTATCCAATATATTGTTTTTACTGATATTAGTCTTTTGAGCAGTTTTCTTTCTTTTTATTTTTGGTCTAGCTGTAAAAAGCATTTTCTTTTGCTTTGTTGGCATTACTTCAGTAATTATTTCATCACCACTTGGAGTGTCTTTAAAATAAACTTCTTTTTTAATTTCTGCACCCTTTGCAGGTAAAATTCCAAAAGTTATTAAAAGAGCGCCTAATGAACCTAAAATTATATATACGGAAGCAATAAATGACTTAGCTTGTGAAAAGTCGTTGTTAAAAGAAATACTAAGTTTATATATTATTGCTTTTACTTCATCTGCTATCAAAGAGCCAATTATTCCACCATTTCCAAAGCCCTTACTAAAAGAGGCAGCCAGGAGAGATGTTCCTATAATTAAAGAGAAAATTCTAAGCCAAAATTTATTTATTTTTTTAATGATTTTATAGAAACCAAATAAAATAATTATTATCGGTATTAATATTGATACCGTCCCAAAAAATTGCACAAAAATATCAGCTATGTAAGCTCCAGGCTCACCAAGATAATTTAGTGTTTGTTTATCAGATATTGTATTTAAACTTTGATCAAGGCTATTATATGAGCCGATCGCAATTAAAAATATTAAACCTACACCAATAGTAAAAAAGCCAATTAGAATATTTATGAAGCCAAAAAAAATTTTATATAATCTATTTTTAAAACTAACAAAAAGATTTGATAAATAATTAGATAATCTTTTTATAACATTCATTTGTTATCCATTTAGCAAAATTATTAAAAATTGCGAATCAGTTACATAATCACTTGTTAATACAATAATCTGCAAGAACTTTCTGATTAAAATTGAAAATCAATTCCATTTTTCTATTAATTATATTAATAAGCTTATTTATGAAAAAAAATTTTTATGACTTAGTTATTTTTGGCAACAATTTATCAGCAAAAGCAATGTCACTTGTTGCCCGTAATGCCGGCATATCCTTTAAAATTATTACCGACAAAAATTTTAATAATATAACTAATGATGACACTAGGAGTCTTGCTCTTTCAGTTGCATCCAAAAAAATGCTTCATATTCTTGGTGCCGACATGAAAACTGAGGCTGTAAAAAAAATGGTAGTTATTGAAGGTGGACTAGGTGATGAGAGAATAAAATCACGACTAACCTTTGATAGGGATCTTGTTGATGAAGATATCGCTTATATTGCAGAGCATTCTGCAATAGAAAAATCCTTAGACAAAGCCCTTAAGCTAGAAGATAGTGAATTTATAAAAGATGAAGTAATTGATATTCAGAAAGAGAGCAATCATACAAAAATAATCTTTAAAAATAAGAAATCTTTTTTGTGCGGAGCTGTAATTTTTACAGAAGTATTAAATTCTGAATTGCAAAAAATATACAATGTTAAATATAATTTTTTTGAATATGGTCAAACAGCCATATCCGCAACACTTAGGCATTCAAAAAGTCATAAAGGTTACGCTTTTCAATTCTTTCAGAAAAACGGACCACTTGCATTATTACCAATGAATAATAAAAGAGGGAATAATTACAGCTCTTTAGTTTGGACTGAAAAAACAGATAATATTTCTTCACTTTTATCATCAAAAAAAAGACTTGAGGAAAGCCTCAATAATCTTTGTTCTGATTATTTGGGAAAAATTTCTATCTCAAAAGGACCAAGCTCTTTTATTTTAAAAAAATTAACTGGCATAAAATCAATTTCAAATAGTGCAATATTTGTTGGTGATGCTCTTCGAGCAATGCATCCTATGGCCGGGCAAGCATGGAATCAAAGTTTAAGGGACATAGCATATATCGCTGACGCTATTGCAGAGTCTCAGAAGTTAGGCCTGGATTTATTTCAGTGCCCATCAATTTTATTATTTGATAAAAAAAGAAAAATTGAAACAGAGGTCTTAATAAATAGCATTGGGTTCTTGAATTCGATTTATCATGCGGAAACTTCATTGGCAAAAGGACTTAGAAGAAATATCATGAAGTTAGCTGATACTTATAAGCCACTAAAACTTTTTTTATTAAATGAGGCATCGGGGGGAGCTTTAACTAGACCTAACTTATTAAATGGATTAAAGCCTGGATCAAATATTATTTAATTAATTTTTCTTGCTTCATCTGGCAGCATTATTGGAATACCGTCCTTTATTGGGTACGCTAAGCCAGCTTTTTTGCTAACTAATTCATTTTTCTCTTTGTCCCAGGATAATGTTTCCTTTGTTAGGGGACAAACAAGAATTTCTAATAATTTTGGATCAATTTCTTTACTCATAATATCTTACTGCATTTGTTCTGTACTTGGACCAGATGTCATAGACATTTCCGTCATCGCGATTAACATTTCGCTTCTTTTCGATAATGTTTCTGCTTCAAGTAATGCTTGTTTTTCTCGAGGTTTATAAGGGCTTAATATGCATAATGAATTTACAAGTAATTCTGTTGATGAGTTGTTAATAGCATCCCAATCAATAGTAAGATTATTATGCTCTAAGTATTTTTTAAGTGATTCAACAAGCTTCTCTCTTTCAACTTCCTCTTCTCCACACCCTTTAATAATATCAGAGGAAAATTTCTCATAATTTACTTGGAATTGTCTATAGGGAGTAACCACTTCGAGCTCTTGACCAATTTTAAATCTGCATACACCCGATAATGTAATTAGCATTCTGCTATTAGCAACCTCACTGTATGAAGTAATCTTTCCCAAGCATCCAGTTTTATAGAGCTCGTCACCTTCATCTTTGTTTGATTGAATCATTGCTATCAACCTGTTATTAGACATTGCGTCATCAACCATTTCTAAATATCTATTTTCGAAAATATTAAGAGGTAGTTGTGTCCTTGGAAGCAATAGGGCTCCTGCTAAGGGAAAGACCGAAACCTTGGGTGGCAGATCATTAATATTTTTGAATTCTTTAAATGATTTCATTTTAACTAAATAGCATTGTTGAGAGCTTTTTTCTACCTTCTATGACCAGAATATTTTCATTACCCAGAATATTAAAAATCTCAATAAGTTGTTTTCTTGCTTCACCGTCATTCCATTTTGGGTCAAATTCAATAATTTTCATTAACTCATTTATTGCGTTTTCATTTTCACCCTTTGCCAATAGTAATTTAGCAAGATCTAGTTTTAGTTGTTGATTCTTTGGATTTGTATCAATATCCCCTCTGAGTTTATCTTCTTGCTCATTTGATATTGGATTATTTTTCACATTTTTAAAAACTTCAGTTTCAGATCTGACTGAGATGAAATCTTGATTACTTTCAGCATTAGCCGGAAGGCTGTTAATTATATTTTCAGCCTCATCTATTTGATTGCTCCTGAGAAGACACCTTGCCAACATGGATTTTGCTGAGATATTTTCTGGTTCAATTTTAAGAATTTCAGAAAAAACTAAAGAAGCTGTCTCAATGTCACCATCGTTAATATATTTTTTACCAGCAATAATATTTTCTTCTATAGTTGAGGAATTTTTTAAAGAGCCAATCTTGTTTATAAAATCAATGATATTCTTTTCTGGTTGGATGCCAATAAACCCGTCAACAGGTTGACCCTCATTAAAAGCCATTACAGCAGGTATAGATTGAATTTTTAATTGTTGGGCTACCTCTGGGGACTCATCTATATTCATTTTGGCTAAAATAACATTGCCATTTTTCTCTTTTACAATTTTTTCTATAATTGGCGTAAGTTGTTTACATGGCTCACACCATGGAGCCCAAAAATCGACAATTACTGGCGTTTCTTTTGATTTTTCAATTACATCAGTCATAAAATTTTCTGTTATAACTTCTATTATTACAGAATCTTTATTTAAAGAATGATCCTCGAAATTATTGTTAAAACTTTCTATTTCCATTTTAGAGAGCGTCGTCTTGTGTTTCACCAGTTCTAATTCTTATTGCTTGATCAATATTGCTTACAAATATTTTTCCATCACCTACTTTTCCTGTCTCAGAACTTTTACTTATAATATTTACAACTTGATCTAATTTGGTTGCGGGAACAACAATTTCAATTTTTATTTTCGGAACTTCTGTGGTCTTATATTCAGCACCTCTGTATATTTCTGTTTGCCCTCTTTGTCTTCCAAACCCTCTTATCTCAGTTGCAGATAGACCCTCTATTCCAATATCAATTAATGCGTTTCTTACTTCCTCATATTTGTGAGGTCTAATTATTGCTGTAATCATTTTCATTGTTTCACCATCCCCAGAGCGCAAAGCTATCTTAACAAGTCTCCTTATTGCCTCAGAATGAGAAGGGAGATCTGTCTGTTCTCTACGCCATCTATCAACATCATTACGAAACTCAGTAGATGCTACCAGTTGTATTCTTTGATCTTGTTTTTTCATATTATCTTTTTTTATAATACATAATTATAGATAATAATAAAATAGCTTTATAAATTATGTATAAATTTTATCCATTCTTATTTACATCTATTAAACTTTCAAATAATGTCACTCATGAATTATTGCGGGTGTAGCTCAGTGGTAGAGCATCACGTTGCCAACGTGAGGGTCGAGAGTTCGAATCTCTTCGCCCGCTCCATTTTGAATAAAATAGTTATAATTTGAATAAAATAGTTATAATTTGAATAAAATAGTTATAATTTTAATCTTTTTATTAATAAATATTCAGATGTTTAGAGATATATCTCTAATTCCAACTGGTGAAATCAACAAATTGATCTATATCTCTAAATATCTCTTTATTTTTCTCTAATTGATCAGTTAGAGTTTTATATTCTTATTTGTTTAGTTTTGACTTTGTCAAGTGATCTAGAATAATAGTCTGATACTTAACTTGCAATAAATATTCTCTTCTTTTTTTCTTCAGAAGATATTAATTGTTTATTAACTTTATTGCTCTTGACCTCTATACATTTTTTTATGATTTTGATCAGAATTTAATTTCTCAAATTTAAAACCATTGTGGCTGGCACCTCTATAAAAGCCTTTACTTAAAGATACTTTTTTTTCAGAAATTATATTTTGACTTCCTCTATATTGATTTTTCATAGTTTTCTCCTTAAATCAGTTTTAAAATATTACATATGATACATGAGTTACACATATAACACAGGTTTGTCAAGTACATAAATGAATTTTTTTATTGTTTTTTTTAAAAACACTGATAAAACTTCAATCAATGGTGCTTTTTAGCTAAGAGGGAAACAGTTTAAAATACTGTGCTATACCCGTAACTGTATTTAGGAAGTAAGAAATCATTATGCCACTGGTTTATTCTGGTAAGGCGATTTTGAGCATTGATCTATAAGCCAGGAAACCTGCCATTAAGTCGTTCGTCCAAGACCGGGAATAGTCTCTAGGGCAAGGTATCTTCTTTGAAACGACAAAATAGTTGCAACGTAAAAACTTCTTTTTTTGAAGTTTCGTTGTTTATTTGATTTTTTTGTGAGGTTTTAATGAAAAATTTTTTAAACAATTTAATTTTATTTATTATATTCTCGATAAGTATTTCTTCTATAAGTAGCTCTTTTGCTAGCGAAGTAAAAGAAATTATTGTAAAGGGTGCTAGAATAGAAACATCTGAGGGTAATTTTGGTTCAAGTATATTTATTTTAAGCAAAGATGAAATAAGGCTGCGAGGTATTCGAAGTGCAATAGATGCAATTTCCTCCTCTCCTGGAGTTACCACAAAAAAGAATGGGAGTTTTGGGGGTGTTGGCTCAGTAAGAATTAGGGGCGCATCTAGTTCACAAACTTTAGTCCTTGTTGATGGGGTCCCTGTAAACGATGCATCCTCACCAGGCGGTAGTTATAATTTCGAATACCTAGATACTTCCAATATAGAGAGGATAGAAGTTTTAAGAGGTTCTCAGTCTACTTTATGGGGCTCGGATGCAATTGGAGGTGTTGTAAATATTTTTACAAAGTCAGCAGAAGATAATTCTGTAAATATACTCGCTGAAACTGGTAGTTTTGGATTAAAAAAAATTAATTCTGAATTTGGTTTAGTTAGTAATTTTGGTAATTTTTTATTTTTAGTTGATGGCACTTCATTGGATGGGATTAGTAAAGCAGATAAAAAAGATGGGAATATTGAGAAAGACGGATTTGAAACAAATTCTTATTCTCTTAAGGGAAATATTGAAGTTAATAATATCGAGATAAAAGGATTATTATCTTATATTAAATCAGATGTTGAATACGATAGTTTTGGTTTTGTTACAGGTGTTCAAGATGGCGATGAAAGAAGCATTACTGAAGAATTTATTGGTAATCTTACAATAAAATTTAATTTATTTGGTGAAAAATTAGAAAATACATTTTCTTTTAATCAATCAGATATAAGCAGAGACTATTTTACTGACAATAATCTTACATTCGGAGCTGATGGGGATAGGAAGTTATATCGTTATCAGGGAAATACAAGATTTAGTAAATTCAATAAAATAGCTTTTGGTTTTGAGCAAGAGGAAAGCAGTGTAAATTTAGATAAATTATCAATTGATAGTCTTTTTTTTCTTTACCAATTTCAGCCAATCAAGGATTTAGTTGTTTCTGCTGGAATAAGGAATGATGACAATAAAGGTTTTAGCTCTAAAACAACAAGAAAGATTGCCGCTGTTTATAAAATATCTGAGAACATCTCAATAAAATCAAGTTGGGGTGAAGGTTTCAAGGTTCCAACTATTTTTCAAACAACTTTCTTTTGCTGCGGCGCTAAAAGTGCAAATATTAATATTAGGCCTGAAGAGTCAACTTCTTTTGATTTAGGTTTTGATTATACTTTAGAAGATAAATTTTCATTCAATCTTATTTACTTTAAACAAGATGTTAACAACCAAATTAATTTTTCATTTAGTTTAGGAGGTTATGAAAATATTGATTTTGTGGAATCTGATGGGTTTGAAATTTCTACAAGTTCTAAAATTTCAGAAACATTAAATCTATTTATAAACTATTCTTATATAGATTCTATAGATGGAAGTGGATTAAGGTTAATTAATATTCCAAAGGACTCTGGTGAACTGGGATTAACATATGTGTCATCTTCAAAATTATCAGGATCTATTAAAATTAAATATAATGGCTCAGAAATTAGCACTTACGGTAATCTTAATTCTTGGTCAAGGGCTGATATTAATATATTTTATAAGTTAAATAACTTTAGTGAAATATATTTTAGTATAGAGAATTTATTTGATGAAGATTATCAACAGGTTTTTGGTTATGGAACTCCTAATAGATCTGGTTTGTTCGGAATTAAAGTAAATTTTTAATTTAACCTTTTTTGTTTAGCTTGTTTTTTTTAATTAAATTATGTTAATTCAATATTTAGATTCTTTAATTGGTTACAAACTAGGAGATATATATGATTCATTCTATTTACTGTAATTTTCTAGGAGCGGCGCCAAATTGGTATAAGAATACAATTATTTCTTTTCTGATCGCTAACCCAATTATTCTATTGGTTTTGAAATCAATGGGTCTTCCTGCTGGATTTATACTTGGATGGATTATTTTAATTCAATTTATTTTTACTCTAGCTATGGCACTTAAGTGTTACCCACTGCAGCCTGGGGGCTTGATAGCAATTGAGTCTGTTATTATGGGGCTAACAGATACGAAACAGATTTATTATGAAGTAGATGCTAATCTAAAAGTTATCTTGCTTTTGGTTTTTATGGTGGCAGGTATTTATTTTATGAAAGATTTTCTTTTGTTTATCTTTACCAAATTATTAATAAGTATAAAAAATAAAAGAACCTTATCATTTTTATTTGTCTTTTCTGCCGCTTTTTTATCAGCCTTTTTAGACGCATTAACAGTTATGGCCGTTTTGATTGCTGTAGCTGTAGGCTTTTATAATGTTTATAAAAACGTTGCTGAACAAGAAGATGGTTTTTCTGAGAACTCAGATGATTTTATAATATTTAAAGGTTTTCTGAGAAATCTTTTAATGCATGGTGCCGTTGGAACAGCTTTAGGAGGAGTTTCTACAACAGTTGGTGAACCTCAGAATCTTTTAATAGCTAGTGTAGCAGATTGGTCATTTGTTGAATTCTTTTTAAAAATGCTCCCTATTTCTTTTCCAGTATTTATTTTTGGTCTATTAACTTGTTATCTATTAGAGAGATTTTCATTATTTTCATATGGGGTTCAATTACCAGATCATATAAAAAAGATTCTCATTGATTTTGATAAAAGTGAGTCTTCAAAGAGAACTCAGACGCAAAATACGAAAATTATCACACAAGCTTTAGTTGCGGTCATATTGGTTTTTTCTCTTGCCTTTGGCTTAGCCGCCGTGGGTTTGATTGGTTTAATGATAATTGTTCTTTTAACAGCATTCAATGGCGTAATAGAGGAACATCAGTTAGGTAAAGCTTTTGAAGAGGCACTGCCTTTTACAGCACTTCTTGTTGTTTTCTTTGCAATTGTTGCAGTAATTCATGACCAACATTTGTTCTCTTTTGTAATAAACTATGTTTTGACTCTTAAGCAAGAGACACAAATACCAATGTTTTTTATGGTTAACGGAATATTATCAATGATAAGCGATAATGTTTTTGTTGCAACAATTTATATAAGTGAGGTAAAGGCCGCTTTGGATAGTGGAGCTATTGGTAGAGAGCAGTTTGATTTATTGGCTATTGCTATTAATAGTGGAACAAATCTTCCTAGTGTTGCAACACCAAATGGGCAAGCAGCTTTCTTATTTCTGTTAACATCATCTGTTGCGCCCTTACTGGGTCTTTCTTATTTTAGAATGGTTTTAATGGCTCTTCCCTATACTGTTGTTCTATCTGTTATAGGTGTTTTATCTGTTATATTTATTCTTCCATTTTTTTAAAATTGGTTTCAAAAGTATAATAAGTGTCAATTTATAAAATAGATTTTTGAGAAGATTAATGATTAAAGTGTCTTATTCCAGTAAATAACATTGCAAGGTCTGCATTGTTTGCCGCCTCGATTACTTCATCATCTCTAATTGATCCACCAGGTTGAATTATAGCAGTAACTCCTGCATCGGCTGCTGCCATAAGACCATCAGCAAACGGAAAAAATGCATCTGATGCAACGACCGATCCAATAGCCAAGGGTTCTTCTAAATCTATCATTTTTGCTGCATCATCAGATTTTCGAGCAGCTATTCTTGAGGAATCAAGTCTATTCATTTGACCAGCGCCAATACCTACGGTTGAGCCATCTTTTGCATAGACAATTGCATTTGATTTAACATGCTTAGCAACTTTAAAAGCAAACAATAAATCATTTAGTTCTTGTTCTGAGGGCTGTCGTTCAGTAACAACTTTTAAATTTTCTTTATCTATTATAATGTTGTCTTTTGTTTGTGCTAGAAAGCCACCTACAACAGATTTAATCATTACACCAGATTTTTCTGGATCCGCAAGTCCACCTGTGACTAAAATCCTAAGATTTTTCTTTTTAGATAGAATATTTTTTGACTCATCACTTATTGAAGGAGCGATGATTACCTCTGTAAATATTTCAGAAATTTCCTTAGCTGTTTCACTGTCTAACTCTTTATTTAATGCAATAATACCTCCAAAAGCCGATACAGAGTCGCATCTCAGTGCTTTTTGATATGCTGATTTTAAACTATTTCCAATTGCAACTCCGCAAGGATTTGCATGTTTGATTATTGCAACTGCAGGTTCGAGGTTGGGGTCAAACTCTGAAACTAATTCAAATGCTGCATTAGTATCATTAATGTTATTATAACTAAGTTCTTTTCCTTGAATTTGATCGGCTGTTATTAACCCACAGACATTTGATCCGTCGTTATAGAATTTAGCTTTTTGATGAGGGTTTTCTCCATATCTAAGGTTTTGATGTTCAATTCCTCCAATAGACCTATACTTATCTAATGGTATAGATAGTTCATCTGATAGCCAATTTGATATTATAGAGTCATAAGCTGCTGTTCTTGCAAATGCTTTAAGTGCCAATCTTTTAAGAGTGTCCTTTTTTAATGATAAATTATTATTATTTATCTCATTAATAATTTCATCGTAATCATCTGGATCAACAATAACGCCAACACTTTCGTGATTTTTAGCCGCAGCTCTTATCATAGCAGGGCCTCCTATATCTATATTTTCAATGCAGGTTTTATAGTCGGAATCGCTTTCAATTTTTTTTTCAAATGGATATAGGTTAACAACCAGTAAATCAATATTTTCAATTTTTTGTTCATTGATTGTCTTTTGATGATCCTTATTGCTTCGTATATTTAAAAGTCCACCATGTATTTTTGGATGTAAAGTTTTAACTCTTCCATCTAATATTTCTGGAAAACTTGTTACCGACGATACATCCTGAACGTCAATATTAGCATTTTTGAGTTCAGAAAATGTCCCACCTGTAGATATAATTTCAATTCCAGCATCAATGAGAGCACCTGCAAATTTAACTATTCCTTTTTTATCAGAAACCGATATAAGCGCTCTTTTTATGGCCGTCATTTATAAACCTCTTAAAGTTTTAATATTCTTTTCATACATATCTGGCCCACCACTAAAAGTTGCTGTACCCGCAACTAAAACATTAGCACCTGCTTCAATAACTTTTGGGGCAGTTTCAAAATTGATTCCACCATCGACTTCTAGGTCAATATTTTTCCCTGTTTCATTAATCATTTCTCTTATTTTTTTTATCTTAATAAGTTGATCTTCCATAAAACTTTGACCTCCAAAGCCAGGAACCACCGTCATAACTAAAATTAAGTCTAGATCCATAATTAGATCTTCAAGAACATTTTCACTTGTTGATGGATTTAGAGAAATACCAGTTTTACATCCTAGGTTTTTTATTTTTTTAATCGTTTCTTTTGGATTATTTTCTGCCTCAGGGTGAAAGGTAATTATATCTGATCCGGCTTCTACAAAATCCTTTAACAGAGGATCAACTGGTTTAATCATCAAATGAACATCAAAAGTCTTTGAGGAAGATTTTCTAATATCTTTAATGACCTCAGGTCCAATTGTTAAATTAGGCACATAATGACCATCCATAACATCTACATGAATATAATCTGCGCCTGCATTTGTGATTGCTTCGATTTCTTTTCCTAAGCAAGAAAAGTCAGCTGATAAAATAGAAGGAGAAATTTTTATTTCATTAGTCATTTAAATTCATTAACAGAGCTTTTATTTTGAAGCAAGTTCTCAAGTAATTTTCTTAACTCTTGCAATAAAAAAGCCATCATTACCTCCTTCATGATCTAGGCTATTTGGAAAGATTCTAAGCCATTTATTTTTATTTGATGCTTTTAGTTTTTTATCAATTTCATTTTCATTAATCTTATCCAATAATGAATTTTTTTTTCTTTTTAAGAAATTTTTAATTTGGTATTCGCCTTCTTCTTTTTCTAAAGAACAGGTGCAATATATTAGCGTACCTCTTTCTTTCAATAAATCCCAAGCTTTATCAAGTAAATCAGATTGAAGTTTTGACAAAGATAGGATATCTCTATCTTTTTTTTGATGCATTATTTCAGGATTCCTTCTTAAAGTACCAGTAGAAGAACAAGGAGCATCTAAAATAATCTTTGGCCAAGTTTTTTTTGATGAAAAATTTCTGATATCTTTATTTTTTATAACTGCTTCATATTTTAATCTTTTAAGGTTTTGCTCAAGCCTAATAAGTCTTTTTTTATTATTATCTATAGATGTAACATTTGCCCCTAAAGAAATTAATTGTGCTGTCTTTCCACCCGGGGCTGAACACAAGTCAAGAACATCTTCATTATTTTGTATATCTAATAGATTAACCGGAATTTGTGAAGAAAAATCTTGTATCCACCATTCACCATCCTCATAACCTTCTAATCTGGATACTAATCCCGGTGTATAAAGTCGTATTGAATTATTTCCTATTTTTTTTCCATTTAATTTCTTCGCCCAATAATCTGTGTCGTTTTTTACATAAAGATCTATTGGTGGATTTAAGTTAAGATGTCCGGAAATAATATCACTGTAATTTTTAGCCCAGTCTCTTTTCCATCTATTCAATAGCCATTTTGGAATTTTATTACTTTCACTAAGATACTTTTTTGCTTTCTCTTTATTTCTTAAAATCTCTCTACTTAAACCGTTAACTAGACCTTTCCATTTTTTTCCACATAATTCTACCGATGTATTAACAACAGCATGATCTGGAGTTTTTAAAAAGAAGCTTTGCGCTACGTTAATCCTCAAAATCATCAAAATTTTTAATGGTGTCTTATCTAATGGTTTTGATAAAAATTTAGACAACAGATAATCAATGGATGTTAAATTTCTAAGTGTTGTAGAAATAAGAAGCCTACAGAAAGATTTGTCTTCATTTATAAGTTTTGAGAAATGTAAACTTCTTTTTGTAGATACCTCGAATGCATTATCTAAAGGTTTATTCTTTTCAAGAATTTCTACCAGAATTTCTATAGCTTTCTTTCTAGTATAAGTTCCATGTTTATTAATATTATTTTTTTTTAAATTATTCATAATCAAGCTTTTATTTTTTACTATTGTTAGGCTATATATATATTTATGTCCAAAAACATAGATAAAATTAAGGAAAAGCAAAAAATTAATGCCAAAAAAGCATTGAAAGAAGCAGCTGATAGAAAAAATAAATTAACCAAGACAAAGCTTCCTAAAGAATTAGATGGACGAGATGGCCCTGAGCCTACTAGATTTAATGATTGGGAAAAGAATGGTATTACTAGTGATTTTTAGATCAGATGTTTAAATTTAAAAATTTCCACTTTATTAAAAAGACCCGCTTTTTTATAAGGATCATTCTTTGACCATTTATTAGCTTCATCTTTATTTTCGACATCTATTACAATTAAACTTCCTATCATTATATCATCTTCGGATAAAAATGGACCAGCATATTTTACTACATTAGTTTCAGCTACATACTTTAAATGATCTTCTCTATTTTGCAATCTTGTCTCAATAGCATTTTTTTTATCTTGGCAGATTAAACAGTAAAGCATTATTTCTCCTTTTTTATAGGCCGTGATAGAAGATTATCAACTATTTCATCAATTGATCTATTTTTGTCTATTAAGTCTTTAACTGCATTTGTTATTGGCATTTCAATACCAAGTTTATTTGATAATTTATCTATAGCCTTTGCTGAATACATTCCTTCTGCGACAGAGGATAAATTATTTGTAGCCTCCTCTGTACTTAGTCCTTGTCCTAGCTTTATTCCCAATGAAAAATTTCGAGAGGTTACAGAGTTGCATGTTAGAAGTAAATCTCCCATTCCAGATAATCCAGACAATGTCTCCTCTTGACCTCCCAATGCAATAGCTAAGCGATTTATTTCGCTGTAACCTCTTGTTATAGTTGCCGCACGAGCGCTCTCACCAAGATTTTGACCCTCCACAACCCCAGCCGCAATAGCTATAACATTTTTGGTAGCACCACCTACTTGAGCACCTATGACATCTTCGCTCAAATATGGTCTAAATGTTGGAAGGCTGATTCTATCGGCAATATTTTTTCCAACATCTGGGTCTTTGCAAGCTAAAGTAACGGCAGTGGGTTTATTGTTTACTACGTCAATTGCAAAGCTTGGCCCAGATAAAATAGCCAGAGGGTTATTAGGTATAATAGCTTCTGCTATTTCACTCATTAGGTTTAATGTTTTTGTTTCTATGCCTTTAGAACATAAAACAATTGGGATTGTTTCATGAAGATTATCTTTTATATTATCAAGAACGGATCGCATAAATTGCGCAGGAGTAACCATTAACATTAAATCACATTCTAAAACGTTACTAAGATCATTATGAGCACTTATAAGTTCAGATAATTTAATATTTGGTAAATAAAGGTCATTCGTATTTGAGGTATTTATACTATTTACCACATCATTTTCTCTAGCCCATAGACTTACTTTATTTCCCTTACGACTTATTACTTCAGCCAAGGCTGTTCCCCATGCACCCGCACCAATGACAGAGATTTCTCTATAATTTTTATTATCTTCCTTCATTTACTACCTCTTAAATTCTCATCTCTTCAAGTGACCATCTTGCTCTTGCTGGAATATTCAATTTATCTTTTTGGCCTCTTAGTAATCTTAAACCTCCTACCCATGCTATCATTGCTGCATTATCTGTACAAAATTTCATTGGGGGTGCGATGAATTTCATTTCATGCTTATTGGTAAGCACTGTTAAACTATCTCTAATTGCTTTATTTGATGCAACACCTCCAGAAGCAACAAAATATTTAATTTCAATATTTTTATTTTCTTTCAATATTTTTTTAATAGCTTTTTCTGATTTTATTATTATACAATCAATTATTGCTTCTTGATATGAAGCAGCTAAATCAGCAAGTGTTTCGCTATTAATGGGTTCAATTTTTTTAGCCTCTCTAATTAAAGAAGTTTTTAGCCCAGAAAAAGAAAAATTACACTCATTAGAGTTTTGCAAAGGTCTTGGGAAATTATATTTCTTATTATTACCTTTTTTTGCTAAATTTTCTAATGCTGGACCTCCAGGATATCCGATATCTAAAAATTTAGCAGCTTTATCAAAAGCTTCGCCTGCAGCATCATCAATTGTTGTTCCGATCTGGGAGTATTGACCAATACTTTTGACCATAATTAGCTGAGTATGTCCACCTGACACAAGCAACAAAATATATGGTGGTGAAATATCATTTGTAAGAATAGGGGTGAGGGCATGACCCTCAAGGTGATTAACACCTATGAGGGGTATATTTAATCCAAGCGCTAGCCCTTTTGCAGTTGTTAATCCCACAATTAAGCCTCCAATTAATCCTGGTCCTGATGTAGCCGCAACTCCGTCAATTTCTCTAATGTTTAAACAAGCCTCCTCAAGCGCTTGATCTATTAATGGACTTAAGGTTTCTACATGAGATCTCGATGCTATTTCTGGGACCACTCCACCATATTGAGAGTGCTCATCTATTTGACTAAAAACAATATTGGATAGAATTTTACCTTTATCATTTTTGCTGACCTCAACAATAGAAACAGCCGTTTCGTCACAACTGCTTTCAATACCAAGAATTTTAACATTTTCTTTTTTCATAGGTTTCAAATTTTTATTCTTTATAAATAGGCTATCATAAACTAAAACTTTGCTTTAATGATCTTTTAATATGTTTATGCATGAATGTTAATCTTTTGAAGATTTAAAAATTTGAAGTTTAATTATTAGGTTTAGAGAATAATTAGAAAGAAACAACTATGAAAAAAAAATTAATATTATTTTTTATAATTTTTATTTTTCCAATTTTTGTAAATGCGAAGCTTGCTTCAGTCGATACAAGTCATGCAAAAATTGAATTACTAGTTGAAACCAATGAGATAGTTGTTAATGAAGATTTTATTATAGGTATTAAATTTGAAATTGAACCTGGCTGGCATATATATTGGAAAAATCCTGGAGATTCTGGGCTTCCTGCAGAGATTCAATGGAAAAATGCTGGGTCAATAGAATTTAAAAAACTCTTATGGCCCTCTCCTCAGAAAACCCCAGAGGAACCACTCATGACTTATGGTTACTATGATGAGGTGGTGCTACCAGCAATTTTTTCTGTTGATAGCGCGTATATTAAAAATGGACCATCTATTTTTGAAATAGATTTTTTGATTTGTGAAAAAATTTGTATACCTGAGAAAGCTGTTATTGATTTTGATTTGAGCAGTTATTCCAAAGAGGATATTCAATTTTCACGAGAAATTTTGTCATCATGGTATAGTGAATTACCTATAAACTTTGATAGAAAATTATTTGTTGAAGCATCTGATAATTATCTCTCAATAGAATGGGAAAATAAAAATAATGACATAACTCAAGCTTACTTTTTTCCAGAAAATAAGGGTTTAATTAAATATTCATCAAAGCAAGATTTTTACAATCTAGAAAATTCTACAAAATTGATTGTTGAACGCCCAATTAAATATTCTAACAATGCACAAAATGCAATTGGAGTTTTGGAGATACAGTTTGCTAAAACTAAGCAAACATTTCAAATTGATCAATCAATAAGCTATGTTGATAGAATAGAAATACCAGGGACATCAAATTTATCCTTTGCAGTCGCTATCATTCTCGCTTTCTTTGGTGGAATTATTTTAAATATTATGCCATGTGTTTTTCCTGTTATAGCTCTTAAAGTAATGTCTTTTGTGAGAGAGTCATCTGAAAAAAATGCCTGGCGCCATGGTTTAGTATTTGGATTGGGTGTCGAGTTAAGCATGTTGGCCCTTTTATCTCTTACTTTCATTTTTAGGAATCTTGGCCAAGCTGTTGGCTGGGGATGGCAATTGCAATCAAGTGTTGTATCAACTCTCTTATCATTACTATTTTTTAGCATAGCTTTTATTCTGCTTTTTAAGGTTGAAATAGGCACCTCTTTTACTAAGTTAGGAAATTTAGGATCAAAAAGTACGGGATATTTAAATTCTTTATTACTTGGTTGTCTCACGGTAATTGTGGCAACACCTTGTACAGGACCTTTTATGGGAGCTGCTATAGGATGGGGGCTTTCACAACCATTACATGTATCTTCATTTATATTTTTATCATTGGGTTTTGGCGTAGCTTTTCCAACAATGTTTTTATCATTAATACCTTCTAGTTTAATTTTATTACCCAAGCCTGGTGAATGGATGGTTAAGGTAGGACAAGTAATGTCAATCCCGATGCTTTTAACAGCAATATGGTTAGCTTGGGTTGTGCAAAGACAATCAGGTTTTATTGGTCTTAGGGATTTATTAATAGCATTACTTTTAATTATTACATCTCTATCAATTTACAAGATGAATCATCTAAGAATTATTAATAGATTTTTATCATTTTCAGCAGCTATTTTAGGTGTTTTTTATATTATTTTCTCATATGACGCTGAAAGAATATCAACGCCCAAGGAATTGATAATTGGAGAAAGCTGGGAAACAGCAAAGGTTAATCAATATAGGTCTGAAGGTAAAAATGTATTAGTAAACTTTACTGCTGATTGGTGTTTGACATGTAAAGTTAATGAAGCCGTTGTATTTAATTCAAAATTTTTTAAAGAGTCTGTATCAAATGGTAATATTATTTATTTAGTAGCTGATTGGACAAATTACGATCCAAAAATAACCGAAGAACTTGAAAAATACAAGCGTGGAGGAGTACCTTTATATTTATATTGGAAAAAGGATACAAAAAATCCTAAAATTCTTCCTGCTATTCTTTCAAAACAAATTTTTAATGAATATACAAGATAATTCTAGCCATTTAAAATTTGATGGATAAGATAAATTTTTTATAATTATAAATATGTTTAGGGGAAATTATGACTGGACGAGTTGAAGGAAAAATGGCTTTCGTTACTGGTGCAGCACAGGGTATTGGCGAGGCAATAGCTATTATGCTTGCAAAGGAAGGGGCAAAAGTTGTTGTTTGCGATATTAATGAAGATGGAGTTATAGAGGTAGCTGAAAAAATTAATAAAGATTATTCAGGTATGGCTTTTGCTGTTTCTTTAGATGTCTCATCCGAAACTCAATGGCAAAAAGCTCTGAAGCAAGCAGAGGACTTAATGGGCGGATTAAATATTCTCATTAATAATGCTGGAATTGGCGGAGGATCAACGGTAGAAGATACTGACTATGAGACATTTCAAAATATTATGAAGATTGACACAGATAGTGTTTTCCTGGGCTGTAAATATGCTATTCCAATTATGAAGAATTATGCTCCTGGATCAATAGTAAATACTTCCTCTATATCTGGATTAATTGCAGGACATAATATGGTTTCATACAATACAGCCAAGGCGGGCGTTTGGATGATGTCTAAATCAGTTGCTCTCCATTGCGCAAGGCAGGGTTATCAAATCAGATGTAATTCAATCCATCCTACATTTATTAATACCCCAATTTTAGATGGGTGGTTGTCAGGTGGACGTGGAAATAAACCACCTCTTGAGCGAGATGAACTTTTGCAAAAGCTTTCTATGCAAATACCTCTTGGTGTTGTTGGTGATACTGACGATGTTGCTTATGCAGTTCTTTACTTAGCGAGTGATGAGTCCAAATTTGTAACTGGAGCAGAATTAAAAATTGATGGCGGAATAAGTGCAATGTAAAGGAATATCGATGAAATCAATTATATATATAGTCTTATTTTTAAATATCATATTTTCCTCAATTATTTCTTATGCTGAAGATTCAGTATCTGGAATAAACCCTAATGAGTTTAATTATTTAGTTAGACCTCAAGACAGTCTTTACGACCATGTTAATAGCGATTGGTTAAATAATACCCCAATACCCGATGACCAAGTTGGATGGGGTTCATATATGACTTTAAGAGAGGAGTCTTATTCTAATCAAGATATGCTAATAAAAAAAATTATCGAAAGGATTGAAAATAACGATTCATTTATTTCTGATGAAGAATTGAAAATTGCTAATTTGTATAAGAGTTTCATTGATAGAGATAAAGTCAATAGACTAGGCTATGATCCAATATTGCCAGAGTTAAAAATAATTTCTGAGATATCAAATGTCATAGATCTATGGCAATATTTTTCACGATCTATCAAATCTGGGTCATCTATACCGTTAAGAATATTTATTTACGATGATTTAAAGGATCCTCTAAATTATACAATTTATTTTGATCAAGGCGGCCTTGGGCTTCCTGATAGGGATTATTATTTAGAGGATAATTATAAAGAGATCCGTGGTGCATATATTACTCATATAGAAAATCTATTAAGGCTAGCTTCTATAAAAAACCCTAAGCAGAGAGCTTTAAGTGCTTTTGAAATAGAGAATAAATTAGCAAAAGTACAGTTATCAAGATTAGAAATGCGTGATCCAGAGAGGATTTATAATCCATATGAAAAAGATCGATTATATGATTTAGGTGGTAACTACTGGAATGAATGGGTGGAGGAGCTTGGGTTAGGAAGTCAAAATAAGTTTATTGTTGAGTCTCCAGTTTATATCACTGCGTTGATTGATCTTATGAATGAGATACCCATTGATAAGTGGAAAGATTACTTGATAGTTCGTTTAGTAAAAGGATCCGCGGGATCTTTATCAGATGATTTTATCTTGGAATCATTTGAATTTTCAAAGATTTTAACTGGTAGAGAAAAACTACCCGATCTATGGAAAAGAGCTGTAGGACTCGTAAATAGTATAATGGGGGATGCGCTGGGTAAAATTTATGTAAATGACTTTTTCCCTCCTGAGTATAAAGATAAGATGGAAATTCTTGTTGATAATTTACTTGAGTCATACAGAATTGGAATACAAGAACTAGAATGGATGTCCGATGAGACTAAGAAAAGAGCTCTTGAGAAACTATCTAAAATGAGAGTTAAAATTGGTTACCCCGAGGTTTGGGATGATTATGAGGGTTTAGAAATTAATCCAAATGATTTGTATGGTAATTTAAATAATTCTGCTATTTTTGGTTATAAAAAAGCTCTAGAAAGACTAAACGGTCCCGTTGATAGACGTGAATGGTCCATGTCTCCTCAGACTGTTAACGCTTATTTTAGTCCAACAAAAAACGAAATTGTTTTTCCAGCAGCCTATTTGCAGCCACCAAATTTTAATCCTAAGGCAGATGATGCAGTAAATTATGGCGCTATAGGGGTTACAATTGGACATGAAATAAGCCATGCATTTGATGATAAGGGTTCTCAATTTGATGGAGATGGTAATTTAAGAAATTGGTGGACAAAGGAAGATAGAGATAATTTTGATAAAAGAACCGCTCTATTAGCAAATCAATACTCTCAATACGAAGTATTACCTGGAAGAAAATTAAATGGTGAACTTACTCTTGGAGAAAATATTGCCGACCTAGGAGGAGCAAAAGCGGCTTTTAGGGCATATAAAATTTCTTTAAAAGGAGAGCCATCTCCAATTATTGATAATTATACAGGTGAACAAAGATTTTTTATAGGAACAGCTCAGTCAGATAGAGTCAAATTTAGAGATGAAATTTATGAGATGAGAGTTGCTACTAGTGTTCATTCTCCCTCAAGGTTTAGAGTAGATGGTGTTATAATCAATATGAAGGAATTTCATAAAGCCTTTTCCACTGAAAAAGGTGATAAACTTTATAAATCTGATGACGAGATTATACTAATCTGGTAGTAAGTGGCTTCTATATTTAAGGTTTGAATTTGCATGTTGAAAACATCTCCGACAAATAGTAAACATTTATAATGAATTCAATATTTCTTCTCATTGATGCTATTTTGGATCTTTATTCCTGGGTAATTATTATTGCAGTCATCTTTAGTTGGCTATCATCACTGAATATTATTAATAACTCAAATCAAATAGTTAGAATGTTTCATGAAACATCATGGCGGTTAACTGACCCAGTTTTCAGAAAAATTAGATCTTTTTTACCTAATTTTGGCGGACTAGATATATCACCCATAATAGCACTTTTAATAATTTACTTTTTAAGATCTCTACTCAGAGAGTATTGGCCTATGGTGTAAGAAGATATGGCAACTTCTATTATTGATGGAAAAGATTATGCTTCTCGTCTTAGAGAGAAATTAAAGATTGCAGTAAATGATTTAAGAGAAAAGTATAAAATAACTCCTGGTTTAGCGGTTGTATTAGTTGGTAATGATCCAGCCAGTGAAATATATGTAAGAAATAAAGGTATACAAACAAAAGAAGCTGGAATGAATTCTTTTGAATATCGTCTACCAGAGAGTACGCCTGAAGATGATCTCTTAGCAAAGGTTGAGCAATTAAACTCCGACAAATCTGTTAATGGTATTTTAGTTCAGTTTCCTGTCCCAAAACACATGGAGCAGCAAAAGATAATAGAGAGAATAATACCTTCGAAAGATGTTGATGGTCTTCATCCTTTAAATTCTGGCTACCTAGCAAATGGCTTAAAAGGCTTAGTCCCTTGTACTCCAAAAGGTGCGTCTCTATTAATCAAGGATTCATTACCCTCTTTATCTGGTTTGCATGCTGTAATTGTTGGTAGATCAAATTTAGTTGGAAAACCAATTGCACAATTGCTACTTAGAGAAAATTGTACAGTAACAATTTGTCATTCCAGAACAAAAAACTTAAAGGAAGTATGTTTATCAGCAGATATTTTAGTTGCGGCTGTAGGTATACCTGAGATGATTAAGGGAGATTGGGTTAAAGATGGTGCCGTTGTTATAGATGTAGGTATAAATAGATTGCCGGCGCCTGAAAAGGGAGAAGGAAAAACCAAGTTAGTTGGTGATGTAGATTTTGATGGGGCTAGAAAAAAATCTTCTGCCATTACACCAGTACCAGGTGGAGTAGGCCCAATGACCATTGCGTGCCTTTTATTAAATACATTGGTAGCAACTTGTTCTCAAAATAATATCGATTTTTCTGACTTTGAGCTTTAGTCTTTATTTGATAACCTAAGTCTTAATGCATTAATTTTAATAAACCCTTCAGCATCAGTTTGATTATAAACACTATCCTCTTCAAAAGTTACATGCTCAAGAGAGTAAAGTGATTGTTCGGAAGATCTGCCAATTACGACAGCACTCCCTTTGTATATTTTAACTCTTACTTCACCCGATACATTTTTTTGACTTTCATCAATTAGCTTTTGTAGCATTATTCTCTCTGAGGAGAACCAATAACCATTATAAATTAATTCGGCATATTTTGGCATTATTTCATCTTTGAGATGACAGGCTTCTCTATCAAGGGTTATCTGTTCGATACCTCTATGTGCTTCAAGCAAAATTGTTCCACCAGGAGTTTCATATATTCCTCTTGATTTCATTCCTACGCTTCTATTTTCAACAAAATCTAATCTACCAACACCATTTTCTCCACCAATCCTATTTAATTCGGTAAGAATTTCAGCCGGTGAAAGTTTATTTCCATTGATTGAAATTGGATCACCCTTAAAGAAACCTATTTCAATATATGTTGGTTCATCAGGCGCTTTCTCAGGGGAAATAGTTCTTTGGTACACATCCTCTGGACATTCTACAGATGGATCTTCAAGTAATTTTCCTTCTGATGATGTATGTAGAAGGTTTGCATCAACTGAAAAAGGGGCTTCTCCTCTTTTGTCTTTTGTGATGGTTATTTGATGTTTCTCTGCAAAATCTATAAGTTTTGTTCTTGAATTTAAATCCCATTCTCTCCAAGGTGCAATAACATTAATATTTGAATCTAAACCATAATAAGCTAACTCAAATCTTACTTGATCATTCCCTTTACCAGTTGCTCCGTGACAAACAGCATCAGCTTCAACTTCATGTGCAATTTCTATTTGTCTCTTCGCAATTAGGGGCCTAGCTATGGCAGTGCCAAGAAGGTATTTTCCTTCATACAATGTATTTGCTCTAAACATAGGAAATACATAATTTTTAACAAAATCTTCCCTTAGATCTTCTATGAATATTTCTTTAACACCTTGTGATTTAGCTTTTTCTTTTGCATCATCAAGCTCTTTACCCTGACCAAGATCAGCTGTAAAGGTGACAACCTCGCATTCATATTTTTCTTCAAGCCATTTTAAAATAACGGAAGTATCAAGACCTCCTGAATAGGCCAAAACAACTTTGTTTATTTTTTTGTCCTTACTCATTTTCCACTCTCCGAATTAAACTATAGCCGTCCTATACGCTTACTCTCAATTTTTGCAAGTTCTTTTTTATACTTTTCAGATGCCCTTATTTTTTTCGTATCACTTTTTAATTGCCCACAGGCTGCAGAAATATCTTCTCCTCTGGGTATTCTGATAGGGCTTGCATAACCACCTCTGTTTACTATATTTCCAAATTTTTCAATTTGATCCCAGTCTGAGCATTCATATGAAGACCCTGGCCATGAATTAAATGGTATCAAATTAATTTTTGCTGGTATACCAGAAATTAACTTCACTAGATCTCTTGCTTCGGCTTCAGAGTCGTTAACACCTTTTAACATTACATATTCAAAAGTTATTCTTTTAGAATTTGAGAGAACTGGATAATTTCTGCATGCTTCAATCAATTCTTCAATTGGGTATTTTTTATTGATAGGTACAATTTCGTTTCTGAGATCATTATTTGTAGCGTGAAGAGAGATTGCAAGCATTGACCCAATTTCATTACCTGCCATTTTTATTTTAGGAACTATACCTGATGTTGATAAAGTTATCTTTCTTTTCGAGATAGATAGTCCGGCATCATCAGACATAGTAAGTATTCCATCTCTTACACTCTCAAAGTTATATAATGGCTCACCCATTCCCATCATAACAATATTGGTTATTTTTCTTTGTTCTTTAGACCATTCTCCAAGGGAGTCTTTAGCCACAACAACCTGTGATATAATTTCTTGCGAAGATAAATTTCTTACTAGCCTTTGTGTTCCTGTATGACAGAAAGTACAATTTAGGGTACAACCAACTTGGCTTGAAACGCATAATGTTCCTCTTTCGTTATCAGGGATAAAGACTGTTTCAATTTCAGAATTATCGTTAAACTTTAATAACCATTTTTTCGTACCATCTTCTGATGTCTGTTCATCGGCAATTACAGGTCTATCAAGATTATGGTGCTTTTTTAATTCTTCTCTTAAATCCAAAGAAAGAGTTGTCATCTCGTCAATTGAGCTTACGCCTCTATTATATATCCAACCCCATACTTGGTTAATCCTCATATTTATTTGTTGATCAGGTATATCAAATTTTATTAGTAAATCTTTGATCTCTTCTCTAGTTAGACCAATTAAACTTGATCCTTTGTTATTATTATTATTATTTTCATTCATTTTTTTGTTCAACTTCAGTTTGAGGCCTTTGAGCAAACTTTCCTAAAGATCTAATTCGATCATACATAACGATTGATCCAGCAATTTGAACATTTATACAGAATTTTGTGGGAATTTTTACAATATAATCACATTTCTTTGTCATTTCCTCTGATAAAGAACCCATTTCTGGTCCTAGTACATATGCTGCCTGCTTTGGGTGATGAAAGGAGGGTAGCTCAATAGCATCATTTACTAACTCAACACCAACTAATTTACATTTATTCGGTAAAATCATATCTTCGCAACTATCCCAATCATACCAAGGTAAATGATTCGGCGCTTTTGATGTGTCTGACTTACCCTCTCTTACTGAATAATGAGCTGAAACTGTAAATACAAACTGAGCACCAAACGCATGAGCTGATCTCACAAGGTTACCCATATTCATAGGCTTTGAAATTCCTTCTGCTCCAAATCCAAAATAGCCGCGCATTTTATTCCTCAAAAAATAATGCTTAAAGATCTAACATTTTTAATATCTTGGCGTATAGTTTTTTTCAGTTTAAAGATAGTAAATAAATTTTTTGGAGATACCAATGAAAGCTCTCTTATGTAAAGAATTTGGACCACCTGAAACATTATCCTATGAAGAAGTTGCCGATCCAGTAATAAGCGCTGGAAAAGTAATAGTGGATATTTATTCTTCCTCAGTAAATTTTCCAGATGTTTTAATAATCGAAGACAAGTATCAGTTCAAGCCATCATTACCCTTTTCTCCTGGCGGAGAGTCTGCAGGAATAATCTCAGAGATTGGTGAGGGTGTTGAAGGTTTTGATATTGGTGATAGGGTAATTGTATCATCGGGATGGGGATCCTTTGCAGAAAAAATATCTGTAGACCAAGGATCATTAACTCCAATTCCAGAGAGTATGGATTTTGATACCGCAGCATCTTTTTTAATGACATATGGAACTTCGCACCATGCCTTAAAAGATAGGGCTAAGCTAAAAAAAGGTGAAAGCATGTTTGTCTTGGGAGCAGCCGGTGGAGTTGGCTTAGCGGCCGTTGAAATTGGTAAAGCTATGGGGGCTCGTATCATTGCTGCAGCATCATCAGAAGAGAAAGTAAATATTTGCCGAGATCACGGTGCTGATGAGGTTTTGGTTTATAAAACTGGAGACCTAGATAGGGATGATCAAAAAGCTCTTTCAAACCAGATTAAAGATATGACAGATGGAAAGGGTGTTGATGTAATTTATGACCCAGTTGGTGCTGATTATGCTGAACCAACCTTAAGAGCAATTGCTTGGGATGGACGATATTTAGTTGTTGGTTTTGCTGCAGGCTATATACCTAAAATACCATTGAACTTAACCCTATTGAAAGGATGCCAAATTGTAGGTGTTTTTTGGGGGGCCTTTAAAACCTTATTCCCTAATGAGCATAATGATAATGTTAATGATCTTTTAAAAATGTATGAAGATGGTTTTTTAAAACCTCATATTTCTGAAGTTTATGATTTAAAAGACGGGGCTAAAGCCATAAGAGACTTAGCGGATAGAAAAGCAAAAGGAAAGGTTGTCGTTAGGGTTCGCAGTTAATGCTTGATAGAATAATAGACTTTATATCAGGTCTATCAAATAATCTTCAAGGTGCCTTTTGGCTTTTTATGTCAGTATTCGCATTTACTACGATGGCTGCATTAGCAAAATATCTAGGCAATGATTTTCATGCATTTCAAATTTCTTTTTTTAGAGCTTCATTTAGTTTAATAGTAATCTTGCCTTTTTTGATCAAGGCAGGCCTTTCCCAAGGTGGTATTAATACAAAGGTTCCCCTTTTACAAATTGCCAGGGGTACAATTAGCGCTCTTGGTATAATGATGGGTTTTTATGCTATAGTTAATATGCCTCTAGCTGATGCTCAAGCAATAAGATTTTCTAGTTCGCTTTTTGTTGTTCCTTTAGCTGCAATTTTTTTAAATGAAAAAGTTGGATTAAAAAGAACTATTGCTGCCCTAATTGGTTTTTTGGGCGTCATAATTATGCTTAATCCCTCAGGAAATTACAATGTAGCAGCTATATCGGCACTTGGCGCAGCAATTGCGTTTGCAGGAGCAGCAATTTTCGTTAAAGTTGTCTCGAAGTATGATCAGCCAATAACTTTAATGTTTTATTCAAATGTAGTGAGTATTCCAATAATGATTATCCCAGCAATTTTAGTTTGGGTTACTCCTAATTTTGATCAACTAATTTTAATTTTAATAATGGCAGTTTGTGCCTCGATAGCTCATAATTTTTTTATAAGAGCATATGCCATTGGCGAGGCATCAGTTATTGCCCCTATTGATTATGTAAGATTATTGGCTAGTGCAGCGGTTGATTTTTTAATTTTCGGAATAATATTTGGTATAAATACCTTAATTGGATCCTCGATTATTATTTTATCTACATTGTATATTGTGAGGAGAGAGGCTAAAATTCAGAAAAGTAAAAAACAAGAATTCGAACAAATTTAAACTAAAGGAAATAAAATGAAATTAGATGAAAATATTAGCGCTGTTATTACTGGCGGGGCATCTGGTCTTGGTGAAGCAACAGCACGTGAATTATCAAAATTTGGTGTTAAATGTGCACTTTTTGATCTTAACGCAGAAAAAGGTGAAGCTGTTGCCTCTGAACTGGGCGGAGTATTTTGTGAATCAAACGTTACAAGCGATGAAAGTGTCATTGCAGCTTTTGAAAAATCCAGAAGTGAAATTGGTCAAGAAAGAATACTAATCAACTGTGCAGGTATTGGTATTGCCGTTAAAACTGCTTCAAGAGATAGAAAAAGTGGTGATATAACTCCACATCCGCTAGACCCATTCAATACAGTAATACAGGTAAATTTAATAGGATCCTTTAGATGCATAGCTTACTCATCTGCTGGTATGATGACATTAGATCCCATAACTGATGATGGTGGAAGAGGTGTAGTGATAAATACTGCTTCTGTTGCAGCCGAAGATGGTCAAATTGGACAAGCAGCTTATTCAGCTTCAAAAGGTGGAATTGTTGGAATGACACTTCCAGTTGCGAGAGATCTCTCAAGAGAGGGAATAAGAGTAAATACTATTCTTCCAGGACTTTTTGATACTCCACTATTTGCTGGTGCTCCAGATGAACTTAAACAATCACTCGGTGCTCAAATACCATTTCCTTCCAGATTAGGTTATCCAAAAGAGTATGGTTTTATGGCGAGACACATTTGTGAGAACGAAATGCTTAATGGTGAGAGTATTAGGCTCGATGGGGCAATAAGGATGGCTCCTAAGTAGTCAATACTTTGAAGTTTTATTCATCGTACTTGCCAGGTCAATGTCGAGTTGAGTAATACCACCTGCATCATGAGTTGTTAGAGTTACTTTTACTCTATTGTAGACGTTAAACCACTCAGGATGGTGATCCATTTTTTCGGCAACAAATGCTATCTTTGTCATCCAAGAAAAGGCTGATTGAAAATCTTTAAAGATAAAATCTTTCTCAATTGAGTCTTTTCCTCTAGTTTTTTTCCATCCATTAAGCTTCTTAAGGCTCTCGTTTCTTTGTTTTAAAGATATTTTTTTAGCCATTTTTATGATAACCTCTCAATAATATAATAATTTTATAGTTGGGCTTGAATAAAATCATAGTTATACAATATAATTAATTATCAATATAACGAATTATACGGAGTTTAAAATGAACAATTTTAATAATGCACAATCAAGCATAGCAAATTTAAGCCAAGCTCAGATTGATGAGGGTTTAAGATCGCATATGCTTCGTGTATATAATTATATGTCTGCAGCCTTAGCCTTAACGGGAATAGTTGCATGGTTTTCTGCTACATCTGGTTTATATGTGGCAATAGCAAATACAATGTTAATTTATGTTGTTATGTTTGCTCCATTAGGTGTTGTTTTTTATTTTGCTTCAAAAATTAATTCAATGTCTGCCTCAAAAGCACAATCAGTATTTTGGGTTTTTGCAGGATTAATGGGATTATCTTTGTCTTATATTTTTCTGGCTTATACAGGAACAGCAGTCTTTCAAGCATTTTTTGTAACCGCTGGTGCATTTGCTAGCCTTAGTTTATGGGGATATACTACAAAAAAAGATCTTTCTGCAATGGGAGCTTTTTTAATAATGGGACTTTTTGGTTTAATTATTGCGTCAGTTATAAATCTTTTTGTTGGCAGCGGTCAGATGTCATTCATAATCAGTATTTTGGGTGTTTTAATTTTTGCAGGATTAACCGCTTGGGATACACAGAAAATAAAAAGAGATTGGTTAAATAGAGTTCAATACAGTGGCGCTGAAGCAGCTGAAAAGTCTGCGATTATGGGCTCCTTAACACTTTACTTAGATTTTATTAACCTATTCCTTTTCATTCTTCAGTTTATGGGAAGAAGAGACTAAAAGAGTCTATTGTGCGCCTTAAAGGCTTAAATTGTATAGTCACAGGTGGCTCTAGCGGTATTGGAGCTGCAACAGTTAAACGCTTTGTTGAAGAAGGCGCACATGTTCTTATTGCCGATATAGATATAGATACAGCTAATTCATTCGCAGAAGAAATGGGATCTTCGGTTGATGCAATTAAATGTGATGTAAGAATCGAATCTGATGTCAAAGCAGTTTCAGATCATGCATACAAAACTTGGGATAAAGTAGATGTTCTTGTTAACAATGCTGGTTCCGAACTCAATCAAACTTATGACAAAACAACACTAGAAGAATGGGATAGAGTTCTCGATACAGACCTTAAGGGTCCTTGGTTAATGTGTAAATATATTGTCCCCGGTATGGTTGATGCTGGATCAGGAAGTGTTATTAATATTTCCTCATTAAACGGATTAGTGGGCTTTCCGCTCTCTACAGCTTATGGAAGCGCAAAGGGAGGCTTAGTAGTTTTTACTCGTGATATGGCTATTGAGTTAGCTAATACAGGAGTTAGAATAAATTGTGTTTGTCCTGGTGTAATTGA